>CAZSRF010000028.1:0-32333 GCA_964609155.1 uncultured Gammaproteobacteria bacterium | reverse complement strand
TTTTTAAAAATTGAGCCCCCATCACTAGTTATGGCCTAGGGGCTGAGCTATTACATAATCATTGTGTTTTGATATTCTCTGGTTTAATATCTTTGATATTTTTTGAATTTTTTCTCAATAGTTATTCCGGTGAATTATTTTTCTTCAACCCTAGTAACAATACTTACTCTAATGTACTTATAAAAACCCTTCTTAGCACCCCCTCTTTATTATCGCCTCTTATCTTTTTTATTTCTGTGCAAATAGGCCTGCACTTGTTTTTTGTTTTATATAGCTATTATTTTCAAAAATATATTCATCAAATCTTATATACCAAACAACGAAATATTGCTTTAAATTTTTTTATTGTACTATTAATTAATTATTTATTAATACTAATTATAAACAACGAATACTATCCGAACTCGAAATTTGCTTTTAATAATTATATTACCAATCCATATGTGCTAAATTTTTTAGAAAATAAATATGTTTATTTATTTTCTATTTTATGGCTGTATCTTGGTATTATTTTTTGTGGCTTATATTTTCTTAATAAATATATTACATCCCGTAAACAAATGCTGGCCATCCTGATTACTAGCTTATTAGTTATACTGTTTTTTAATTATCAAGCATATTTACCTAAAATAAATAATTTCCATAACAGTCGGACCGCACCATTAATAGCACGAGAACATAATGAGATAAAACCCAATATTATCTTATTTACAATAGATTCTGTGCGCAAAGATTCTATTGACAAGATCCAGTCTACCAATAATTCTTCTCTAGATATACCTACGTTTTTCCAAAACGCGGTTAGTTTTAACAGAGCCTACACTCCTCAGGCTCGATCATTCCCTGCAATGTACAGTATATTAAGCGGTAATTATCCTAAAACTGGGAATATTAGATTTAACTTAGTTGATCAAAGCAATATAAACTTTGAAAAATTATTACCAAGTATCCTCAAAAATTATGGCTACCAAACATTTTACTCGACCGACTCTAGTCAATTTCATATCATCAATAAAAATTGGGGTTATACTCATTTAGCAACACCAAAACCTGGCATTTACGAACATATTATGCCTATTATAAATGACTTACCCTTGTCTAATTTAATTATTAATTTCAGCATAAGTGAGTATTTATTCCCTTTTGACTATAGCAATGTTGCAGCGAAAAACACATATCTACCATCTACCTATACCAAAAGAATATTTAATGTTTTAAATACATTAGACCATTCTCAACCTTTATTTTTGCATTTCAATTTTGAAGCCGCACATTGGCCTTATCAAAACAGAGACATAGATAAAACGCTTTCTTTAAGACAAAGGTATTTTGCCTGTCTTGATATAATGAACAATCAGGTTAATCAAGTATTTCAATATTTACATAATAATAATTTACTATCTAATAGCCTCGTTATTATCACCTCCGATCATGGAGAAGCTTTGAGTCTTAGCAATGATAAATTAACCAACATCAATAACTACCTAGGTAATAGTAACTATTTACATTATCTAAGCAAAGCTCCTATTGATTATACTTTCGAAGAATTAAAGAATAAAAATATTATTGATGTAATCCTCGATATTAATACTTCAGGTGGACACGGAGTAGATGTTCTAAGTAACAGTCAATATCAAGTGGCCACTAGCATTCAAAGATATATCAATAATAAGCCAGTTTTTATTCCTCATGTAGATAATCATCTAATACTTTTGACTGATTTATACCCTACTATACTAGATTTGCTAAATGTGACACACAAAGATTCTAAAGATAGTTTGAGTTTAGTTTCTTTTTTGGATAGCCAAAACAAGACCGATGATTCTAAATTTGCGAACAGAATAATTTTTTTAGAAACTGATCTACAGACGCCCTATTACAGCCCAGAAGATTTAAATAAAGGAGATGTTCTATCCAATTTTATTAATACTTGGAGCAAATACTATATGATCAACAAACAGCAGTATCTGCAGCTAACTACTTCGGCTATTAGCCCATTGCTAACAACAAAACAGTACGCCGTTATTAACAGTAACCAAGAAATTTTAGCCTATATACCCGATGGCCCAAGTCTTCAATGGGAGATTTTTAAAAATAGCAAAAATGACCAATTTGATAGATCGAATAAATTAGGTCATATTACTACACAAAACTGTATCACACCCCGTGTTATTAAAGATTCAAACAATTTACTACTAGGGATATTATGCAATAAATACACCTATGAACCAGGCTATTATGTCTATTACAATGGTAAAGCAGCTACCTGGGAATTATATCCTAGTGTAAAAGCTTTTAAAAATAAACCTTCTGCTTATAAATTGTATAGTGACTTAAAGAAAAATTACAATAATGAACTTGGCCCATTAAAAGCAGATCGGACAGCATAGGATATATGTAAATATATTAGAGAATATTAATATAGCAATATCATTATGCAAACACTATACTAGAAGCATAGCGGTACTAAGATATATTAAGATAAATTAAAATGGATGAAGCAAAAAAACTAACCTATATTTCTTGTCCAAGCTGTCAAACATTATTTCGTCCAAAAATAACAAAAACTACGCAAGTTAACGATACATACACTTGTATCTTTTGCAATTACAATTTTAGTTGTTCAGATAATATTAGCAAGCCTCTAAAATATCAAGCTAAGATCAGCAAATCTACAGCAACATCAAAAACCACACAACCAACAGCGACAACCGACTACATCAAACTTTATAAATTTAAATCTAAAATGCTGCTATTATTATGGTTTTTAATACCTTTGTTTTTTCTTGATTTAACTGTATCAGCAATTATTCAAAATAAAGATCACCTAGCGCAAGATTCTCGCCTCCGTGGCTATATGCAAACATTCTGTCAAGCTTTTAATTGCAAACTACCAACCTATAAAAATCTCAATCACATTATTATTGAAGACAATGCAATTGTTTCTTCTGAGACTCAAAAAAATACTATCCAAGTTCATGCTATGCTAAACAACACTTCTGACTTTGATCAAAAATTTCCTACAATAAGTATTAGTTTTACTGATATTAACGGTAAATTAGTTACTAAAAAAATTGTTAAACCTCCACAATATTTGAAAAGTAGTAGCCTTGATCATTACCGTTTATTAGAAAAAAATAGTAAGCAATATATCTCGGTATTGATTGACGATCCTGGTCAAACTGCCGTAAACTATGAGATTGATTTGGTTGGTTAAAAACATTTTAGATAGCATTACTCTATGAACAATGAACTAAATAATTATAAAACCCTCGGTGAATATGTAGCTGAAACATTAAAAAATTACTTTAGCAATTTAGATGGTCAACTTACGACTAATTTATATGATATGGTTATCTCTGAAGTAGAAAGGCCGCTTATTGAAGCCGTATTAACATACACAAATCATAATCAAACTATAACAGCAAATATTCTTGGTCTGAGCCGTGGTACTTTGCGTAAAAAAATGCAACAATATAATCTGCTTAGTTAGCAGAACCGTCAAATAAATCTGTTTTTACATTGCCTCGAATCAGACTAGATAACCCAGCTCGCTCCAGCATCTTTATCAATGATTCTTTTATTTCTAAAGAACATGACATCTCAACAATTTGGTTTAAAAGTTGTTTTGCTTCAGATAGTTTTATACTGCGAATTAACCATTTAATTTTAGCAATGTTGTTATAATTCATGCTTAAACTTTCATAGCCCATAGCTATTAACAAGATTACTGCTAAAGGATCTGATGCTATTTCACCACAAACACTAGCTGAAATATTAGCTTGTTTGGCAGTTTTAGCTATGTGATACAAAGTTTTAATAACAGCAGGATGAAAACTATCATATAACCCAGCTACTCTTACGTTATTTCTATCAACAGCCAAAAGATATTGGATTAAATCATTCGTGCCTACTGAGATAAAATCAATATGCTTTACAAAACTCTCCAGATTGTATGCTACTGCTGGTACTTCAACCATGATCCCTATGCGAGGGATATCTACTTCTATACCTTCATCTTTTAACTCATGATGCGCTTGAAAAATTAACTTTTTTGCTTCTAGTAACTCATTTAAATTAGTCACCATAGGTAGCATAATACACAAATTACCTAATTTATAGCTTGCACTTAACATTGCCCTAATTTGTACTAAAAATATTTCCGGGTGATCTAATGTAACTCGAATACCACGCCAACCTAAAAAAGGGTTATTTTCTTCAAAAGGAAAATAAGGTAAATTCTTATCTCCACCAATATCTAATGTCCGCATGACAACAGCTTTTGGATAGCAATTTTCAAGTGCTTTTTTATATAAAAGTTTTTGTTCATGTTCACTTGGAAATCTGTCTCTTATCATAAATGGAACTTCAGTTCTATAAAGACCTATTCCATCACAGCCACTATAGTTATTAACTGAGAAAAAATCGCTTATCATTCCTGTATTAACTAATAAGCTTATTTCTAGACCATCTAGAGATGTAGCCTTTTCATTTTTTATATTTTCAAATCCAGAATAAAATTTTTTATCTTCTTCTATAGATTTTAATAACTCTTTGCGTATATTTTTTTCAGGTTCGATATAAATATAAGCATTGTAAGCATCTAAAATAAGTTCTTTACCCTCGATATCATCGAGCACTAAATTTTTTGCACCCATAATGATAGGTATATCTAATGCTTTTGCTACTATGGCTATATGCGAGTTTGGTGTTCCTTCAATTGATACAATACCAACTAATTTGTGAGAAGGGATTTCAGCTAATGCTGCGGCGGTTAGTTCCTTACCCACTAAAATTGCTTGTTCTGGTATTTTTTTATGTTCAATATCTTTTTTTTGTAAATTTGATAATACTCGTTGCCCTAGATCTTTTAAATCTGCTGCACGTTCCCTAATATATAAATCATCAATATGCTCAAATAATCCTATATGACGTTTAATAACTTTCCTAACCGCACCCTGAGCCCACTGACCCGCACTGATCTCTGCAATAATATCATTACTTAATGTGCTGTCATTTAAAATATGAATATACGCATCAAATAATAATAATTCTTCAGGAGGCAATTGCGTAGCTAAATTTTTTTCTAATTTTTTAATCTCTGCTGTCGTGCTGCTTAATGCTTGTTTAAATAAGCTTATCTCTTGACTGATATTAGTAATTTTACGATCAGGTACGCTATTTAAATCTGCTGGAATATAAGCAAGCACTGCTTGCCCTAAGACTATCCCAGAAGAGTTGCTTAATCCACGAACAAAGTTACTAATAGGTGTTTTATTTTTTTGCTTACTTACTCTAAGCTTATCTAACGTTTCTTTAAGCTTTACGTGAGCAATGACACCCCCTAGCTGAGCAGCTACAGTTACTAAAAAAGCTTCTTCACTCTCATCAAATTTTCTTTTATTTTTTTGCTGTACCACTATCACACCAAGTAACTGTCGCTGATGGATAATAGGAACGCCCATAAAAGATTTGTAAATTTCCTCTCCTGTTTCTGGAAAGTATTTAAAATGCGCATTTGCTGCTGCATCATCAAGATTAATAGGTTCACCACGCTCACCAACCCAACCCACCAGACCTTCATGTTGATTAATAGTTAACTTACCATCTACCCCTGATTTAAACCCCTCGGAGGCAAGCAAAACATATTGTTTGTTTACTAAGTCAAGTATATATACGGCACATAAGTCTGAATTAATTGCGTCCCGCACTTCATGTACCATCATACGCATAGATTCCAACGGTTCATAAATATCCGCGAATTTTTGCATTATCCTGCGTAGTATTTCTAGCATTAATTATTTCTCAACATGTATTGTCGATAGGCAGGTAATAATTCTACTAATGCTTTTCTGTAGGCACCTAATTTAAAGTCTATGGCTACAGTTAAAGGATACCAGTAAGCAACCCATTGCCAGTTAATAAACTCAATCTCATCATATAGATCAAGATTGATATCGACCTCTTGCCCAGTAAACTCAAGTAAAAACCACTTTTGTTTTTGCCCACGAAATTTATTATTAGATTTAGCTAGTTCTTGCCAATATGGCACTTGATAATGAATCCAACCAGGTGTAACTGCCAATACATTATAGCTCTCTGGAGACAAACCAATTTCCTCTTTAACTTCTCTATAGAGTGCTGATAGTGGTGTTTCATTATCATCAATACCCCCTTGAGGTAACTGCCATGTATTAGGCATACCATTACGTTCAGCTAATAAAATTTTGCCTTCACTGTTTAATAGAATAATCCCTATATTTGGACGGTAAACTTGATTTTTCATTGATTCTCATACACTTAAAATCTCTCTTTGATTCAAGTATATCAGATGCAAGGACAGACTTCTTCTCCATGTCAAATAAGTCAGATAAACCAAATCAGAACTTATGCACAAAGCCTGTTATTGAACAATTCAAAGAAATTAATAAAAATTAGACAAATAAGTCATGCGCCAACTTTTATATTTGCCTGTTTGTGGCTAGGCTCATCGCTATACTTTATATTCAATTCTTTCACCGCTTTAACATCATCTAATCTCTTCACCGGCATTGTATGGGGCGCAGATTTAACTAGATCGGGAGCATGAATTATTTCTTCACGAATTTTAGCCATAACACCAACAAAATCATCGATACGCTGCTTGCTTTCTGTTTCTGTTGGCTCTATTAATAAACATTCTGGTATTAATAAGGGAAAATAAGTTGAGGGCGCATGATAGCCATAATCAAGTAATCTCTTGGCCAAATCCCTTGCTGTAACAACATATTGTTTAGCTTCATGTTTCAACGTTACAATAAATTCATGAGCTGCCAATCGATTAGGTAGAGACGTTGTATAACCAATTTTTTCCAATCTTTTCATCAGATAATTAGCATTTAGCGTAGCAATATCAGAAACTCTATGCATGCCATTACTACCCAATAATTTAGCATAAATATAAGCTCGAACTAAAATGCCTGCATTTCCCATAAAAGCGGACATGCGCCCTATTGATTCTGGATTAGTTTTGCTATCAAGCCATTTATAACTGCCATCATTATCTTTACCTACCATGGGTATTGGCAAATAGGGAAATAACCGGTGATTAGCGGCAACAGGACCTGAGCCCGGTCCACCACCACCATGCGGAGTTGCAAAGGTTTTATGGAGATTCATATGCATCACATCAAAACCCATATCGCCTGGACGCACTCTACCTAATATAGCATTGAGATTAGCACCATCATAATATAACAATCCTCCAGCCTGGTGGATAATTCTCGCTACTTCCGTAATGTTACGTTCAAAGACACCCAACGTTGATGGATTGGTTAACATAATTCCAGCTGTTTTAGGGCCTACTAAAGTTTTTAAGACTTCAATATCTATGTCTCCATCTTTAGCTGTCGGGACTTCTTTAACTGTATAGCCTGACATTACAGCAGAAGCCGGATTGGTACCATGTGCAGAATCTGAGACTAACATTTCAGTACGAGCGTGATCACCTCGATGATGATGATAAGCTTTTATCATTAATACTCCCGCTAATTCACCTTGAGCTCCTGCCATAGGAGCTAAAGAGACACCCTGCATACCTGTAACTTCTTTTAGAATTTCTTGCAACTCAAAAGAACAACTTAAGTAACCCTGACTATGACTTAAATCAGCTAATGGATGGCGTTGCAATATACCTGGTAACATTGCTAATTTATGGGCTGCACGTGGATTATATTTCATTGTGCATGAACCAAGAGGATACATATGCGTATCAATAGAAAAGTTTTTTTGTGATAGCTTGGTAAAATGTCTTATCACTTCTAATTCTGAAACTTCTGGTAAAAAAGCTTTAAATTTTCTTAAAAATTTCTTATCAATATTGACATCACCATTAGTTAGTGGTGCCTGAGCCTGTGCATATCTATTAGGGATATTTAGATCAAAAATTAACATATAGTCTTATCTCCCACATGAGGTTTTCATGATATCTCTCAAAGCATCAGCATAAAAATCTAAATCAGCATTGTCTTTTGTTTCTGTAACACATATTAATAAACAATTTTCTAAGTTATTTATAAACGATAAATTATAACCAGCTGCAATTTTTTGTTGATTTAACTTTGCTAATACTTCACTAAATTCTTTTTTGCTACAATCAAACTTAATGGCTATTTCATGAAAATGGTCACTCTCAAATTTTTTTGATACCCCTGGAATTTTACATAATTTATCTATTAAATAAGTTGTATTATGCCATGATGCTTTTGCAACTCTTTGCAAACCCTCAAAACCCAACAGACTCATATAAATAGTAGCTGCTGTGACTAATAGCCCTTGATTAGTACATATGTTCGACGTTGCTTTTGAACGGCGTATATGCTGTTCGCGAGCTTGCAGAGTTAAAACAAACCCCTTGTTACCGTCTTCATCTGTAGTCATCCCAACAATTCGTCCTGGCATTTGACGAATAAGCTCATTACGGCAGCATAAAAAACCAAAATATGGACCGCCTGATGATAAGGGAACCCCTAATGGCTGTCCTTCACCGCAAACTATATCAGCACCAACACCTTCTGCACCCCAGTTACCTGGAGGATCCAAAAGAGCCAAACTAATTGGATTAACAACAGCAATTACTAAAGCATTTTTTCTATGTGCCCAATCAGTGATCATGTCAACATCTTCCAATTGGCCAAAGAAATTAGGTTGCACAATCACAACAGACACTAAATCGGTATTATTAAATTGCTCTAAAATATTTTTATCCGTACAACCTGTTTTATGATGATAATCACAAACTACTAACTCAATATGCTGATGGGAAACAATAGTTTTTGCTGTTTCTACGTAATGAGGATGAATCCCTCCCATAAGTAACACAGTTTGGGAACAACTTTTTTTATTACAACGCACACTCATTAAAATAGCTTCAGCCAATGCCGATGCTCCATCATACATAGACGCATTAGACGCATCCATAGCAGTTAAACTACACATCATACTCTGATATTCATATATTAACTGTAAATTGCCCTGACTGGCTTCCGCTTGATACGGTGTATAAGAGGTCATAAACTCACCTCTACCAACAATATCCCAAACAGCAGCAGGGATATGATGTTCATAGGCTCCAGCACCAATATAATTTTTTACCCCGTAATCAAGATCTGCTTTTTTTTGCATTATTTTTGTTACGCTAAGCTCATTTAAGCCTGGATCTAATTTATCATGCAAATTGGTCTGCAAAGTACTTGGAATTTCAGCAAATAAATCATCAAGATGATGAACACCTATCTCATACAACATATTAGCTATTTCGTCCTGAGTATGGGGAATAAATGGCATGTAATTAAGCCTCCTCGGCAATCATGCTTTCATATTCAGTAGTGGACAATAATTCATCTAGTTCATTCAGATCTGAAGCTTCTATCTTGAATAACCAACCAGCTTCATAGGGCTCAGAATTAACTATTTCCGGTGTATCGTTTAATTCTTCATTAATTTCTATAATAGTACCACTTACCGGGCAATATACATCAGATGCTGCTTTTACTGACTCAACAACGCAGCAATCTTCACCAGGCACATAAGATTCACCAACTTCTGGTAACTCAATATACACCAGATCACCTAATAATCCTTGCGCATGATCACTAATACCAACAGTGACAATGTTATCTTCTTCTATTTTAACCCACTCATGTGTTTTCGAAAATTTCAAATCTTTGGGAGTTTTCATATATTACCTATATAGTCCTAATTTTTTACTGTTTGATTATATGATTGTTATCAGATTTATTTTTATAATTCATTTAAAAGTTTATATACAGGTTTATTAAACCGTATAAATGGATAACTCACTAAATGTGCAGGTATTGATTTATCTCTTATTAAAACTTCACATAATAAATGGTCAGAATAAGTCAATGTATTTTTTATCTGTACTCTCGCCATAGCAATGCTTCGTTCCAGTGTTGGTGAATAAGTACCGCTAGTTATTACTCCATGACCAATATCAGCTATTTTTAACTGCATGCCATGACGTAAGACACCTTTACCATCTAATATTAAACCAACCATCCTATTTTTGTAACTAGCACTCTGCTGATTCAAATACGCTTCTGCTATAGAATCGCGCCCTATAAATTTTTTATTTAGATCTACAGTCCACATTAAACCACAATCCAGAGGTATTGTTGTTTCATCCATATCTGAACCATAAAGGTTAAGCCCTGCTTCCAAACGAAGGGTATCACGGGCACCCAAACCACAAGGATGAACGCCATTAGCCAAAAGCTTTTGCCATACACCTATAACCATCTCATTGGGCAAAATAATCTCGTATCCGTTTTCACCTGTATATCCTGTTTTAGCAATGCAAATTTCTGAAGATCTATCATAAAAACATTCAAAGTTTTTTAAATTTTTAATTTGCGCTGTAACTTCTTGCAATAATGCCCCTGAGAAAACAAAAGGTAAAACATCAAGGAGATACTTTGTTGATTGGGGACCTTGCAAGGCTAGAATAGCAAGGTTACTATGTTTAGTTATAGTTACTTCAAATCTTTTTTCAGCTTGTCGATATAGCCAATCAAGATCTTTTTGCCAAGTTCCGGCATTAACTACTAATCTATATAATGTTGAATTCAATAGATTTGAATTTAGATCACTTAAATTATAGATAATAAGATCATCAATAATACCGCCTTGTTCATTACACATGCAGCTATATATTGCTTTATTTACGAAAGCCTTATTCAGATTATTAGTTAATATATAATTCAAAAATTCTAAAGCATTTTTGCCTGTAACATCTATCACAGCCATATGCGACACATCAAATACCCCAGCATCATTGCGCACTGCATTATGCTCTTGAATTTGCGAACCATAATTAACAGGCATACTAACTTCAGCAAAATCTGTAAATTTAGCTCCTAACTTTTCATGTTCGCTCCATAATATAGTTTTTTTTATAACTTTATCATTAAGGTTTAACATAAATTAAATCTGCATTATTATCATCAAAAGCATTGTATCTAATAGTATAATAACTTTTTTTTTCGTAAAGCAAAACTAATTTTAAGCAGAGAAAAAATAATGTATACTGTAGCAATATTTTAATATTTATATTTTATATGTCTTTAGAATATAAAATCATCTCTAGTTCAAACCAAGAATCTAAAAAAACGATAATATTTAAAGTTTCAGAATCTTCGTTAGCATCTCAATCTTCTCAATTAGAAAAAATTATCATATTTACTTCTGATACATCTTTTTTAGATCAATTATTGCTTGATGGATACATTCATGGCAGTAGTTTAACTGCACTACTACTAGCCCATTTCGGTCAAAAACGAGTTGAAGAAGAAAGTTTAAAGAATAATTTTGCAAAAAAATTATCACAGCTTTATCAAGCATATGAGGATATTAGAAAAAGCTTACTTATCGATAATTCTAAGTATTGTGATATAAATTCACCAGAACTAAAAATCATAAAGGAAAAACTTACAAGGTTAACAAAATTAATACATAAATATGAAGAAGCAAAAAAAATTGCCAACTATAATAGTAGCATTTTATCTAAAATTCAAACTGAAATCATCACGCTACGATCCCAAGAAACAACGATAGCATTTGACAATATTAACCAACAGATTGCTTTTAAAAAAAAATTGTCAACATTATTGCAAAGTTACATTTTAAACTTAAAACTTTATTATCACTCATTACAACCAAACCATTTTGAGTATTTTCTCATACAAAGTATAGAGTTACTTTATTCATACACATTTCCCAACCCTTCCTTATCTAAGGATAATAATTTTTTTAATATTTATCATCAGATACCGTTTACAGATTGTCCAACTAAACCTTATTTTATAATACCTGATGGATTAAACTCTGGAAAAAAAATACAACAGTTTTATGCAAATTATGCCTATTTATTAAATAAAGAAAAAAAAGAGGCAGATATTAACATAGAACGAGATATCGAGCTCGATAAAATAACATACTCTAGAACAGCCTTAAATAGTATTTTATTTTATATAAAAACTTATAAACTACGTACTTTTATATTTGTAATTTTTGCTTTATTAGAAATATTTTTCCTGCCAACACTTTCTACATTTTTTCATTCAATTTATCTATTAAAATTATTTGGTCTTGGAAATCATTTTATTCTATTAGGAATAACTTTACCCACTACTATAACTTTTATCAATTTTATATTTAACCTACCACAATATTTAAAAAATTTATTTATTAAAATTAGTGAGCTAATTAAAAGTATAGTGCAAAGATTTCAGCTTATTAATGCTTCAATGATAGATACAACAAAAACTGATGATTATACTATCTTTAAAAAATATTTTAAGAAACATGAAAGCTTATATTCAAACTTTGATGATGATTTTCAGAAACAACAACCAGTTATAAAATCACGTAATTTAATTTGGAGGTTACCATTTTTACATTCAATCATTACTTATTTACAAAAAGAATATAAACGATATTCTAATTGGTACTTATCTTATATCTATAGAAACCCTTTGGGATTTACAACATATATTATTATACGGGCTGTATCGCTATTTACTAAGCTTGTCCATTATCCATTCAGTACTTATTTTGGTCTTGATCAAGCTACAGATAGAGCTTTATCAGCAGAAAAAACAGATACGATTTTTACTAGCCCCACACATTATCTATCAAAATCTCAATCTGAGATTATTCGCGATAAATTAAAAAATCATAACTATATATTTTTATATAAAAACCTAGATGGTGACTTCTTATGTTACAAATACACCAATTATGAAACTGAATTTATAAAAAAAATATCTATTTCCGAGCTTCAGTGTTACTTAACCTCGCAAAGCACTATACTGAAAAAACAGCCATTTTTTTATTTTTCTACAACTGAAGAATGGCTCTCTTCGGCCGATATAAAAAATAAGGCATTTTGTGAAAAGATAGTCAATGGATCTAGTATATTTGCTGTCCCTGGCACCCTAATAAAACCACTCAGTTTCTTCGATAGAATTTATAATACATTTCAATGTTCATTTCTAATTATATTTACAAAGCAATTTATTATTGATTCACTAAAAACTATTTTATTAAGAATACCATTATTTTTTTGCCAACTATTAATTAATAATGTATTACTTTCTGGTTTACATTTAACCTTTTTTTTACTATGCAATATTTTTTTTAAAATACTTAACTTTCTACATTTAAAAAATTTAAGCCGAAAACTAATTATCCTTGAAAGCATGATATTCCAATTTTATTACAATATTTACTACACTATAACGTCTTATTTTAATGCCATAAATGTTGCAATTGATCACCTGGAATCAAAAGAATTTAAAATTTCCAGAATATTAGCTACTCTTGGAGAAAGAATACCCATCGAAATTGCATGGTTACATAAACTAGCTCCAGAAGTTTATTTTAAATTAAAAAACATTGAAGCTTATTTATCAACTTACAATCATGAACAATCACATAAAAATTATAACTTACCTATTGTAACAATTCTAAAAGAAAGTCAAGAATTGTTACAAACATGTTATGATAACCCAAGCAGCTGTACCAGAGATCATAATGCTATTTATGATTTATCAAAAATAACAGATAAAATAACTATTCTTGATAAGCATATTGATATCTTAAACTACTACCGAGCTCACTTGGTTTGTTTTTCTAACCCTACATTACATAAAACAGAATTTATATTTAGCATATTCAAGATAAACGCTTTATATTTTATTATTTCTCGTCCAGAATGGTCTCTTAAAATTTATCAATTTATTGAAATGTTTAATAAAATAAAAAACAGTACCACCGAAGATTCAGAAAAAATATTTTCTAATTTAGTGCTTAAGTTATATTCATTATCAACAAGTCCTATAATACCAAGTGATCTAAAAAAACAAATAATATTACCAACTATCGATCAATTGGCAGTTATTTACGGCCAAGAGGCAAGCAAATTAATGACAAAGCTTCGAACAAGCAAAGAAATCCCTCCTATAAAAGAATATACCCAATTCAGGATTACTCCAAGGCTCAGAAGAAGAGCTTCATTTTAATTATGTTATGCGTGATTACGGCAGCAACCTTTCTGTTACAG
The DNA here is from genome assembly GCA_964609155.1 of uncultured Gammaproteobacteria bacterium. GTDB lineage: Bacteria > Pseudomonadota > Gammaproteobacteria > JAGOUU01 > JAGOUU01 > JAGOUU01. The sequence goes on along the minus strand of CAZSRF010000028.1, from coordinate 18,211 downwards.
AGGTTTGCATATCCATGCCATCTTCATTCTGTTCCTGCTGTGTTCTTCCGCCTGATATTAACACAAGTTTACCTGTAGTAGATTTTTTGTTTAACTCCTCTGCAAAAGAAAATACCATAGAAGCAACTTCAGGAATACAGTAATGACTTAAATCTGCCATATTAACTAAAATACCAGAAATAACATGCTCAATAGGAAGAAACTGTTTCACAGTGGCGTGTAATACAGCAACCTGTATTGGTGTAAGATATCTATAAAAAACAGGGTAAAACCATGAGTTTTTAGCAAAATAAGACAATAAGTTATCTTTTGCAATATCACATAGCTGTGGTATTTCTTTAGGTGTTAAATATCTTATAGACAACTCAAAACATCTTAAATCCTTGAATAAGGATGATTCTGTATCCAATAAGTTTATCAATAATGTATATACATACGGCACATATTCTTTATCTACATAAAACTTTAATTTTGGTAAGATTCTCGATAAATTATCAAAATCATTTATAATCATATGTAAATAAGGGATAATTGCATTTAAAAAAAATCTATCTCCTACCTCTGCCTCTTCAACGATGATGTCTTCTAATTTTGTGATAGATAAACTATGAATTATCTTTTCCATAGTCATTTCAGAAATCTTAGCAATCTTTTTTTGCATCTGAGAGTTACTAAATCTACTTTCTTTACGGAATAGATTAGCCATTTTGTACAATTCTTCAAAATCTTTAACTGTAGCAAATTGTTCCTGAATAAACTTAGATCTTATCACTTGTAGAGCTTCAATTTCTAATGCTTCAAGCTTAACTTCCAATTCTAATTTGCTCATCATTCAACTCCTTATGAATTATAATTTATTATATCTATTGAATTATTAAAAAGTCTACAATTTATTTAATTTACAGGAGTTAGATATTTGAGGTTATTTATCAATTTTCTTTATTAAAGTTTTCTATCAATCCAATAAAAAACTTTAATTATACATTATATTAAATAAAGCTATAGTGAGGTTATACAATGATAAAAACTTAAGGAGGTGTCTATGCTTTCATGGGCTTTGATGTTTTTTGTTGTAGCAATTATTGCAGCCGTATTTGGCTTCGGTGGAATAGCTAGCGCAGCCTCTGGTATTGCGCAAATACTATTTTTTGTATTTATAGTGTTATTTATTTTAACTCTCATAGCAAATATGGTTAGTGGCCGCAAAACTCCCCCACCATTATAAGTATCCAGCTGCTTGTCGAGTTATGATCTTTTTGAATTGCGGCAGTAGATCAAGCATATTCATTCCAAGATTTCTAAATATTTTGACAGCAGTATTTGGATGGCTGTAAAGCTTTTTAAAAACCCCCATTAAATCTAGCATTGCTTGATTGTGTCCGCGTCTATTAAGTTCATACTTTCTTAAAACACAAGGGCTATTTAAACTATAATGATTGATTTTACCCCAAATTAGAGCATTTGCTAATGCATATGCATCATAAATACCTAAATTTAGACCTTGCCCAGCCAATGGATGAATGGTGTGGGCAGCATCTCCAACTAAAACACAACTGTCTTTGTAATAATCTTTTACATGTCGCATAGTCAAAGGAAATGCAAATCTGGAATCGCAGTTTATAATCTGACCAGTTTTTTTTGGTGCATAACTATTTATTTTTTCTATAAATACAGCTTTATCACAGTTTAGCCAGTAATCAGCATCCTCTGGTGACTGACTCCAAACTATAGAATAAGCATTTTCTTGTCGCCAAGGTAAAAAAGCTATGACTCCAGTTTCTAAAAATTGCTGATACGCAGTGTTGTTATGCGTGTTATTGGTATAAACAGTAGTAACCAAAGCGTTGTGATTATAAGATTGAGAATCGCAAGCAAAATTTAAATGATTTCGCACCCATGAATGAGCTCCATCACTGCCAATAAGTAAATCAAATGCGTATATATGGCCATTTTCTCGAATCTCATTATTCTCAATACTGCTAATCTGAGACGGTCTGATTATTGTAACATTAGGATAATTTAATAGCTTATGGTTAATGGCTTCTTGTAGTAAATTATTTTCTATTAACTTACACAAATAATTTTTGCCTATAGATAAAGCTTCAAATGTAACCTCACCAGGGCCACTGCTATCCCAAACATGAATATTTTTTACTAAACCAAAACGATTAGATAGATTATCTAATACCCCTGTTTGATTCAATATTTCTTCTGCTTGCAATGTTATGGCAGACATCCGAACGTCAGGCGGTAAAGTATGATTGAGATTATTTAGCCTATCAAAGAAATTTAATTCTGTTTTTTTTGTAGCATCTAACAATAATACTTTAAAGCCCGCCTGAGCTAATAGTAAAGATTGTACTCCTCCCACAATACCGGCACCAACTACTACTATCTCATACTTATTATTTTCAAAACTGTTTATCATGCTACACTAATAGTCCCATATTCTGATCGGCAATAATATTTTTTAGTATATAGCTTCTATTAAGTATCCCAGCACCTATATTTCTTGCTGTTTTCATTAATACTTTGTTACTTGAGTATAAACCTAATAGCTGATGAGTATTATTTTTTAATCTATAATGATCATTATATCGTGCAAAGGCATATTTTTTATATATATCTTGAATATAATTACTATCATATTTGTTTTGAATTATTCTATCCAAGTTTTCAGCTAACAAAGTGCTAAAGCATTTTACGTCCCTCAAACCAAGATTAAACCCTTGGCCACCTATAGGATGAATACTATTGGCAGCATTACCTAATAAAATAATTCTATCTTTATATAACTCACGAGCACAAATTCTCGCAAGTGGAAATAATTGACGTTCACCGATTTTCAAAAATTCACCTAGTTTAAAACCAAATAAATTTTGTAATTCTTTTAAGAAGACATTATCAGGCCAGTTTTTTACCGTATTTATCTCATTGTTTGGCCATGGCCACACTATCCCACTGAAGTAATTATTATTCTCATTCTTTCTGGGTAACAAGGCAAAGGGTCCTTGCTCTGAGAATCTTTCATAGGCGACACCGGAGTTTTCTTTTTCATGACTAACATTAGCAATAAGAGCAAACTGCTCATAATCATCATAATCTACAGCAATATTTACTAAGCTACGCACTGTAGATTTAACTCCATCAGCTCCAACAATCATTTTGCCCAATAAACAGCCATTATTTAAAACCACTTTAATCGCATCCTGCTCTATCATTAAATCTTGCACAGTACAAGGACTATAAATATCTATCTTAGAGTTATAATTATAATTAGCGTTATATTCAGATCTTTCTAAATCGCTATTTATACTGTCCCATATAACCTGATTCAATAAATCAATATTGATAACATAGCCCAATGCTGGTACCTTCAAATTTTTATTATCTAAAAATATTTTATTAAATCGGCCTTGTTCTGATACTACAATTTTTTTAATTTCAACAGTAAATGGCTTAATCTTGTCCCATATTCCCAAAGATTCATAATATAATTTTGAACCTAAATTTAAAACAAGCGAGCGTTGATCTAGATTATTTGAACTAGGCAGGTTAACCGCATGATGACTTTTTGCGTCGATAATGGCTATTTTAAGATTAAGCGATTTTAAGGCTAGTAATAAACTACCACCTACTAGCCCTCCGCCTATAATAATAAGATCATACTCTTTTTGCATTAGCCTGCCATTAATTTTTCTATATCAGCTATTTGTTTAGGAACGCCATGAGTTAAAACTTCATGACCATGCTCAGTCACTAAAATATCATCTTCAATTCTTATACCAATATTCCACCACTTTTTATCTACACCAGGTAAGTTTGCCATGATATAAATACCTGGTTCAATAGTTAAAACCATGCCAGGTTGAAAAGTACACCATTGTCCATTAATTTTATATTTCCCGACATCATGAACATCTAAGCCTAAAAAGTGTCCACTTTTGTGCATATAAAATGGCTTATAGGCCTCCTCGCTAATGAGTTCTTTTATTGTCCTGCCATTTTCTTTAATCAAACCCAGCTTCACTAAACCAGCAGTCATAATTTCTAATATGACTTCTTGTGGTCTATCCCAACTGTTGCCTGGCTTAACTTCTTGTATTGCTGCAAGTTGTGCTGCTAAAACAAGCTCGTAGATTTCTTTTTGTTCATGTGTAAACTTACCATTTGCAGGAAAAGTTCTTGTGATATCAGCTGCGTAATTGTCATATTCAGCGCCAGCGTCTATTAAGACTAAACCATTTTTATCGATAGGCTGGTTATTAGTACTGTAATGCAAAATACAAGTATTAGCACCGCTGCCTACAATAGAATTATAAGCAAGCTCACGCGCTCCATGCTTTATGCATTCGTAACGAAACTCGGCTTCTAATTCATACTCATAATGACAGTTTTTAGCACTTTGCATAGCCTTAACATGCCCTGCTGCAGAAATCATGGCAGCTTTACGCATCGCATCCTGTTCGTATTTGTCTTTTAATACTCTAAGATCGAATAAAACACTATCTAAATCGACTATTTGCTCAGGGACAGTTACTCCAGCGCGCTGCATGCTTCTCACAGCTTTTAGCCATTTTAAAAATAATTTATCATATAGCTCATTGTTACCCAGACTGTAATAAATTTTGCTTTTATTTTTTAGTAATTCAACCATTTGTTCATCACGCTGATTGATGTCAAATGATTCATCAGCTTGATATATATCTTTCGCACCATTTAATCCAGATCTTAATCCATCCCACTGCTCTTTTTCTGGATTATTAGGCCTAACAAATAAAAAGAATTGAGCTATTTTATTCCTGTCTAAAGTTAAAACAGCTAAGCTATTAGGTTCATTAAAACCTGTAAGATAATAGAAATTACTGTTCTGCCTAAAGCTAAAATGTCCATCTCCAGTACGAACAATCTCATCATTACTCGGAATAATAACAATTGAATTAGGCTCTAATTGCTCTAATAATCTACTGCGTCGCTTGGCATAATTAGGATTGTATTGTAATCTTTGATCATTCATCATGTTAACTCCCTATCTTCATTTCCATTGTTCTGTATTTCTTTTTCTTGAATTACCATTCTTTTTTAATAACTTATAAATCAGCTCTGGGCACTCTATTAAATGGCTAAGCCATATTGGTACATTGTTACTTATTTTAGAAGCAACACCACAGAAACCAACTTGGGTTTGCATCCATTTTTCTATATAGGGCCTCGTCGTCGTCCATAAATCAATATCCGGGTCTAATTGTCTTGATAAACCCTCGACATTAATTAAAGCTTTTTTAAATACTAATAATTGCGGTTGTAATTGAATATTAAATTGCTTAGCAATAGAAAATAAACCAACAAATAATTCACCAAATGAAATCTTCGCACTAGGTTGAGCTAAAATAGGCTCACATACTGTTCTTATTGCAGATTCAAAAACATCGACACGAGTTTCGGGCGGCACCCAGCCAGAATCTATATGTAATAAGGCAACTTTTCTGTAATCACGATTTAAAAAAGCCCAGAAGTTTCGAGATAAATAATATTGTTCCTCAGGCCCCATCGTACCAATAATTCCAAAATCTATCGCATAAAAACTAGGATTACTTGGGCTACTTGGAGAATCTATATTAATAAAAATATTGCCCGGATGTAGATCCCCATGAAAAATACAATCTTCAAATACTTGTGTAAAAAAAACTTCTATAATACGCTTTGCTAGTAATTCTAAGTTAACCTTATGAGGATTATTAAGATTATAATTAGCAATAGTATTTATCGACAGTCCTCGAATACGTTCTAAGACTAATATATTTTTTCTACAGTATTGCCAGTATATTTGTGGCACATAGACTAGATTATTATTATAACTAGCATTAGAACTATTACGTCTTATCTGTGAAGCATTTGCTGCTTCACGCATCAAATCTTGCTCATCATGCAGCACGCGAGTTAATTCTGTAATTTGCTCATACGGCTTAACTTTCTTAAACTTTGGATAAATACACAAAATTAACTTTATTAATAACTTTAAAACACGTAAATCTTGATTAATAATATTTTTTAAGTCAGGGCGTAGTACTTTAATAACGACTTCTTTGTTATCAACTCTAGCAGTATGAACCTGAGCAACAGAAGCTGATGCCAAGGGCTTTTCAGATAAATCTGTAAAAATATTTTGATAAGCTGCGCCAAATCCTTGTTTTAAGATATTTTTAAATTCTTCTGTACTAAATGGTGCGACAGAATCTTGTAACTTACATAATTCATTAGTAAGCTCTAGTGGTAAAAGATCGGAGCGAGTTGATAACATCTGACCGAGTTTAATAAATATTGGTCCAAGCTGTTCACATGCCTGGCGTAGCTTTATACCCATCTTTATATAGTCAAGCACGACATTCTTCTGCTCAGAATAACTATAATAGAAGTCAGATATTATTTTAGTCTGATGAACTGTCTTAATAATTACTATAGATCTTTTTAACGTTCTTAAAATTCGTAGCATTATAGCGGCTTAACTAAATTAATTATTAATTGACGTAGACGAACTCTACGAATGACATAACTGTACCTTAATGTACCTTGTAGCCTGTATTATAATGCTTCTATTAACGGATTAAAAGCCTCACCTAACCATCTTAACTAATTGATTATAAAGAGTTAATTTTATTTTTCGTTTAATTTGGTAATAGACTACTAAATTAAACGAAAATAAGCTATTATGAAAACATAAAAATAAAGTTGTTCAGGACTTACGCAGAATAACTGTAAGTTGTCATCTCGGTCAAGCAGAGGTGCGCAGAACCGAGATCCGCAAGATACCGGCTCTCTTCGGCTGATATGACAAACTTTTTGCGTACATCCTGTTGTTAGAGGTCCTGCATGTATAAAAGAACACTTGCTAAAATTATAAAAGAAATCAACGCTACCTTTCCTGTCCTAATTCTAACAGGGCCAAGACAAGTTGGTAAAACTACTTTATTGCAAAATTGCGCCAGCTCTACTCGTAATTATGTAACACTCGATGATCTTGGGCAACGTGAGCTTGCAATCAACGATCCTGCTTTGTTTATGCAAGCCCACAAACCTCCTTTAATTATTGACGAAATTCAATATGCTCCAAAACTATTAAGCTATATCAAGATATCTGTTGATAAAGAAAAGAAACCTGGTATGTATTGGCTGACTGGTTCGCAAAAGTTTCATCTTATGAAAGGGATCTCAGAAAGCCTTGCTGGCCGAATAGCCATTTTAGATCTTCTTGGTCTTTCTCAAGCAGAAATGGATCATAGAACAGAAACTAATATTCCTTTTTTACCAACGGCACAATGGTTTAATCAGGTGCGGAATAATGCTCATCCTAAACAGCTTATGGATATCTATAAAAACATTTGGCGTGGTTCTTACCCTAAATTACTACAAGATCCCCATATATCTCATGATATCTTCTATAATTCTTATATACAAACTTATATTCAACGTGATGTCAAAGACATCTTAAATATTACTAATGATGCTTCCTTTAATAGGTTTCTACGCGTAGTCGCAGCAAGAACAGGACAAATGCTTAATTACTCCGATCTCGCTAGAGATGTAGATCTAGATCATAAAACAATGAAATCATGGCTCAGTATTTTAGAAGCCTCTGGCTTAATTTATCTATTACAACCTTATTATAATAACATCAATAAAAGGCTTATAAAAACACCTAAATTATATTTTCTAGATACAGGATTATGCTGTTATTTAACCCAATGGCCATCTCCTGAATCTTTAGAATCCGGAGCGATGTCAGGAGCTATTTTAGAAACATATATATTTACAGAAATTCTCAAAAGCTATTGGCACAATGGTAAAAGTGCTTACTTTTATTACTATAGAGATCAAGATCAAAAAGAAATAGATCTCATTTTAGAATCTGGTGATACCTTCTATCCTGTTGAATTCAAAAAAACTGCATCTCCTACTCTTGAGTCAACAAAACATTTCTCAGCATTAGAGAAATTAGGGAAAAAGGTTGGTGAAGGGGCTGTTATTTGCTTACGCGAAACAGAATTACCATTATCTCAAAAGGTTACTTCAATTCCTATTGGGTACTTATGATATATAATTATATACATTAATTTTAATTCCTACCAAAACCTTACAAGCATCTCGCAACTCTTGCCGTAAGTCTTGCTACATCAGCTTGTAGCTTATCTACAGCATTGCAAAAAATATCGATCTCACATTGACTTACTAAAAATTGAGTTTCTAGTTGTAAATAATCTACTATTTGTTCAGATAATTCTAGGTTTTTGACTTGTATATGAGACAATATATCATTTAGTAACTTAATAAAATACCAAGAAAAAGCATCTGAAGTATATCTAGCTAATTTTTCTTGTAGCAAATCTTTTATACTAATATCCGAATTTGCACTATTTAGTAGCGCCTGCAGATCCATTGCTACATTTAAGTTACCGTGTAATTCTATATCATTATTACGTAATGCATCATTAATACTAGTAATCTTTGCTTTAATCAGACCATTTACTGTTACTACAATACTTAAGTCAGCTGATTTCTCATGAGCTAAGTGGCGCAGTATTTTTATTTGATTATTTTCAAAACAAAGATAATATTCTGGTTTTATAGCATTAAAAACGGGAAGTAACTCTGATTGACATAACGCGTTTGCTATACTGCTTTTTAAGATAATCTTTACAATTTTATTATTTAAATTTGCTAACTTTTGCTTATAGCTTTGTTTTGCTTCAATAGCATCAAATAGACTCTCATTAATGGCTTTGCTAATTTTAAGTAAAAATACCTCTTCAATTAAACCTAACATAATCAACCTAGTTATTTAATAGCTCTATGTAACGCTACAATTCCATTGTGAAAATTATTATACTGGCAACTATCGAAACCAGCATCCAATATCATTTTTTTTAAACCCTCTTGATCTGGGTGCATACGTATTGACTCTACAAGATAGTCATAGTGCTGTTTTTTGCCAGTAACAATTTCCCCAATCTTAGGCAAGATCTTAAAAGAATATAGATCATAGATTTTTTCTATAAAACTAGATTGAGGCTTTGAAAATTCTAAAACAAATAATTTACCACCTGGCTTTAACACACGACAAATTTCTTTTATAGCTTTGGGTTTATCTGTAACATTACGTAAACCAAATGCCATGGTTACTAAATCAAAGCTATTATCAGCAAAAGGCAAGGTTTCTGCATTAGCTTGTGTAAACTCAATATTATTTATGATATTTTTATTGATTAACTTATCACGGCCTTGACTTAACATGGAATTATTAATATCTGATAATACAATAAAACCATTTTGGTTTAATTTTTTTGCCAGTATATTAGTTAAATCTCCCGTACCACCGGCAAGATCTAAAATAAGACTATCAGGTTTAACGTCTGCCAGATAACAGGTTAACCTCTTCCAAATTCTATGTAAACCTAATGACATTAAATCATTCATTAAATCATATCGTTCTGCAACATCATGAAAGACTGTTGCAACCAACCCCTGCTTTTCATCCAAATCAACTTGTTTAAAACCAAATGAAGTCGACGATTTCACTATTTTATCTGTATCTGACATTTATATTGATATCTATTAATTTTGTTTTTTTATAAAATATATCTAGTTAAGTCTTCATCTTTGGTAATTTCTGTAAAATGTTCCCCTACAAAGCCTTCATCAATTACAACATGTTCACCACTGCGATCACTTGCATTAAAAGACAGATCATCAAACAATCTTTCCATTACTGTAGATAGTCTGCGCGCACCAATATTTTCTGTACTCTCATTAACCTGCCAAGCAACATTAGCTATTTTTTTAATACCATCTTCTGTAAAGTCAACACTAACCCCCTCTGTGGCTAACAATGCTTTGTACTGTTTGGTTAGAGAAGCAGTAGTATCTTTTAAGATACGCTCAAAATCTTCAGCGCTTAAGCTTTTTAGCTCTACCCTAATAGGCAACCTACCTTGCAGCTCTGGTATTAAATCAGACGGTTTTGCAAGCATAAATGCACCAGAGGCTATAAATAACATATGATCAGTACGGACAGAACCATATTTAGTATTCACAGTACTGCCTTCAATAATTGGCAATAAATCACGCTGTACACCTTCTCTTGATACATCAGCACCAGAACTATGACCACCTCTTGAACAAATCTTATCTATTTCATCTATAAAAATAATTCCAGATTGCTCAGCGTTATATAAGGCATTATTTTTTATATCTTCTTCATTAATAAGCTTTGCAGATTCTTCCTCAATAATTTTTTTACGAGCAAGCGCAATAGGCATTTTACGCTTCTGCTTTCTCTCGCCAGATATGCCTTGTAATAGACCTTGTAATTGATTGGTCATGTCCTCCATGCCTGGCGGTGCCATGATCTCAATATTTTTATTGCTCACCGCTATATCAACCTCAATTTCTTTATCATCAAGCTCTCCATCACGAAGACGTTGTCTGAAGGTCTGGCGAGCAGATGATTCTTCTTTTTTATGTGGTTCATCAGACCCTGATTGATAAACTCCTCTGGCAGGTGGTAATAAAACATCGAGCAATCGATCTTCTGCTGCTTCCTCTGCCCTGAACTTTACTTTCTCAAGCTCAATCTCTCTCGTCATCTTAACTGAAGCATCAACTAACTCTCGCACCATCTGTTCAACATCACGACCAACATACCCTACTTCAGTAAATTTTGTCGCCTCGACTTTAATAAATGGCGCTTTAGCGATCACCGCTAATCTCCGAGCAATTTCCGTTTTACCCACCCCTGTTGGTCCAATCATAAGAATATTTTTAGGTGTTATTTCAGGTCTCAATTTTTTATCCACCTGCATCCGCCGCCATCTATTACGTAACGCAACAGCAACCGCCCTTTTAGCATCATTTTGCCCTACGACATTACGATCTAACTCTTCGACTATTTCTCTTGGGGTCATCGATGACATAATTACCTCTCTATGTCTTTAATCAATCTTAATCAATCCAAATTTTCAATAGTCAGATGGTGATTTGTATAAACACAAATACTGGCTGCTATGTCTAAACTTTTTTTTACAATTTCCATGGGTGATAAATCAGTGTTATCTAGTAAAGCCTTAGCAGCTGCTTTGGCATAAGCACCGCCAGAGCCTATAGCCATGATACCATCCTCTGGCTCAATCACATCACCATTGCCACTTATAATCAAGCTATCTGTTTCATTAGACACAGCGAGCATAGCTTCTAACCGACGTAATATTTTATCTGTCCGCCAATCTTTAGCTAATTCAACAGCAGACTTAACTAAATTACCTTGATGTTTTTCTAATTTAGCCTCAAAACGTTCAAACAAAGTAAATGCATCCGCTGTACCACCAGCAAAACCAGCTATAACTTTATCTTTATACAATCTTCGTACTTTACGGGCATTACCTTTCATTACTGTATGACCTAAAGACACTTGTCCATCACCACCAAGTGCAACTTTGTTACCTCGACGAACTGACAAAATAGTAGTACCACGATATTGTTCCACTTTATATCTCCCCCTAACTTAAATTGTGTAATGTAATATGGTAGTAAATATCTTATTTTCAAGTCTAAAACAACACTTAACCTTTTTCAGTTAGTATAATTGATTCTATTTGATGAATTTTTAGCTGAGAATGTAAGTTTAAGGCTAACTCAATATTTTGAATTTTATTGCTTTTAACGCGATACCAAACTTGGCCATTTGGTAATTTGGCACTCTGTATACTCACGGTAAAGCCAGCTAAAATTAATTTTGCTTTCAATGCCTCAGCATCTTTAATATTTTTAAATGAGGCAATTTGTAAAAAATATTGTTCCTTTTTTATCGTAGGCGTAGGAGTACTTTTTGATTTCTCTTGCTGCTGTAACAACTCAGGGATAGAGTCAATTTCATATTTGGCAAGAGAATTAGGTATCTGTTCCTGGGGCTTATCAACTTGCAAATCAATAGTAGGCTTTGATGGTACATGGGAAACCACAGGCATAGGGCTTGATGGCACAGGATTTGTTATCTTATTTGACGCTACTGACATTTTAGGTAGCGTATGATAAAACTCAAACTTTGGAATTTTCTTTTCTGCTGTAACAATAGGTTTTAATGGAGCTGATTTTTTTTGCGCTGTTTTAGCGTGTTTAGAACTATTTACTGATTTTAACAAGTTATCCGCTATATCTTGAAAATATTCCAGATATAAAATAGCTCCACCAAAAATAATGCTAATAAAAATAACCATTGTAAATAAAGGACTAGACATCATACTGCCCCCTCTACCACCGTTACTTCGATTTGCTCTTAAAATATTTGAGGCAGCTCTATCAGAATAGTATCTTGATGTCCTATTACTTACTTTTCTGCGTTTTTTATTTGCGTAGTCCTTTATTGCCATCGTTTTTACCTACATTTTTTCTGGGCTTGAAATACCTAACAGAGTTAACGCATTAAAGATAATCTGTTTGACTGCCAATATTAAATACAACCTAGCATTACGTAGTAACTTATCATCAGCAAGGATAATGCATGAATTATAATATTTATGAAACAAATGAGCCAATTCTTTTACATACTGCACAACCCTATGAGGCTCATATGCTTGCGCTGATACTTCAATAATGTCTTTATAAGTACTCAAGTGTTTTAAGATTTCTATCTCGCCTACCTCTGTTAATGCATTAAGACTACTCAAATCTACAGGCTTATCAAAGCTATAGTTTTTTTCTGCTAGCTGTCTAAAAATACTACAAATTCTTGCATGAGCGTATTGTATATAATACACAGGGTTTTCATTAGATTTGGATTTTGCAAGTTCTATATCAAAATCAATTAATTGATCCACTTTACGCATGACATAAAAAAATCTAGCTGCATCGTTACCTACTTCCGTACGTAACTCACGTAAAGTAACAAAACTTCCAGTTCTAGTAGACATAGGTACTTTTTGCTCACCCCGATATAAATCAACAAACTGAACCAACTTTGTCACAAATTTATCATCAGGTTTATTAAAAGCCCGCAGACAAGCTCTTAGCCTAGGGATATACCCATGATGATCGGATCCTAAGATATCTACAATAGTATCGTATCCACGCTCAAGTTTACTCAAATGATAGGCTATATCAGGAGCAAAATATGTATTCTCACCATTTGAGCGAATTAAAACCCGATCCTTTTCATCACCAAACTCAGATGTCTTAAACCACAAAGCTCCATCTTTCTCGTATAAATAATTTTTGGATTTAAGATAGTCTATCGTCTTAGGAATAGCTCCAGTTTCAATCATTTTAGCTTCTGAATACCAGCTATCGAATTCTACACCAAACTCAGCTAAATCTTCTCTAATATCTTTTAGAACATTATCACAAACAAATATTAGATATTTTTTAAATACTAATTCTCCTAGTACTTTTTTTGCTGCAGCAATACTTTGATCAACATAGCTATCACCATTATCAGCATCATCGTTTAAACTAATTTTTTGAACCAGAGCAGTATACTGTTCCACAGCGTTATTCAATAAACCAACAGCTAAAACTGACTCTAATAATGCCTCTTGTGCGATGTCTTTTACATAGTCACCCTGGTAACATTTGGTAGGAAAATAAATCTTATAATCTTTTAATTCCAAACATCTTAGCCATAAGCTTAAAGCTAAAATCTGCATTTGACGACCAGCGTCATTGATATAGTACTCTTTAAAAACTTTAAAGCCTACATGCTCAAGTAAATTAGCTACACAAGAACCAAAAGCACCATGCCTACCATGTCCAACATGTAGGGGCCCAGTTGGATTCGAAGAAACAAATTCTAGGTGAACTTTTTGTTGTTTTCCTATTTCTGATTTACCATAATTTTCTTTAAGTTTATTAATATCTGTTAATATTCCATAGAAAACATTTGGCGAAAGAAAAAAATTAATAAATCCAGGACCAGCTATTTCAATTTTTGTTATAAACTCATTGTCTTGTAATTTTGCAATTAACTTTTCTGCTAATACCCTAGGGTTAGTTTTGGCTTTTTTAGCAGCCATTAAAGCATAATTTGTCGCAAAATCACCGTGACTAGGATCTTTGGGTGCTTCTATAATAATCTCCTGAGACGCACTCTCTTCTAGTGAATATTGTAAGTCACCATCAACTTCCATTTCTTTTAGAGCAGCTTCAACCCAAGACTTTACAAGTAAACGAACCGTCGACATTTTAATTCAAATCCTATATTTTAGATACTATAACATTATACCATTTTCCCTACTTTAGCATTTTTTTAGCTTATTGGGTATATCAGCTATACATTCAAATCACAACGTTACAACTGTCATCTTATCTTTGAGTATTCTTATCTTATTAAGAATGGTATATAGTAACAACATTAATACTTCCCTTATTTAACATTATGTACATAGAGAATGAAATAAAACTTGACTTTAAAGATGTTTTAATCAGACCTAAACGCAGTACCTTAACCTCTCGCTCAGAAGTCAACTTGATTCGAAAATACCATTTTAAGACAGCCAATAAATCATGGGAAGGCATTCCCATTATAGCTGCTAATATGGATCATACCGGCACACCTGCTGTTGCCAGGCAGTTATCTCAACAAAGATTAATGACTGCTATTTACAAATTTGCTACACAAAAAGAATGGCGTGCTTTAATTGACCAGCAACCTGAAATACTTAACTACTCGTTTATCAGCACAGGCATTAAAGATGAAGATTATGCGAATCTATGCGTATTACTTGAATGCTTACCTATTCAATTTATTTGTATTGATGTAGCCAATGGCTATTCAGAATATTTTAGTAAGTTTATTTCTAAAGTACGCGATAAATTCCCAGATAAAGTCATTATGGCTGGCAACGTAGTCACGGGTGAAATGACAGAACAATTAATTTTATCTGGTGCTGACATTGTAAAAGTAGGTATTGGCCCTGGCTCTGTGTGTACCACTCGTAAAAAAACAGGTGTTGGGTACCCGCAATTATCAGCTATTATAGAATGCTCGGATGCTGCACATGGCTTAGGCGGACTTGTCTGTGGCGATGGTGGATGCGTTGTTCCAGGCGATGTTATTAAGGCCTTTGCTGCTGGTGCTGATTTCGTCATGCTTGGCGGCATGTTATCAGGTCATGATGAATGTTCTGGTGATATTTTTGAAAAACATGGTAAGCAATTTAAACGTTTCTATGGTATGTCCTCTGCTGAGGCTATGCATAAATACTATGGCAAAGTCGCCGACTATCGTTCAAGTGAAGGTAAATCTGTTGATGTCCCCTATCGTGGTCCCATTGCTGAGACAGTTTCTGATATCTTAGGCGGCCTGCGTTCTGCTTGTACGTATGTAGGCGCAAGAAAGCTCAAAGAACTTAGTAAATGCACAACATTTATCAGAGTATCGCAGCAACTTAATGAAGTCTTTAATAATTATGAATAGTTATTATTAAAAGCAACAGCTATTACAATCCAGTGTAGCTTCATTCCTAAAAACATACTAAGCCACAAGCACGCATAAAGAGGTTCGGTTCTTTATGAGCTTCTGGTATAACTACTTTTTGTGGTTCTCCTACTGCTTCATCAGAGGACGCTTCATCTTGCATTTGAGCATACATCCATCCAATTGCACGCGTAATATGATCTTGTGACATCTCTGCTGCCGGAGAATCAACTCTACCATTAATAGCCTCAAGAGCATCTTCAGCAACAAAAGTAGCTACTCGCTCAACATTTGCTTGGCTAAATCTTTCATCTTTCTGATATTGTTCAAAAACAACAGCTGTTAGTCTTTCGTAACTTGGTGCAACAACAGGAACAGCTGAAATATCCATATGGTGTATATCGGCTGCAGAGGGTTCTTCCTGCTCAGAATCGTCGACAGCCAAATCCTCAGTCGTTAATAAAGACTGGTAGTCATCATTAGGCTGACAAATTTCTGCACAAATGCTATCTGTCTCTAGCTTGTCAAGGTTTTTAGCTTCAATCGATACCTTAGTTTTGAATATATTGCTTATTCCAGTAATAATTGCATAAAAAAGGCTAAATATTCCATATATTGTCTGTTCTAACATAGCTGGTATCAAATGCATAATAATTGCAGGGACTAACGCAGCTGTAAATATTAACTTGAATAACACTGAGTTGTTTTCGAATACCCAATTTAATAAACTCGCACAGTCTTTAATAAATAAACTAGGTCGTAGTAAATGTTTTAATATATATAATATCGCAACTATTGGCGCTATAAATAGTCCGATTAATACTGCACCTATTTTATTTAGAGTAATTTTTTTATGACTATCATCTGCTGATATATTTTGCTTAGCATGCTCAGCCTCATCTTTTTGCATGGCTTTAACATAGCCTCTAATAACAAAACCTACTAGACGATCAATCCCTAAAAGATCACCTGTCGTTATTTTATCATGAACAGAAAGCTCCCCATTGAACGCTTTGCGAAAGTATTCAGATGTATTAAATACTTTTTGTGGATTAGCAAAAAACCCCCAAGCTCTGAGATTGGCTACATCCTTTAAGTTTCTAGGCGCTCCAGCACTTAATATTCTTAATGAAACAGCAGAGCAATTCATAAACTTCAAATCAAATCTTTCATTATCAGCTATCTCACGCATTTCTTTAAGCATTGCTTCTACATCCATGCCATCTTCACCTATTGGTAGATGCACACTTGCATCTTCTCTTACGCCAAGTAGCAAATGTCTTTCCTTTTCATTTGCTAATTTTTGTTTAACTGCTAAAAACAATTTCTTCTTCTCTTCTAAATGCTGCTTTTCCTTTAAGGCTGCATTTTTAGTGTAACCTCCAAGAACAGAACTAACGTAAGTCTTGGCAGAAGATTGTGCAATTATAGATTCAAAATAAGCGATCTTCTGCTCTAATTCGTGAATATCAGCATCTTTGACACTTAGTTCTTGAGTCCTTAATCCGATTAGTTTAGATATGTTTTTTTGTTTTTCAATAAGAATACGAAGTTTTTCATTAGCTACTCTATTAATTTCATTACAATCTTCCCTGGTAAACTTTGACTTGACAAGAAACTCTTTTGGTAGATCAGAGCCTAATAAATTTTTAATATGTGATTTACTGGCTTTAGACGCTTTGACAGTCTTACTCGTGTCTAATCCATTCGGGTGATATTTGTTAATTAGGAAATCAAGAGCTTTTATATCCAAACGTAATTTCTCTTGCTCTACATACAATTGTAAATATTCTGTTAACTCAGTATCATCAATACCTTCAACTACGCCGACAGGAGCAAGTTTAATTTTTTTATCACCTAACTCTCCCTCGACATATATTTCTTCTAAATCTTTTTGATCACTGTGTTTTGTAACATCGTGTTTAGTTCGTTCAGCACCTCGGTCCTCAGCTAAACTTGAACTAAGTCCTGCTTCCCACCAACTAAATCTAACTTCTATATATTGTTTTCCGGTTGTTGCATCAGTTTTGATCTCGCATGGAATAGGGGTTCTGTGCTCTCTGCCTTTACCACAATACTTTTTAACCAAACTTATTTGATCTAGTGGCAATCTTAATCCTAAACCAGCATGCCCCACATCTCCACCAAATAATTTTGTATCGTAATAATGCTTCATACCACTACTGGAAGTATCTGTTGAAGTTCCCCAAGTTTCAACTATGACTCCAAAAGGAGGTTCTAAATACTTTGGCATATCTCATATTCCTAATCTAACTAGAATAACCTAAATTGTAAGTTACTTAGATTAAGAACACCTTAAGACTTGTGGAATCTTTGTGGAACCTGTTGGAAAATGTCATACCATGGCAAACCGCTTTAGAACGTTTAGTTCCAGGCTTTAATGGCACTAAGCATTCTTGTTTCTACGGATGTAACTGAGGTTGGGTAGATAGACGGTCCAAAAGTGTAGGAGGCAAGTCTGCAATGCCTCTTGCTAGAACAGGCAGGGCCTACGCATGAAAAATTTTCTTGACATTACCCATCAACTGCTTGATCGACATAGAGTTTTTTCTCATTATGCTTTTTATGGACTGTTCAGGTTTTTGTTTCACTCTGCTTAACGCATTTAAAGTCCATTTTCTTAAAATATCTATATTTTCTGCAGCGTTATCATTTCTTATGCAAGCACCATCTTCATTAAACACCGATTTTCACAGACCTATAACGGCCACAATTGCAACCGCAAAAACT
>CAZSRF010000027.1:0-34930 GCA_964609155.1 uncultured Gammaproteobacteria bacterium | reverse complement strand
CGCCACTTCCCCTGAAGGGGAAGAAAACAAACTCACTATGGCTGAAGGGTTACAGTCAAGGCCAGTGGTTTGAGTTCACCCTGTAAGGTGATTAAAATAGCATACGTTCACCTTGTAAGATGATTAAAATATGGCGTCATTGCGAAAATGTCGCCAACTCCTAAATCGAAAAGAATTCCATACGAGCGCGACATTTGAAGCAATCCAGGATCGATCTAGATAGGAACTGAAAAATTTTCTAAATCGATCCTGGATTGCTTCAAATGCTGCGCCAGTCTAGTGTTTTTCTCAATATCGAAGTTGACAGCATTTTCGCAATGACACCGTATTTTAATCACCATAGTATGGTGAACTCAAACTTAAGTAGTAAAAATTCACCCATGATCTCAAGTAGTCATGGGTGAACTTTTATATATTCCATTATTGTTGATCATTAATTTTTTGTAACTTATCTATTTTATTATCAACAATATATCTAATATTTTTCGTTATTTTATCAACATCCCAATCCCACCAAGCTATTTGTAGTAATTTGTTAATAGCTTTATCATCAAATCTCATTTTAATTATTCTTGCTGGGTTTCCTGCCACAATAGCATAATCTGGCACATCTTTAGTTACAACGCTTCTAGATGCAATGATAGCACCTGAACCTATTTTAACTCCAGGCATTATTAATGCCTCATGACCTAACCAAACATCATGGCCAATAATATTATCACCTTTATTAAAATAATTAGGTTGATAGTTTGACCAGTCTTTACCAAAAATAATAAAGGGGTAGGAAGAAAACCCATTAAATTGATGATTCGCACTATTGGTTATTATTTGCACACCATGTGCAATTTGAACAAATTTACCGATCACAACTTTTTCTGGTGCCATATCATGCAGATATGGCATTAATACTTGACGAAAATCTGTAATATTTTGACTATTGAAACTATTATAATAAGTATAATCTCCTATAGTAATATTTGGATGATTAATAACATTTTTTAAAAAAATCGTATGCGGCCAAGATTCACCATTGGCCATCACGACTGGAAAATTATCTTGAGAATTTGGAATGTTTATCATTATTCACCCTTACAACTAGCACTAACACCATCGTCAATCACGAATTCTGCGCCTGAAACATAGCAGGACGCTAATACGTTTAATTTGTAACTCTTCACCCGATACACTCAAGTGAAAAGTTTGTTAATAAAACCAAAGAATATAAGAACAGACTAAAACCTCAATATAGACAAACAATTCTTGGCAACCCAGCATAATCTAAAATACTCGAAAAATTCTGAGCTTTTTCTGGCAGACAATCATTAATAATTAACTTAATACTCTCTAATTGATTATATCCATGCTCAAAAATCAAAAAACCATTTTGATTAACATAAACAGAATAATTTTGGATAATCTTTTGTATATCTCCCAACCCATTATAACCAGCTATCAATGCTGACTTCGGCTCATGCACTACACTACCCAATTGTAAATAAGGATCATGAGATGCTATATAAGGCGGATTAGAGACAATGCAATCAAACTTATGTTCTGCTTTTAAATTAGAAAACCAATCAGAGACAATAAATTCTATATTTTTTACATCATTTAAATTTGCATTTTTTCTCGCTATCTCTATAGCTTTAATCGACTGATCAACTGCTACAATCTTCCATCTTGGCCTAGATTTTGCTAATGCTATAGCGATAGCTCCTGAACCTGTACCTAGATCTAAAATATTTATTTGCTCGATAGATTTATCTTTGAATTTGTCCAAAACAGTCTCAACTAAAATTTCAGTCTCTGGCCGAGGTATCAAAGTATCCCGAGAAACATTAAAGATAAGAGAAAAAAATTCTTTTTGGCCTGTTATATAAGCAATAGGCTCTCCAGCACATCTACGGCTGATTAAAGCAAAATACATCGCAGTTTGACCTAATGACAATATTTGTTCAGAGTTTGCAATTAAATGCGCCTGTGATTTACTAAGAACATAGCACAGCAAAATACTTGCGTCTAATTTAGAATCTATCTGAGGATTATCATTAAGATCTGGAAGATATATTTTAGATTGTACTAATTGATCTTGCGCTTGCTTTAAGATATTTGAAATACTATTAGTCATCCGAGCTATACATCGCTAACTGCTCAGCCTGATCTTCTTGACCTAAAGCTTTAATAATAAGTTCGAGATCACCTTCCATGATTTGATCTAATTTATATAAAGTTAAATTTATTCTGTGATCTGTCACACGACCTTGTGGGTAGTTATACGTTCTTATACGTTCTGAACGATCACCTGAGCCAACCAAACTTTTTCTTGTAGCGGCTTCAGATTTACGCTGTGCAGTTTGTGCCTGCTCTAATAATCTGGCATTTAATAAGCTCATTGCCCGTGCTCTATTTTTATGCTGAGAACGCTCATCTTGACATTCTATAACTAATCCTGTCGGTAAATGGGTTATTCTTATAGCAGAATCTGTTTTATTAACATGCTGCCCACCAGCACCCGAAGCTCTAAATGTATCAATTCTTAAGTCCGCAGGATTGATATCAATTGAGTCAATATCTTCTGCTTCTGGTAGTATTGCCACAGTACAAGCTGATGTATGAATACGCCCTTGTGCTTCTGTAACTGGAACACGTTGAACTCTATGTGCACCAGACTCATATTTTAATTGGGAGTAAACTGCTTTGCCTGATAAACGCATAATGATTTCTTTGTATCCACCATGCTCACCATGACTTGTACTGATAATCTCTACAGACCAGTTTTGAGTTTCAGCATATTTTGTATACATTCTGGCAAGATCGCCGGCAAAAATAGATGCTTCATCTCCTCCTGTACCAGCCCTTACCTCTAAGAATACATTACGTTCATCATTTGGATCTTTAGGTAATAATAAAATTTGCAATTTGTCTTCTAAATCTTTTAGTTCGGCAACTCGGATTGATAATTCAGCTTCAATTAGTTCTTTGAACTCAGCATCATTATTATCTTCTAAAAGCAATTCTCGTGCTTGTTCCTGTTGATCTTTAACATTTTTCCATTTATTAAAGCATGTAACAATTTCTTCTAAATTAGCGTATTCTTTTGAATATTCGCGAAATTTTTCTTGATTACTAATAATTGCAGAATCGCTCAATAAAGCTGATAATTCATCGTGCCTATCTGCCAGTGCACGTAATTTAGTTTCAATAGATTTTTTCATAATTTATAAGTTTAAGAAGTCTTTTAATAAATCAACCTCTGGTAATCTTTGATCTTGCGCTAATGACTTTAAAGTCATTGTAGGATGATGTAATAATTTATTTCTTAACGTATTTAAAGCACTAATCAATACTTCCTCTGGGTCCTGCCCCGCTTCAAGTTTACGCTTAGATTTTTCCAATATATCAGAACACATAGCTTCGGCTTTTTGCCGATACGTGCAAATTGAGCTTAAAGCTAGTAGAGAGTTTTCCCAAGAATAAAATTCATTGATCTGCTGATTGATAATTCTTTCCGCATAAACTGCTGCACTTTTTCTTGAAGAATTACTAATTTCAATGATAGATTGAAGATCATCTATTGTATATAACCTTATGTTATCTAAAGTAATGCATTTAGGATCAATATCTCTAGGTACTGCCAGATCTATTAATAACAGTTTGTCATCATCACCAGACTTTATCTTATTGATCTCATTTATAATATCATATGTCAAAATATACACTGGACTGCGCGTTGCTGAGAAAATAACATTATAATGTAATAACTCGTCTGGATTATTTATCACGGCAAAATCTGTTGTTTTTACTACAGTATTTTTATACTCACCCAGTTCTAAAGCTAAATCGTTTGAATGCAGCATACTTCGACTAGCTATCGTAATATTTGAAATATTTTTATTTAGTAAAGTCTTACCAATTGTTTTAATCGTATCTCCGGAACCAAGTAATAATATTTTCAAACTATCTAAGTTATCTTTTGGCCAGTTTTTAATGAGTAAATTCACACTCGCCGATGCTACAGAAACGGGTTGCGTGCCAATATTTGTATAAGTTCGAACCGTCTTGGCAGCCAAGATTGCTTGGTTAAACAACTTCTCAAATTTTTTACCTATAGTATTTGCTTTTTGTGCAAGTCTATAAGCTTGTTTAAACTGCCCCAAAATTTGAGGCTCTCCTACCACTAAAGAATCTAAACCTGCGGCCACACGCATGATATGAGAAATTGCCTGTTTATCCTCATAAAAATAACCATCAACCTCAATATCTAGCTCTGTTGTTGGTCGCACTTCTTTATTATACCAATCAATTAGCTGATTAGGATTTTCAAGATCACAGTAGATTTCTGTACGATTACACGTTGATAGCAAAACCACATCATTTGATTTCAACTTAACTTTTAATTTTTCTAAAGTCCTAGGAACTTCATTTAAACCGTAAGTCCAACGTTCTCTTATTGCTAGAGTAGCTGATTTATGATTTGTTCCTAGAACGACTAATGACATGTTTATTAACAGAAATTTTTAGTTATTTAATTTATTGTCTAACCAAACCCATATTAAGATATCACACCAACAAAAAATGGCAATTTTCTTAATGCAAGACATGAGTTTGAAGCCTAGTATTATAACAAACAATAATTATAAATCATCAATAATCTAAAGGTTTGACGTATATGCTTGCAAATCTTGCTCACCGGGTATCTAGACAAGTATATTTTATAGCTAATATAAATATAATCAATAGATCCTTTGTAAACTTACCGGCATGCAGTCTTTTAATATTTGCGCTCTTTGCTGGATTGTTTTGTACTGACTTCTACCCTGTACCTACAGCTGTACTTCCCACCCCCACTGATACTTTAGATGTCACTAGTGAAATACTAACCGCTGAATTTGAGGCAAATAATAACCACCCAGCTGAGGCATTAGCAATCTATCAAAAATTAGCTCTACAAACTAAAAATATTGATCTTGCGAAACGGGCAACTGAGCTCTCCATTGAATTAGGCCATGATGAAGAAGCTATGAAGACAGCGCTTATTTGGGCAGATGGTGACAAAAACTCCATTAAAGCTCAAATTATCGCAACGTTGCTAATAGCTCAATATAATTCAATACCTGAAATATATAGCTATTTAAAACAACTCGTTGTCTTAGCCACACCAGATACTTTTATTAATATCGAATTACTTTTAAATCATCAGCTAGAAAATCAAAAAATGAAAGAACTTGGTACTCTATTAACTAGAATCCACCAAGAATTACCAAAAAATGCTGCTGTTAATTTAGCTTTAGCTTTATATGACGAGAAAAATAATAACAGTAAGATGGCGCTGAGCTACACTAATTCTGCATTACAAATAGCCCCAGAATGGGAACAAGCACACATGCAAAAAACCAAGCTGTTAAGCCTGCATGAATCATCTCAAGCTGCCCTAGCCTACCTTAATAAAATTGTTAATAAATACCCTAAACTATATGAGTTACAAAAACTCTATGCAGATATCCTCTATGATCTTGAAAAATGGAATGAAGCAGAAACATACTATACCAAACTAAGTCAAAACGATAAATTTAAAGATGAAGCCTTATTCCAATTGGTGCATATCAGCGTTTCAAAAAATAATCTAAAAGATGCTGAGAAATACTTATTAGAACTGGATCAGAACCCAGACTATGAATCTGTTTCTAAGTATTACTTAGGATTAATAGCGCAGCAATCTGGTGATTATACGAAAGCTCTTAATTATTACAAAGAAGCCAATGAGGGAGAATACAGTATTCGCGCAAAAGTACGGGCAGCAGCGATATTAAATAATCTTAATCAAGCTTCTAAAGCCAAAGATATGCTGCTATCTGTTTATAACATATCTGAGCAAAGTAATGATGAAATAAAAGATTTTGTTTTAACTGAAACTCAATTACTTTATGAACAAGGGTTAAATAAAGAGGCCTATGCCATCTTAAAAACCTTAGAAGAAAAACTGCCTGGCGATCTGGATGTAACCTATTCCATAGGCATAGTGGCAAAAAAATTGAATAACTTAGAGCTTTTTGAGAAAAATATGGGAACAGTACTCAATAAAAATCCAAATAATGTCAACGCCCTAAGTGCACTTGGATGGTATTATTTTAATAATAAAAATAATGATAAAGCTCTAACCATGCTTCGCCAGGCTTTTGAAAATGACGACACAAGCAGCCCGAATATAGGTGCAAGATTAGGTGCCGTTTTATGGACAGTGGGTCAACGCAATGAAGCTAATGAAATATGGAAAAAAATGTTAGAATTAGATCCCTATAACGAAGGGTTACAAGATATAATAAAAAAATATAAAAATAATTAAATAAGCTAAGATGATAAAATTTTATAAAAAGCTAGTTGTTACATGTTGCTTTTTTGTGGTTACAAGCTGTTCTATATTAAATTTAAATTCTAGTTTTGATTCAGCCCAAGTGCCTCCGGTAGTAAAAGAATCTCATCGACAAACTGCTTGGCAGCTTCATCAAGCTAACATGCATAAATTAAAATATAATAACTCCTGGACTCTAGGTGCCCGAGTTGGCATAACTTCTAAAGAAAATAGCGGTAGTAGTCACTTAGAATGGTTCAGTGACCCAGGTTTTTATAAAATTACGTTGAATAATGCATTAACATTTGGTGAGATAGTTATTACTAGCGTTAATCACAGCAACAATTCAAAAATAGAACTTATTTATGATAATAAAAAATATAAGGCTGACAACCCAAATCAACTGCTTGAAAAGTTAACTGGCTTAAGACTGCCTATATCAGAACTACAATTCTGGATATTTGGTTTACCATCACCGAACTATCCAATAGAAAATTTTAAACTTAATAACTATGCTGCATTAGAGTCTATACGACAATCAGGCTTTAATATCTCTTATGATAACTATAGAGTTGTCAACACGCATACTCTACCTGGAAAGATACTTATTAAATCTCCAGGTCTTCATATTAAAGTCCAAATCGAAGATTGGAAAGTTTAAAAGTTTAACTAATCTTTAAATAATCCTCAAATAAATCCCTTGACAATTATATGATTTATAATCAAAATAGTCTGCGTTGACTATCGAATGGGGTATAGCCAAGCGGTAAGGCAGCGGGTTTTGATCCCGCCATTCCTAGGTTCGAATCCTGGTACCCCAGCCATTAATACATAAAACAATCTTTAATTTTCCTACCAATTTTTGCTCAAGTCTTATATAATTTGACCATTGTAATTTCAACTCATTCAGTATTTAAATATATTTTATAAAATGCAAAGAAGATTACGGCTGTTCACTGGTAATGCTAACCCTGCTTTAGCTAATGCTATAGCAGATAAACTCGATATCCCTATTGGAAATGCCACTATCGGCAAGTTTAGTGATGGCGAGATAATGATTGAAATAAATGAGAATGTACGCGGAGCTGATGTCTTTATTATTCAATCAACATCACATCCCACTAACGATAGTTTAATGGAGCTTATATTGCTAGCTGACGCACTAAGAAGAGCTTCGGCTAATACAATAACTGCTGTAATGCCCTATTTTGGTTATGCTAGGCAGGACCGCAGAGTTCGATCTGCCAGAGTTCCCATCTCAGCTAAAGTTGTCGCTGATATGCTAACGGCAGTTGGCGTCAATAGAATCCTTACCGTAGATCTCCATGCAGATCAGATCCAAGGTTTTTTCTATATCCCTGTGGATAACGTCTTTGCATCACCTGTGCTGTTA
Organism: uncultured Gammaproteobacteria bacterium; assembly: GCA_964609155.1. Classification (GTDB taxonomy): domain Bacteria; phylum Pseudomonadota; class Gammaproteobacteria; order JAGOUU01; family JAGOUU01; genus JAGOUU01. The sequence continues at coordinate 27,188 of CAZSRF010000027.1, read as the reverse complement.
GACGATATGCTAAAAAAAGCATACAAAAATATTATAGTCGTTTCTCCTGATGTCGGTGGAGTAGTTCGTGCACGCGCCTTTGCAAAACGATTAAATGATTCCGAACTAGCTATTATTGATAAACGTCGCTCAGGTCCCAATGAATCACAAGTAATGAATATCATTGGTGATATACAAGACCGTGATTGCATTATTGTCGACGATATTGTTGATACAGCTGGTACTTTATGCAGCGCTGCTAAAGCCCTAAAAGATAAAGGCGCTAATAAAGTTTTAGCCTATTGCACTCATCCTATCTTATCTGGACCTGCAATTGAACGTATTGCAAAGTCCGTAATAGATGAAGTAGTAGTTACTGATACCATACGTCTTAGTGATGCTGCATTGCAGTGTTCAAAAATAAGATCAGTATCTATGGCTGATATTCTTGCTGAAGCTATTCATAGGATTAGCGAAGCAGAATCTTTAAGTTTAATGTTTCCCGATTAATCTTAGAGTATAACTATCGTAACTTGGTCGCAAGGTTATGAATTTTTTTTAATTAAAGAGGTTTATTATGTCTAATCAAGTAGTTTTAAATGCCACTTTGCGCGATGAAATGGGTACAGGTGCGAGCCGCCGCCTACGTCGCACAGGAATGGTTCCTGCTATTGTTTATGGTGGCAAGTCAGGTCCTGTCTCTATCACTTTAGAGCAGCGCGAAATACAAAAAGAAATGAAGCAAGATAGTTTCTATTCAAAAATCTTAACTCTTAATCTTGATGGTAACGCTGAAAAAGTTATTGTTAAAGATTTACATCGTCACCCCTATAAGCCAATGGTGATGCATATGGACTTAGCTAGAGTTAGTGCTGACAAAGAGCTTATTGTTCACGTACCTATTCATTATGTAAATGAAAGCACCTCTAAAGGCGTTAAAGCTGGCGGGATTGTCTCACATAACTTGGTAGATATTGAAGTTGTTTGTCTACCAGCCTATCTGCCAGAAGCTATTGAAGTTGATATAGCAAATCTAGGACTTGATGAAAGCTTACATCTGTCAGACATAAAATTGCCTGAAGGTGTCGCCTCTGTTGCATTAAACCATGATGATAACAAAATAGTAGTTGCTATCCACATGCCCAAATCTACAAGTACTGATGATGCAGAAGACGCAATTCCTGCAGCTGATGCTTCATCTGATAATGCTGACAAAACAAAAGAGTAATTAATAATATTAAGGGATTAATATTAAATGGCTAAATTAGCTATTAAATTAATTGTTGGCCTTGGTAACCCAGGCCATGAATACGAACAAACCCGGCATAATGCCGGGTTTTGGTTTATAGAAAAACTTATTTCTGCCTATAATATTCCTGTTAATTTTGATAAAAAATTTGCTGCTATCTGTGGACAGTCAAATGGCTTTCATATCTTAATGCCTCAAAAATTTATGAACTTAAGCGGGCAAAGCGTTCAACCCTATTGTCAATTTTATAAAATTACTCCAGAAGAAATTCTAGTAGTTCATGATGAATTAGATTTACCAACTGGCGTTGTCCGCCTAAAAAAAGCTGGTGGTCCTGGTGGGCACAATGGACTTAAAGATATTATCAATAAATTAAGCTCACCCAACTTTTATCGTTTAAGAATTGGCATTGGCCACCCTCGCGAAGTACATTCACAACATCCTGTCCATGATTATGTATTAAGCAAGCCTAACAATAGTGATAAATCTAAAATTATGGATAGCATTGATGCCGCCTTTCTGGAAATCCCTAATATATTAACTGGAGATATTCAGAATGTTATGAAAAAATTACACACATAAATATTGTAACCTTTCCATAAGCATTGTTTTGTTTGAACTTAGAGCAACCATTTATTAATCAAAGCATCAAGTTTCTGTCTTGCCCCCTTAAGGGATACTGAATCGCTTTCTTTTGCCGTAATTAAATCACCACAATGTGCAGCGCCATCTATCATATAAAAATCCAAATTAGGGTTGGTGCTGTTGCCAAGCTTATCTGACATGGACAAATTAGACCATGGATCTGTGGAGCCATTGGTAAAATAAATATTTTTTACGTCATTACTAAACAAAGGCAAATAATATTCATTGTTAATTTTATCAGTATTTAAATTATATTCAATATTGAATAATCTTGTACATAAGTTGCGATGGTAGTTCATATTGATAAAATGCGATCTGGAGGACCTTGCTGGATCAAAATAAGCATTTTGCCAATATCCATACTCAGTGCATACTTGGTAATACCATTGGCGCATACCTAGACTTGTTTCATAGGCAATAGGATCTTCATTCATGGCACCTTCAACGCTAAAACTAAGAGCATCAACTCCCCAAGTTTGATAAACAGTCTTAGCAAATTTTGCATAGCCAACAAGCGGAGTTTCTGCAGTCTTTAATTCATTACAAAAATCATCAGGCATTCCGTATTGTATTGCAACTGCAGCAACATCAGCCATGAGGTAGAGAAAATCAATCTTATCCTTTACTGCAGTTGCGTCAAACATTTCTTTGATTTGGGTAAATTTTTGCTCATCATTTAAAGTATTTTCAACTTGCACGATTGCCTCTTGAATTTTAGCCAGGCATTGTGGGCCTGCAACATCTGCAACATCTGCATCATATCTATCGAAATTTTCCTCAGCTCTTACTGGCGCAGAAGAAGCTAAAGCACCAACAACTAAATTAGGATATTTCAAACGATAGTAAGCTGATAAAGACCCTGGATACGAACCACCAAAACTAATCCATTTGCCATGCCAATTTTTCTTGGTAGAAATATCTTCCTGAAAGCGTTTTAAATCCAAAAGTGCAAACTCTGTAGTTAAGTATTTTAAATCAGAAGTCGATAAAGTAGGACGTGGCAAACTTTTTCCATAATAGCGATGTTCAAGTGCTACCATTTTTGCTTGATGCTTTTGGGCAAGAGCACGTATTAAACCATTTAAATAACGTTTACTACAGGCAGCTTCACCACAAATGTAAAAAAATACTGGTGAATCGTCTGAAGTGGAATATGATTCATCTACAAAATAACGTTGATCAAAAGTACCTAACTTAGGGTTAGTATGATCTATTAATTGTTGAAAATTATATTCGAATACATTATCCGTATTATTAAACGCTGCTGTTGAGCTTTGTTCAGCTCTATCTTGTTGCAGTCTTTGATAGTAATATTCTTTTGGTCCTGCTAATAAATTATTAGATAGTGAAAGAAACAAAAAACTAAGAAAAACTTTTTTCATTTTATACTCCTTTTAGATCTATTAGTACTTCGGTATAACAGATGTTTAGCGTAAGTTCTGCCGTTTTCTTATATTAGTTTAAATATAATACCTAAAATTCTAACTTTATGAAATACCTTTAGTTGTTAACTATTATTCAACAATAGATCAGCTCTGTGCAAGCTACGCTTTCTTAGCTGATTGGTTGAATGAATTTTATCTACTTAAACTAGGTATAGAGCATGTCATCTTATCTAGATCAGCAACAACTTGCCGCCTATAATCCTCATCTTCTCTAGCTGCACTTCCATGTTGGCGAGCAACTTTTTGCATACATATTTTCCTCACCTCCCATAATGCTCCTGTTTTTAAAGAATGCAACAGCTAAAATACCACAAAGAATTTACAGAATTCATTACGCTTCGCACTTAAACTCTTGGTATTTTTTATTTTTAAAAAAACCTTCTTTATACTCATAAATAGCAAAACTGCCACAGCCACCTGCGCCTCGAGACTTACTAGTTATTACTATCTTATTGTCATCTAAAATTTTATAATCAAGATTTTGCTCATATTCTTTAACAACCGCATGTTCTTTAATAGTCGTATCATTTAATTTATCAAAATAAACTTGTTTTAATTTTAGATTATTAATGTCATATACGAAATATAGTCCCATTGCCTGATATGCAGCAAGATTAGTACGTAACGTTATAAGCGCATTATCCCTACTTAATCTATTTATATTAACAATACCTGCAACAAATGGTTCTTTTAATAAATCTGCAGTATTCGCATCATAATTTTTTATATAATTTTGAACTATAAAATTACGTACACACTCTTCTTCCATGCTAAATGGTTTGTTCAGACTAGATACAGGCAACGCATTGATAATAGCACTTGTGAAATCAAATTCTGCAAAACCTTCGCATGCCAAATAATTATTATTAATACTAAAAAAACTAAATCCAAGTATCGCTTTGTATAATATTTTATGATTCATAACGTCACCTACTTACTATGTTAAACAACACTTTTTATATTTTTTACCACTACCACAAATGCATGCATCATTACGGCCTACCTTATTAGATACTGCTTGCGTCTGTGCTGGTTTTTTTGGTTGTTCTTTATTATCAGGAGAACTACCATTTTGTACAATACTATCAATATAGTACCATTTGTTTTTATATTTCTTAAATTTAGCATGCTCTTTTAAGTTATGGGCCGTACCATTTTGTTTAAATTTAGCAATAAACAAAACCTCACCTTCTGTGTCATCATCGCTACTACTTGAACTTATAACTTCAAGCCCCAGCCATTTTGACATTTTTGCCCATTTTAGACATTCATTTTTATCAGCATCTTTTAATGCTTGATCACGCATAGTACCAAAAATATAGTCTATATTAGCAAGAGTATACGCAGTATACCTTGACCGCATCAGTTCTTCAGGAGTACTTGGTAAGCTTGTACCTGATAAATATTGCCCACAGCAAGAATCATAATTCTTATCATTACCGCATGGGCATGGTTTTTCTTGTAAAGATATTACGTTATTCATATCCGACCTATTTTGTATTGACATTAATATTGATATCTATAGGATTATAGTGTTTATTATATCCATAGCTTCTATGATCATATAATTTTAAATAGTAAATCATAGGAACAGTTATAATAAAAGTTCCCAGAGTAGCAATTATCATTTTTATAACCCATGTATCTAAGATAATTTTAGCTATAAACCACATATTATATTTATTATAGTACAATATTGTATAACTTAAAAAACATAATACTGCATTAGCTACCATGTTAGCAATTAAAGTACGTTTAAGAAACTTCTTGTTTTGAAGATTAGTCTTTATAACAGCGATTAAAAAACTAAAAATAAAAAATGAAAAAAACACACATATGCTAGCCGCTACAATCTGCCTAGGAAAAAGATTGCTAAATAAAATCTTAAAGTATTCTTGATTCTGCCAATTCAAATCATGTGGCAATTGATAGACCAAATAAACAAGTGAGACAAAAATAAACTGAGCCATCAAAGTAGACCAAATCAATGTTCTACTGGCAGTATAGCCATAATGCTCTGCAACGACATCAGATAATAAAAAAGTCAATGGAAAAACAACTCCAGAGGCAGCAACTGTTCCTAAGTATCCCAGATCGATTAATTTATAGCAGATAGAATGCGAATTTATTAAAAGCATGACTGACATTAAGCTCATAAATAAAAGATATTTTGGGAGCTCATCACCAAAATCATCTAATCCTGATTTTGATGTACTTGTATTATAAGTATTATAAGATTTTTTATAATAATATCTGTCACCACTGTATAAAAATCCCGTTAAAATAAAAACACCAATAACACCAATGATATTTCTAGTAAATAAAATAGTTTTTAAATTGCTATAATAGACCACGCTGTCTATTATGAGACAAAGGCCTGCAGCTTTTAAAAAAGAGATAGACGTATCACAGCCTTTAATACAACAATAGCTAAACAGAGCCGCACAGCTTATTATTAATGCTAATATATAATATACGCTACTTTGCCGGTAAATATTGATATAGCTATGATAATAAATTTCAGCCATTTTATCAGACGGAGTCGGTGTAGCTAGCATTATATATATCAAAGCTATATTAATTATAATACATAAGACTGTGTACTTAATAGCGTATATAGTTGCCTCTAAGCCAAAAACTATTTTACTTATGCTAAACAAGAATAATACTGTAATTACAGTTAATAAAGCATGGTTTAATAAATATCCTTGTAAACAAATTATTTTATTAGAAGTGATCAATGCTGCAGATAATATAGCAATGATGATGCTGTAATAGCCTATTAATATATTATTTTTTTGATGCATTATTTATTATTGTTTTAAAGTTCTCAAGCATTGTCCTAGATATAATTTCTTCCTCACGAAACATCAGCATCAATATAAGCGCAATATCTGTACTCTATTCTCCCCTGCCTATGCATGGGAGGATAGGATGGGGCATTCCCTATAGAGAAATGTTCTTTAATTGAAGAAAATTTACTCAAGGTTTACTCAATGTATTAATATCGTTTTATACTTATATTAAGGCACATCAAAAATCGCACGCACCAACACTCCATAAATTTTACAATCAACAGCAGTTTGCATTCCACCAAACGTGCTATTAACTGGCTTAAAGTAATAACTTCCGGCATCAATAAATACCTGCCTAAAAGTGGGACTCGGATTATTTTCATTTAGACTTAACAACACAATATTACTGTCCTTTGTTTCTTTACTAGGATCAATTATCAAAATTGCGTTTTTCTGATAATACGGCATTAGAATTTCACTATCTAACCTTACCGCATAACAATAATTATTTATTTTTCCTGATGTAGTAACATACTGATACCTGGAATTCAAACCATTGTCTAAAATATCAAATGGCCAATGAACAACATCCATTAAGTCAATAATTGGAAGCAAAATATTTTCTGTTTTTTCTTGATTAAGTTTTGTATTGATAGAACTTAAATTACTACAGTCCTGATAAACCAATTGATCAATAGTTAGGTTAAAAAACTCTGCTAGTGGTTTTAAGGTTTGAACTGTAGGGTTATTTGCTCTTGATCTTAGGCTTGCGATTGTTGCGTTTGGTAAGCCTGTATATTTAGCCAAAGATTCATTATCAATATTAAATTTTTTTACTAGAAACTTTAAATTCTGTTGTAAATAATTAACAGCAACATCTGTTACGGTTTTTTTAGTAAGAATTTTATTAAAAATACTCAAGGTCAATCTCTAGATTATTATATGCTTAATTAATATTTATTTTGTATTTAAATACAAAATAAATATTGTAAATACTCATTTTAGGTATTATATTACCATATCTTAATAATTAAAACAGTATATATACAGCAATATAAATGGAAATAAGACTGGACTTAATCAACAATAAAATTATTGTTAAAAACAATAGTGGCTTTGACAAGATTTCAAGCTTAATAAATATTTCAGATATCAAAAACCTTCACGGTATTAACAGAAATATATTGGATTATTTTAAGGTTCTTCAACAGAGTCAGACAATACATCTAGATTGTCAGAAGAAGTTTTCTGGTGATTACTAAGTAGTTTATAAAGATAATTTAGCACTTCTGTATTATCATCTCTTGTACTTAAAATTGGTTGATATTGTGTAAGTTGCACCGTACTTCGCGAAAAAAACAAACTGGTAAACACCTTGTTATGGCTAAATTCTGATACCCCACTTATGTGTACAGGATAGATCTTAGCGTTAGCGAGCCTTGATAATACAGCTACACCAGATCTAATCCTCGGCTCAGGCTTGCTTGGTAAATGAATACCACCAAAAGGGAATATACCTACTAGCTCTCCATTATTTAAAGCTTCTACTGCCTTTTGTAACGATACGGCATTATCTTTATTTTTGTACACAGGAATACAACCAGCAGAGCGCAAGATATACCCAACACCAGGCAAATTATAGTAATCACTTGTTGTTAAAAACCTAATCGGTCTTTTGCTGGCAGCCAATAATACTACCGGATCCATACCTGACTGATGATTAGATGCTATGATGGCTCCTTGCTCATTAGGTAAAGTCAACCAGTAATCACCTAGTCTATGATACTTTCTACAAATAATCTGATTAAGACCCAATAAACGATTTAACCATTTATGGCCGTAATCAACAGGATTATATTTATCTAATCTTTGCCAAAACAAATATATAACAACAAAAAATAAGATGATTTTCATAATATTGCACCACTATGATTTATCTGCTTTATCTAAAATATTTACTAATTCTTGCATATCATATGGTAAATCAATCCTCCATGACATTTCTTGATCCGTTGTGGGATGTTTAAACCCTAATTCTATAGCCGTCAATGCTTGTCTCTTAAAACTTCTCCATACAATAGCTTTATCATCAGTTATTTTTTGAGGCGGAGCATAAGCACGACCATATAAAGAATCTCCTACTATTGGATAACCTAAGTACGACATATGAACACGAATTTGGTGTGTTCTACCTGTCTCCAATTGTAATTCTATTAAAGTATGTTTGGGATATTTTTTCAAAATTTTATATTTAGTAATTGCCTCTTTACCAGATGCAATATTATTTACTGCCATTTTGAGCCTATTGCTTAGGCTGCGGCCAATATTAGCGTCAACCCTACCACCAGTAATCATATGTCCATTTACTAAAGCTAGATATTTACGATTTACTTTCCGATCTTGTAGCTGTTTAATGATATTATAATGTGCACTTAAGTTGCGCGCAATGACCATAAGTCCTGTAGTATCTTTGTCAAGTCGATGCACTACACCGGCTCTTGGTAAATTTGTTAATTCTGGAAAGTGATACAAGAGTGCATTTACTAATGTGCCTGTCCAATTACCTGCTGCTGGGTGAACAACTAAACCTGCTGGTTTATTAACAATAATAATATCTTCATCAGAGTAAATAATGTCTAGATCTATTGCCTCGGGTAAAAAATTTTCGGTAGTATTCTTAAAATTTGCAATAGTGCTGTCTATTTCTATATAGCTACCAACCCTTACTTTTAAATTTCCTTTGCACTTACTGGCGCCATCTACAAAAATTAAACCATTTGCTAGCCAATTTTGAAGTTTACTTCTTGAATACTGTGTGTAAGTCTCTGCCAAAAGTTGGTCTAAGCGTCTATGAGCCTGAGCTTCTGTAACAATAAAACCGCTGCTACTAATAGTACTAATAATCATTTAAATACTTGGTAAATAGTTAAAATTTAAGTAAAATTGAGAAAAAACAAAGCTGATGGTATAATTTTTTAGATTATATCATCTTCGACCAAGGCATTCAACCAAACCATATAGTTAAAGCAATTTGAGAACCTAGAGGTTATGAAAACAAACAAATATATTAGTAAACATATCAATAAGATAGCTTTTATAGTACTGAGCATAGGTATATTATCTCTCGCTGCCTGTTCGACTAAAACAGACAAAGATGAATATGCTAATCGCAGCGCTGAAGAGATATATCAAGAGGCTGTAGCCCACCTCGATAAAGGTCGCTTTGAACCAGCAATTAAGTCCTACGAAGCTTTGGAAACTCACTTCCCATTCGGTGAAACCACTACTAAAGGACAATTAGAATTGATCTATGCTTATTACAAAAATCAAGATTATGTACAGGCAATGACAGCAGGTGAACGCTATTTAAGACTACATCCCTTGAGTCCTAATGCTGATTATGTTCACTACCTAAAAGGTTTAAGTAATTTTGAACAAGGGGTCACTATGCTTACTAATATAGTAAAAACCAACCCCGGTTTGCGAGATGTTTCAAATTATAAAACAGCTTTCCAAAACTTTCAAACAATAGTGCGTCAATATCCTGAAAGCAAGTACGCTACTGATGCAAAACAACATATGATTTTTGCCAGAAACATTATTGCTGAACACGAATTAGCTGTAGCGAATTACTATATGGAAAGAAAAGCCTACGTTGCAGCAGCCAATCGTGCTCGGTATATTCTTGAGCACTTACAAAATACACCAGCAGAAAAGAAAGCATTACATATCTTGGAAGCTACTTATGCACAACTACAACTAACTCCTTTACTTAATTCTCATTCAAAAGACAAAAATGAAAGTAAATTAGCTAAAAATAATACATGATGAGTGCACACAATAGCGAACATTTAGAAACATATCAAATTCAAATAGCCAATGACTTAATTAGTGAGGCGGCTTTTCAGTATATTATAAAAGATCTTAGAAAACATATTGTAGCTCCATCAAAAGATTTTGAAATACTGTATCAGGCAACTATACATAACTATGCAGAATATATACAATCATTACCTAATACTTTTCACTCACCATTTAATATCCCTAAAGGACAATTATTCTTAGCTCTTAGCCGAGTAAATTCTGCGCTGGCAGTTTCAGATAACTTTCCTTGTCCTAGCACTACAAAAAAATTAACATCTATTGAACATGAAAAGCGTATGGCTATCTGGCAATTCGCAGTTTTTAGTGCAGCTTTATTATGTGATCTTGGGCCTTGTTTAACGAGATTTGAAATACATACTTGTACTAATGATGGTAAAAATTTAACTTTATGGCCTGCTATAAAAGGCATCTCCATGATGCAAAATTTACAGAATAATACTCATTATGTTTATAACCTTCTAAATAATGCTCTCCCTGGTGCTAATATAACAGCTGTTATTGCTAAAGATATTATCCCTGACTATATCTTTCGTTGGTTAAGTGATGAGCAGGATATTTTTATCGAATGGTTAAGTCTTTTACACTCTAGTTTCTTTGATGGTTCTAGCAATTACTCAGATCCCAGCATTCTTCATAAATTGATTTTTTTAAGTGTTGAACAACTACTTGCTCTTTATTCGAACCAAAGCATACCACGTAATGTTCTTCATTTAATCCCCAAGCATTTATTACAGCGAGCAGAGTATCATAAAGATTCTTTTTGGAAAGGTGTAGAATATTCGCTTCGCGATAAAAAAGATAAAAAAACTGAAACTTTTCATGAAGACAACGAGGCTGGTATAGCCTTTTTAAACTGGTTAAAAAAAGGCATTAATGACAAAACTATTCCTGTTAACTCTACAACAGGATATGTTCATGTTGCAAGTCAAGGTTTATTTTTAATTAATCCTGAGATTTTCTTGAAATTTTGTAAACACTTTCCTAAATATTTAAATTGGCTAGCCGTATTTAAGCAATTTAATAATCTTGGTCTAACCGAGTTTAATAACCCAACAATTCAAGCTAATTTCTCTCACCTAAAGGAAGATCAAACCAAAAGAGGCATTTTAATCAAAGATCCTAGAAATATTTTTGGTAACCATATGATACCGGTTATCAGCCCGCAAATGACAATCGATCCTTATACTGAAATGAAAAGTGCAGCCATTTACCCAGTTCCTACGGGTGAGATTGCTTCACATACAAAACGTCCTAATAAGCTAGATTCAGTATGATAATCATAAAACTTATTTAACCTTAATAGTATCTTAATGTTTTCACCAAAACTCAACAACCAAATAAAATATGTAACCTTATCGCAAGATCTACAAATAATTAGCAATAAAATTTACCAGCTATTAAACACCGTAGACACTTCCGCTATGATAAACAAATCTGTACTTAACTTATTTCATGTTAGTGGCAAATTCAAACTCAAAAGAAGTGAGATAGCGCTGTGTTTACTTGTCAGTCGTCAATCTTCTATAGATACCTTAGTTGATGATTCTACAGGCTTTCTAGAACACAATGAAATATTAAATTATTGTGTCATTTTAGAATTACTGAACCTAGCAACAAAAATTCATAGCCTTGTGCCATTTGAGCTAAAACATAATAACAAAAAAAATAATTTAAATTTATCTGTTTTTAGTTACAAAACTAATGTCTCACAGCTTATTCTTATTGGTGATTATTTATTTACTATCGCTTTTGAACAAATAGCTGAAATGAACAATGGTGACATATTACAACAATTTTCTAGTACTGCTAAAAGTCTGGTGATCAATGAAGCTGTATTAAATGCTTATCAACCAAATCTGGATAATAATCCTAATCTTCAACTTGAGATACTGCATCTTATATCTATAATTAAGAATAAGTATTCGCCACTTTATCATCAAATTATTTATTTACTGAATAACCAGCATAAGACTCAATCCCCATGGATAGCTGTTTTATTAAATAACATGAATACTTTTTTTGTAATAAAAAAACTAATTAACAAAACGATTACTCTGAACCCATCTGTTACTCACTTACTGTACTCTCAATCTATAATTAACTCTGAAGTCAATATTATATTACATACGTTACTTAAGACAGCTTTCGGTGATATAAGCAAAGTAGTCCGAAATATTCAAGATAGTAATAAGCTATCTCCAACTTATAACATGAATATTATAAAAAACTTAATCTCTTCTTTATTTGCACAACCACTGCAAGAAAATATTTACTAAACAATGTTCTTTTTGGCTAGAAATATTTAAAAATTTAGTAAATAATACAATTTGAAGAATTAAACGCTCATTTATTAATAGATCATAAGGAAACGATATGACAACCTATTCAAGGACACTCCGTCTAAAAAAGATACTACCTTTTTTGGCAACCATAATAACCATCGGATTAAGTTTTAATATTAGCTATGCTGAACAATTTAAAACTAATATTACCCACCCAGGCTTAGCTGATACACAAGTATTTAAAATGAACTCTAATAATTCTCACAAATTAGTTTTCTATAATGGTAAGTTTGAAGGTAAATATGTATCAGGTTATTATCGTTCTGCTCATTTCTTAGGATGGACCAATAATGAGTTTGATCCTGTAACACGAGGTGATGCTAATCAAGCCAGAGGCATCTTATCTGTTGTTGACGGTCCAGCTAATAACACTGTTGTTTTATCTTATGTTAATAACATAGGTCAGTTCTTATCTAGCTCAGTTGATGGAAAATCTTGGAATACCAAACAAATCCTAGCTCCGAATAATTATTTTGATAAGTTAGTTTCTACACAGGCCGGCGGCATGCCAAGAGTCGTAGCTTATGGTAAGTCTCAATTAGTATTTTTTTCGAGCAATGACAGTTCTAACTGGTTGCAATGGCCCATGCCCTCTGGTTGCCATAATACAGTAAACTGTACTTTCGAAAATAATGATTTTGGTGATTTTGGAAATTACTTTACAGTTTTACAATCTACTAATAGCATGGGTATTAAAGATGCCAAACTATACATAACTGGGAATCTACAAAATTGGTATTATAAAAATCTTCCGTTTGCTACGCAAAACATACAAAAAGTTTTCCATAGCAACAATACATTATCTGCATCCGTTGTTGACAACGATGGTAATCAAAAACTGTGGTTGACTCCAGACTTAGATAATTGGATAAGCTTTGATTTACCAAAAGATGCGAAATTAACTGATCTTTTAGTACATAATAGTAACCGTGTTGATTTACTATTAGTCTCTGCAGTTTCAGCTGAATCTAAACCATCTAATCCAACTCTTCCAGCTAATCTAACCGATTTATTTAAAACTAATTATGTGCAACTAGATCCAGAAACTAAACTATTAACAGTTGTGAAGACTTTTGATGGCGAAGTAACTAGTCTAAGAGTTTTAGATAATAAATTATATTTAACTGGTACTTTTATGAATATCGATGATAATAATAGTCACACTATCGTAGCCAGTAGTAGTTTGTAGTTATAAATTTGAGATATTACCAAAAGTACAATATTTAAAAAGGAATTATTTTATGAAAAAAATTATTGCGTTAGGACTATTATTAGGTTTATCTTTATATGTTAATGCTGTACCTAACATAACAAATGGATCAAACTTGAAAATTTTTCATTGTGAACTTGAAATTAATAGATTTGGAGCTCCACGCTATCAAGATCATGTAGTCTATAGTGGTAATCTAGTTATTAATGATATTTTAGAAAAAGAGCAAGACATTGCAACTACTTATTTAACCCTATCACCATACAGTGAATACAACTATGAAGCACGCATTAATTTTCATAGATTTCAGCAAAGTAATGAAATTTTAGGAACTATAATGCTCAATAAGAAAGGAACAGCAAATATTGATAACGTGGCTAATGCTGAAATAATTGACTCTCAATCAAAACAAATCAATTATTTTGATACAGATACTGGATCTATGTATAATCTCAAATGCTATTATCGAGATTGAATTCTAATTTAATTAAACTGCACTAATATACCAGATCAGCATTACTACAATGCTGATTTTTAAATTTTCATACAAAAAAAATAAAATCAGGATGATTTGCTAGAGCTGTTCTACCTCAACTTATATAGCATAATTGAACCTACTTTGCTTTCGCTATAGATTTTATAACTTACCGTTTACCATGGTCCCAACTAAACCCAGTTAAAATTCGATCAATTTTTACCAAGTTTTAGATCTGACCTTATTAATATATAGACAAAAACTTGTTATAATATAACATGTAAAAATAGTTATATAAATACATCACATGCTAACTAGTCAATTATTACAACAAGCTTTAGAAGAAGCAAAAAGTAAGCTTCCAGAGCAAGGACCTTTAGAATTTTTTGTGCATCATAACACTTTACATCATTATGAACATCTTGATTTTTTCGAAGCGATTAAACAAGCCGCCTTTGATTATAATTGTAATGCGTTAATGTCAGATGAATATTACTTGACTCAATATAAGCACCGATACATAAACAAAAAACAGCTATTTGCCAGCATAGCTGAGCATATCAACAAATATGATATAAAATTGCCAGTTGAAATTATTTATAACTTAATTACTTATAAAAAATATTCCGATAATAATGACCATAAATCACTAGGTATCATAAAATCATTAAGAGAAGCGCATGTAGAACAGAAACAGTTTTTCTATAAAAAAGCCATTATAAAAAATTTAAATATAGATATTGATTATATTATATCTCCATATTTACTTAAGTTCTTTGCTCATTACTTTGATCAGGGCTCTGCTTACTGGCCAATGATAAATAAAAACCACGGCATGTTAAAAGCATTTTGCAATCTACATAGTACTTGTTATTTATTAGACGAAGATTTTATAAAAAAATTAACACCTATAATTATAGAAAACAAAAATAAAAATGCCGAGCAATTAATTATATATATATTACAGCAATTAAATATAGATAATAGTGACGTTGGATCATATTTATTTGAATTAACTTATCGTTATAAAGGCTGGTCTAGCTTAATAAAAAGCTTAGAAAACCATCCTAAGTGGCTTAAGAAACAGCAGTTAATCCCAAGTTTTATTGATTATGTGGCAATAATTTTATTATCCGAATACGCTGCAATTAAATCTATTACCAAGAAGCTACCTAATGTTCCAGTAAGTCGCAAAAAATATAAATATACACTTAAATTTATAACTCATTATTATAACACCCTAAGCAATTTATCAGAACTAACTGAACCACTTAAAACTGCCCTACCATATTTAACCGATAATCATCGCCAGCAGATATTGCATATTGCCTTTGAGCAAACATTATACAATAAATTTTTGCATACCTATATTAAACAGAAAACCTATACCAAAAGAGATAGATATAATTATCAAATTATTTGTTGTATTGATGATCGCGAAGAATCATTTCGCAGATATCTTGAGCTAGACCCCATGTGTGAAACCTTTAGCTACCCAGGACATTTTGGTTTACATATTGAATTTACCGCATATTTTGACAAACATGCCAGACCATTATGCCCAATTAATCAAGCCGCAAAATTTAAAGTAGCCGAGACTGGCAATTTGCCAAGCAAATTAAAATTAAGATCTATTTTTATTTGGGCTGAATTACAGTGGTTATCAGCTCTTAGCTCAAAAACCATGTTACGTGGTTCTATTCAATCCATTATAGGGTTTATAACCAGAGTTATACCATTTACTTTTGATATTATATCCCCAAAATTAACTTATAGAATCAAACATAAGATATCCAAATTTGTTAATAACTCAGTTATAACAAAATTATTATATAAAGATACTGAAATAACTGAAGGCTTAGATTTACAAGCTAGAGTATCAGCAGCAAATAATTTCCTTACTACTATAGATTTAACTAAACATTTTGCAGAATATATAATCATAATGGGGCATGGATCGTCAAGCTTAAATAACCCTCACGAAGCTGCCTATGATTGTGGAGCCTGTGGTGGTGGTCGCGGTGGCCCTAATGCTAGATTAATGGCATTGATATTAAACGAACCTGAAATTCGAAAACAATTAGCATTAGCTAATATATTAATACCAGAAAATACGATATTTATAGGTGCATATCATAATACTTGTAGTGATGATATTCACTATTATGATTTAAATATCAAGAATGATAATATAATAGCTATTCAAAATAACATAGCTAATGCGGCACAGCTTAATGCTAAAGAGCGCTGCCGCAAATTTGATGACGTCCCTTTTAAAAACCCACCAAGTTATTATGTAAAAAAAGTCCAAGGGCGTTCTATTGATCTAAGACAACCAAGACCAGAATACAATCATGCTACTAATGCTATATGCATTATTGGCCCAAGAGAGTACAGTAGAAATTTATTTCTAGACAGAAGATCTTTTCTAATGTCTTACAATCCAAAATCCGATCCAAATGGCACAATAATTTCTGATATCGTTAATACTGTCGTACCAGTTTGCGCAGGAATTAATTTAGAATATTTATTTAGCTTTATAAATAATGAAGTATATGGTTGCGGAACTAAACTACCTCATAATATTACATCCCTAACTGGAGTAATGAATGGACATATGAGTGATCTTCAGATTGGCTTATCATCGCAAATGGTTGAAATCCATCAGCCAATTAGATTATGTATTTTAATTATTGCTGATTTGAAAAATATTATTAAATTATTAGATAACGACTCGATTTTTAGTAGGTTGATAAAAAATAATTGGGTAACTTTAACTATAAATAATATAACTAATAATTATTTATACATCTATAAAGATCAGCAAATTAGGTTATATTTATCTGACTCCGATAAACCAATAATAAAATACAAACGTATTGATAATATTATCTTAGATAATGCATCTTATAATAAATTTGGGCATATTACAGAATGAATATTACAGCTGCTGAATACTTTTTTTATTATTTTACTATAACGCCATTTATTAGGTTTATTCTAATCTTAATTTTAAGTAGCAATAAAAACAACCAAGCTCATGAGCGCAGAGCCGGATACCTAGTGAACGTTGGTATTCTTGCAGATGTCACTCATCTTATAGCACTATTAATTTTTAATAAATATTTAGTTAATATCAACATATCAGGTCTTTTACATTTTATAAACAATTTTAGAGTTAATTGGAATTCCTATTCAATAGCATATTTGTGTTTTACCATAGGGTTAATTTCAATAGTAACCAGATTTTCTCTATTTTATCTGCATCGCGATAGCTATTTTTACAAATTCTTTGCAACCATATTTATTCTTGAATTGGCTGCAAGCTTATTAATTTTAACTACTAGCTCAGAAAGCATATTTATAGGCTGGGAACTATTAGGACTGTCTTCAGTGTTATTAATAGCGTTTTATGAGCATAGAATCGCTGCTCTTAAGAACTCATTAACTATTTTAGTTATTTATAAAATATCGGATGTGATCTTATATTCCACTCTAATAATATCCGCATATTATGGCATCCATTTTTATACTGCTATTACTAATAATATAGCAATTTGTGCGATATTATTAGCTTGTCTGATAAAATCTAGTTTGTTTCCGTGGATTTGGCTGCCTCGTGCTATGGAAGGGCCAACACCTTCTAGTGCAATTTTCTATGGCGGTATAGCAACCCATTTGCCAATGTTTGTCTTTTTAAATTTATGGTCTAGCTCTGCACAGCATGATTATATATTAATCTCCTGCTGCATAGCTATTATTGCTATATCAACTATAATAACAAGCCTATTAAGCAGACAATCGCCAGATGCTAAAAATGCTATCGCCTATGCTTCTATAACTCAGTTAGGAATTATATATATAGAAATATTATTAGGCTTTTATACTCTGGCCATAATACACGGCATAGCAAATGGAGTGTACAAGTCATTTGAATTTTTGAAATCTCCATCTTTACTATATCAAAAGCACTATATAGATAAATATAGATACAAAATTACTGATTCAACAGGTGTTCATACTGAGAGACTCATACCAATACATTGGCGCAATTGGGTTTACAAACTTGTTTATAATGAATTTATTCTGCCTAGAACATTAATGAATTGCATTCGATGGTTTTTAGGATTGTATTCATCCAGATCTAATATACATACTATTAGGAACTATGTATATTCAACTTTAGTTATTCTAATCACCTTCCAATTAATTATATATTATATATTAAAAATCAAATTATCTATATATGATGAATATTTATTAATAATCAGTTATATATTTAATATAATAGCAATGCTATATAAATATAAGCCGGCACATTTTTTTGCAGCACTAATCATATCCATAGCAGCTATTTATACTGTGTTATTTGATCATGCTTATTTTCATATCAATAATATTGGCTGGTTTTATATAGTAGCATTAATATATTTTATATTTGTCAAATATTATAATAATATCAAACTTACAAATACTATTAATTTCTCTAGCAGATTATCTAAATCGGGATTATATGACCTATTTATTTTAATCTCTGGTATAACTATAATTGGCGTACCAGGATTAGCCTCTTTTTTAATTTGGGAAAAATTAGAGATCTTACTACTTAGCAAATCACCAGATCTAATCATTTATAGCTTTTTTATTTTATCATTAAATACTATAGTATTTTTTAAATTCTATTATGCTAATTTTCTCGGAGCAAATGAAGTGCAGAAAATTTACCAAATATGATACCTTAAAATCTATAGTTAGGCATCTTGGCTATAGAGACAAAACTAAACAAATTGATTGACTCACAATTTTTTATATTAAAAAATCTCTGCTGCAAAATCTGCCAATCTTGAACGTTCGCCTTTTGTTAAAGTAATATGCCCACTATGTTGCCATGATTTAAAATTATCTACTACATAGGTTAAACCACAAGATGTTTCTGTCAAATACGGTGTATCTATTTGCACTAAATTGCCCAAGCACACTATTTTCGTATTAGGACCTGCTCTTGTAATTAGCGTTTGCATTTGTTTGGCTGATAAATTTTGTGCTTCATCAATAATAATAAACTTATTAAGAAACGTACGACCACGCATAAAATTTAATGACCTAATTTTTATTTTATTGCACAATAGATCTTTAGTAGCTTTTAACTCCCAATCTGAACTATGTTCTGATTGATGTAACACTTCTAAGTTATCCATTAAAGCACCCATCCACGGTGTCATTTTTTCTTCTTCTGTTCCTGGTAGGAAACCTATATCATCACCAACAGGTACCGTAGCACGTGTCATGATTATTTCATTATAAATCTTATCTTCCATTGTTTGCTGTAATGCTGCTGCTAAGGTTAATAAAGTTTTACCTGTACCTGCCGTACCATGAATCGTAATAAAATCTACATCAGGATCAAGAAGTAAATTTAAGGCGAAATTTTGCTCTAAATTTTTAGCCTTTATTCCCCACACAGTATGATGAGGCGTGGTATAATCTTTTAGATGTTCGATAATCGCTTGATCACCTTGTATTTTACGTACAATAGCTTGAAAACTAGGATCTTTTTTATTCACTAAGCATTGATTAGGGTACCAAAATTTAACTAACGGACCAGTTATTTTATAAAAAGTTTTCCCCTTCTCATTCCATGATGTCATTTCGTTACCATGACTAGTCCAAAACTCATCTGTTACCTCATACATTCCATTGTATAATAAATCAAGACTATCCAGCACACGATCATTATAATAATCTTCAGCAACAATTCCCAACAAAGATGCTTTTATTCTCAAATTGATATCTTTAGAAACAAGAACCACTTTGCGATCAGCATACTCTTGTTGTAATGCATGCGCTGCCATTAAGATTGAATTATCTGCTTTGTTACCAGGTAAGCTACTAGGTAGTGTATGTGGTACATCGTTGGTTTGCAAAAAAAGTTTTCCCGTACTGGAATTTACTTCAGGATCAACATTGAAAAAAACATTATCTTTTAATGTTGAAACCGACAATCCATTCGAAATATCTTTTTGGTTTGCTGTTTTAATTAGTTCATCAAGAAATCTTGTGATTTGCCGAACATTTCTGGCTGTCTCAGTCTGACCATTTTTACCATTATCAAGTTCTTCAATAACTGTCATTGGTAAATATAAATCATGCTCTTGAAACTTGAATAATGCATTTGAATCATGCATCAACACATTAGTATCTAAAACAAAAATTTTTTTTTTAGAATTAAGCGCGGATAACACAGGACGATTAGATGAAAAACTTGCTTGAGTTTTTTGCATTCGTATACCCCCAAAATTATGCTCACAATTAAAGTATAGGGGATATAAATTTATTTACGCAAGAATATACAAAAAAAATTATTATTTAAATTGTCTTGTGAGGAGTTAATGATGCATCTAAGTTTTCATTATAGCAAAGCACATCAAACTGTTCTCTTAAGCTAGGAATATGAACATCACTAGGAATTTTTATCTTAATATCAATTTGTGCTAGTTCAGATCCAAACTCTGTTACATATGTCATAGCATTTAAATCTTGAATAGTAATCTCTTGTAAGACAAAGAATTCAATAATTTTTTGCACCAGCCCTGGCTCATCAAGATTATTTACAGATAGATTATAAGGTAAATATGTTATTTCTTCTGATGACTCATCAGTTAGATTACGGTTTGTATCCTGAACGTGCTCAGAATGTACTCCTCCAGGGTGATTTATTAATGTATTTCTTTGAGTTTGAAGTTTTGCTTTTAATTTGAACTCTAATTGGGAACTCACTGCCTGCTCAATTTTTGTTATAGCATCCCAACGGCCTTCAATAACTACATAGCCAACAAATTTATTACCAAACTGACTAATTTTAGTATTATTAACATTTCCACCATAATCATTTATAAGCTTGAATAATGGGAGTAAACTAGTATCTTGAGTGTCGCCAATAATGCTTATAATAAGGTTCTGTATTTTTGGAGTATTTGCTATATTAGACATCGCTACAACTGTCCTATAGTAATGAAAATAGTAGTAAAGTATTAAACTATCACTTCAACCGAATTGGATAGTGAAATTTTACACTATTTTTTTCTATTGTACAGAGTGTTAGATATAATAAATTTTAAAATATTGACTATTTTTTATATAACATATTGATTTTATTGACAATAACCTAACGCGTTATAAATTATCACCACCTAGCAGAAAGAGGAAGCAAAGTGATGCAGTTAACAAAAAAAATAAATACTAACTTTTATGGGAGCCTCGTTGCTCTTGTAACCCCCATGGATAATCAAGGAAAAATTGATTTTGAAGATTTAACCAACCTTATCGATTTTCATATAACTAACCAAACAGATGGCTTAGTTATTTTAGGCACTACTGGAGAAGCTGCAACCGTTTCATTGCTTGAGCGAGAAGCAATTATTAGGCATGTCATCACTCAGGCTCAAGGCAGGCTTCCTATTATTGTGGGCACAGGCCTTAATTGCACCCAAAGCACCATAGAGCTTACTCAGCACGCCCAAAGCCTGGGTGCTGATGGAGCTTTAGTTGTCACCCCGTATTACAATAAACCTACCCAGAAAGGCTTACTGGCTCACTATAGGGCTATTAGTGATAATATAGACATACCTATTTTGCTTTATAATGTTCCAAGTAGGACAGCCTGCGACATGCAACCAGAAACAGTTGCAGAGCTCGCCACTTACCCCAATATTATTGGCCTTAAAGAAGCTGTTAGTGATTTAAATCGAATAAAACAGTTAGTCGACTTATGTCCAAAAGAATTTGTACTTTTAAGCGGTGATGATGAAACGCTTCTTCCATTCCTTGAAGCGGGTGGTCATGGTGTTATTTCTGTCACAGCGAATATAGCACCAAAACAACTTGCAGAGATTTGTCGTCTAGCAAGAAATAACCACTGGCAACAATCTTATACGCTTAATGCTCCCATCAGTAGCCTGCATAAGTTGCTTTTTGTATGTGCTAACCCTATCCCTGTTAAATGGGCCCTGTACTATTTGGAATTAATTAAAACCCCTGAGTGTCGCCTACCACTACTAGCTCTTGAACATAAATACCATGATATACTGGTTACAGGCTTGCAAGAATCTGGTATCTTGACTGGTATCTTAAAGAAACAAAAACAAATTAATTAACATATCAATCTATTATTAAACCACTATGTTTATGAACAAAAGTACTGCACTATTAAATTATTTTCTTTTAATATTAATATCCACCTTAGCGCTTGCTGGCTGCGCTAATACGCAACTTAACAAAATGGCCTTTAAAAAGCCATCTCAAGATAGCGATTATGATGTGTTTGATACTAACCCCAATCACTACAAACTCGCCAAGGCAACCCAAAATATATCACTTCCCAAATACATTGCTGATAATATTGAACCTCAGGCTCTTTATCCTTTAGAATCGACAAAATTACACGGGGATTTAACTATCACTCCTGTGCCACCGTCATTACGTGGAAAAATAACTGAGTACTAACTAACCAAATCAACCAGTTACATAATTTTAAAATTACCATCGAACTATTGAAGCATCGAGTTGTCTAAACGACCAAGTCTTGATGTGAGGTTCCTATGGCTTACACAATTACAGTAGCTGGTGAAATTCTGTCTCTCACTGATGCTCAGGCACAGGAGCTGCTGGAGATTGTTGTGAAATCTAAAGCACTTGACAGTACAGGCGTGCGCTCCGATCCAGGGAATGAAGGATTAAAACAGCTACAAGAGTTTGCCAAAAAGAGTCTAAACAAAGGTCCAATCAAACGTTTGGGCACTAGAATTTCTTAGCCTCTACGATGACGTTAAGAAAATTAGGACCGGGTTAGTGGAAATACGTGAAGATACTCCTACGCTAGATGAGTCAGAAATAGCGTCAACTGTTGTGAGATCTCCAGTCAACACCCCAACCAGCACACATCCTTCAACGCCAATAGCTAGCTCACCCAAATTTCCAGCTACACCTCTCTTTGATGCATCAGTTAAAGGACATCCACCTGAGGTAATCGCTGCTTTTGCTGCACAAGGTATTGATGTAACAGAGCGCACACTAACACGCGCTCCAGTTACTCCACAACATACACCAGTTCAAACACCACCCAAATCAGAGAAAACAATCGCACCTGATCCATTACCCACATGGACACCCCCAGCTTATGAGCCTTTGCCACCACCTCCTCCTATGGAGACTGGAAGTGTACTTGAAAAGAAAAAATATCTCACAGCTCACATGGCCAAAGAGCAAGCAAACAAAGAAGCATATGAACTGGCCAAAGGTAGCGCTGTGTCGTATGCAACTTACCGTATTATAGGATATGACGCTTACTTACCTTTACATAAAGCTATTACAGATCCCACAATGTCCCCTCTAGCAAGATATAACAACATTATTACTTCCCGAGAGAGATTTGTAAGAACTGATCATACTCAGCTGGCTCATCCTCACGCTGTATTAACTATGTCACCTCAGACAAAAGCCTTTGTAGGTGGAACATTTGATGTATTATCAGATTTTGTTAACCCAGCTAGATTTGGACAGAAATATTCTCTATATTCGACAGAATTAACTGCTATTAGAAAATTATGGCAAAACGAAAAATTAACTAACGATGAGTTTGCAGCATGCGATGATCGACTACTTGATGCTATGGAAAGATTATCGACCCCAGGAAATATAAAACTTCTTAAACACGTGACACCGTACTTGCCTTGGAGAAAAGAACGAATAGAGACTATCAGTCACACAACTCCGCACAGATAGAAGAGGAAGCATAAAGACAAAATATATTATGTCTTTATGCTCTAATAACTTTATTCCACAAATACTAACAAACCATTTCTTTAACTTTTTTCAATGGTCTAATCTTTACGATAGTGCGAGCAGGTTTAGCTTTAAACATAACCTCTTCACCACTAAATGGGTTAATACCTTTGCGTGCTTTAGTAGCTGGCTTACGCTTTGTTATAACTTTCATAATGCCAGGCAAAGTAAACATTCCAGCAGCACCTTGTCTAATATGCGCAGAAATTAACGATTCTAATTCACAAAAAACATTGCTAACTTGTTTTTTTGCTAACCCAGTGTTTTCAGCAATTCCGCTAATTATTTCACTTTTAGTCCAAGCTGTACGAATAGCTGGGCGACTGCTTGTGCTTACGCTTTTAGCAGTACTTCTAGATTTAGTTTTTGCCGTACGTAATGCAGGTTTACGTGCTGCAACTTTTTTTGTTTTCGAACGAGTGGTTTTCCGGGTAGCTTTACGTGTGTTCATTTAAATATCCTTATTGTTTCAAATTAACGTTAACCAGACAAATTATGTATACAAACAGAATATAGCCGAACATTTGAAAAAGTCATATTAAAAACTAATAATTTTAAGATTTCTTAAGCTGCTCTAACTGAAAAAAACGTACGATTTTTACGATAGTTACCGTAAGCCATCTCTGATAAGACTGCTTTTTATAAAAAATTAATTTATTAAATATTAATTTTGCAAGCATAGAAAATATGTTAGAATCGACTACTTGGGTGGTATCTGTTACCACTCATTACTTAGTAGTCAAACTCGCTATAAGAGCATGTGCCATCTTAACTTTAAGATATCATGATGCAATAACTATTTAATGCCTAACAGCGCGAGGGCGACGCATGATTTATCATGTTGATTTTATTGTTTTTTACTGGAGTGCAAAATGAAAACTTTTAGCGCAAAGCCTCAGAACGTAGAAAGAGGCTGGTATTTGCTAGACGCAGAAAATAAAACTTTAGGTCGTATTGCTACAGAAATCGCACGACGTCTTAAGGGCAAACATAAGGCTGAATACACCCCCCATGTTGATACAGGCGACTTTATCGTTGTTATCAATGCAGAGAAAGTAACCGTGACTGGGCGAAAAAGCACAAGAAAAGTATACTATCGTCATTCTGGATACCCAGGAGGACTGAAAGAAACGACGTTTGAGAAACTAATTCAAAAAAAGCCAGAGTCAGTTATTGAATTAGCTGTCAAAGGAATGCTGCCTAAAAATCCTTTAGGTCGAGCAATGTTTAAAAAACTAAAAGTATATGCTGGTACTGAGCACCCACATGTTGCCCAACAACCAATACCATTAGAAGTTTAATTAATCACAGGTAAATACATATGGCAAAAGCACAACAACAGTATTACGGCACAGGTCGTCGTAAAAGTTCTGTAGCAAGAGTTTTCCTTAAACCAGGAAAAGGCGAGATTAAAATCAATAATAGAAGTCTAGAGGATTACTTCGGTAGAAGCACTTTACAAATGTTAGTAAAGCAACCTCTTGAACTACTGGACGTTAACAAAAACTTTGACTTATATATTACCGTCAAAGGTGGTGGTTCGTCTGGGCAAGCAGGCGCTGTTAGACACGGGATCACTCGTGCATTAATTAATTACGACACCAAAACAACGGTTCCTTCTGCATCTGCAGTAGAATCAGAGTCAGAAGTATCAACTTACAAGTCCGTTTTACGCAAAGCTGGTTTTGTTACTCGTGATGCCCGTAAAGTTGAGCGTAAAAAAGTTGGTTTACGCAAGGCTCGTAAAGCAGTTCAGTTCTCTAAACGTTAGTCCCACCATTTGCGCCATAGATCAAATAGATCAAATAGATCAATTAGCTTAATTTCTAGATTGAACTATGGCGAAATTCTGTTTATTCTAGTACATAAGTACTATGTAATCACAACACTCTAATAAGATCTGCTATCAAGGATGAATATGTTACAAGCTAAACAACTATTTTTTACCACTTTAGTACTATTACTCTTAGATAGCCTTTGGCTTGGCTTCTTTGGTAAGCAATTCTATCTTGATGCCCTTGGTTTCTTAATGCCAGCAGATAGACACATGACCACAACGAACTATGCTGCCGCAAGTCTAGCTTATCTTGCACTTATTATTGGCATAACTTTTTTTGTTTTACCCAAAGCTAATGGAGATGTTCTAGATGCCTTGGGTTTTGGCGCTTTGTTTGGCCTAATTTGCTATGGAGTGTATAACTGTACTAACTTAGCTATCATTGCAGGATGGCCAGTTTGGATTAGCATTATAGATGTAGTTTGGGGTTGTATCTTGTGCGCTGTTACTAGTTTTGCAGTTGCCTGGGTTAGATAAAACAGACTGAAAAGCTACTGCCGCACTAACCGCTTACCTATGTAGTCAAGAAGAAGACTATCAAGACCAATTTTAGTTGTCCTATATGGATTAATATCTAACCCACCACGACGTGTATAGCGTCCATAAATAGTCAATTCTTCTGGAGCACAATACTGCATAATATCAACAAAAATTCTTTCAATGCACTGCTCATGAAACTCATTATGATTGCGATAAGATATAATATACCTTAGCAATCCCTCATGATTAATTTTCTTGCCCTTATAAGCTACATACAAAGTTCCCCAGTCCGGCTGATGCGTAACTAAGCAGTTTGATTTCAGTAAATCTGAAAATAAAACTTCTTCGACAATCTCTTGTGTATTTTGATCAAGCATTAAAAAATTAGGGTTAACTAAATAATCACTCTCTGTGCATGCAATATCTATATTATCTAAACATTTTACCAGGTTAGCTAAATGATGAAAGTTTAGCAATGACTCATTTTGATCTAGAATATTCAGATCTATATTATTTAATAATTTTATTTTTACCTTAACATCTGAGCCAATCAACTGCGAAACATCTTGGCGAATAATCTGTTCTAATAATTGAGCACTCTGGATTTTTGTATTATTAAAGCTATTAAAATATAATTTAAATGATTTTGATTCTATGATATGCGTAGACTCACAGTCATACGAAATTTCTGCTAAAGCAACCATGGGTTTGCCTTTAATATTTAACCATGAAACTTCATAATGATTCCAGCTATCATAGCCATAAAATGGCAACTTACTTGGATCAATGCCTATTTCAATGCGTTTTTGTGCTCTAGCTATTGGCAGTAGCTTACTAGGATCATAGACGCCGGTATACTCAGATTTCTTGCCTAATTCAGAGATTGATTTTAAATCTATTTCTTGATTTGGCCCAATAGTTAATGCAACAGGCATAAGATATATAATTTTATTGGAGCGGGTGATGGGAATCGAACCCACGCTATCAGCTTGGAAGGCTGAAGTTC
>CAZSRF010000026.1:0-35517 GCA_964609155.1 uncultured Gammaproteobacteria bacterium | reverse complement strand
CTTTTTAAAAATTGAGCCCCCATCACTAGTTATGGCCTAGGGGCTGAGCTATTACTGCGAATGTACGATAAAGCGTTTGATAAAACTGGTTAGAGAGATGATCGACCAGAACCACCCAGTCCTTGAACTAGACCTGGGATGCGTTAGGTACGAAAGTGGTTAATTATTGCAAAACTTGTTAATAATATATGCTACACAGCCTGTAATTTTTTCTGCCATTGGTAAATGTAAAAATTCGTTTGGTCCATGAGCATTTGAATGCGGACCTAGCACTCCCGTAATAACAAACTGAGCTTTTGGAAACTTCTCTCCAAGCATAGCCATAAACGGGATAGTGCCACCTTCACCCCATGAAGCAGAGGGTTTATTAAATGCTAATGTTGATGCGGAATCAACAGCAGATTGTAACCAATCTGTAGTAACAGGAGCATTCCAACCGTTGGCTGGTAGTGCTTCTGGAACAAAAGAAATTTTACTATTATAGGGAGGTGCTTTTTCTAGAGTATTTTTTAGAGCTTCAAGAGCAATCTTTGCATTAACCATTGGTGGGATTCGCATAGAAAGAACAAGGCTTGTAAGAGAGCGCATTACGTTGCCAGCTTGAGGAATATCCGGCAAGCCACCAGCACCAGTGATAGCCAATTGTGGACGCCAGGTTCTATTGAGTAATAACTCAACATTGTCTAGCGTTACCGGCTCGACGTTATCATGGAAAGGAAAATCTTTATAAATATTTTTACCTAAGATTAAGGCTGTTTTTTTTGCCTGCTCTATTCTTTCAGGCGGTATATTACAATAAAGTTCTTTTAAAAGAATTTCGCCAGTTTTCTCATTCTCAATACGGTTTAATAACTGGCGGGCTATTCTAAAGCTAGATGGGACAATACCACTGGAGGCTCCAGAATGTACTCCTTCTTTAATAACTTCAACATTTAAAACACCTCGTATATTGCCTCGTAACGAAGTGGTAAGCCAAAACTGCTCATAATTGCCGCAACCTGAATCTAAGCATATTATTAAACTAGGCTCTTTAAGTTTATTTTTTAAATAATCAACATAAAAAGGTAGATCATAGCTACCGCTTTCTTCACAGGCTTCAATCACAATAACACATCTAGGGTGAGCAAGGTTTGCTTTATTAAGAGCATTAATTGCGGTAAGTGCCCCAAATAAAGCATAACCATCGTCCGCTCCGCCACGGCCATATAACTTATTATCTGTGATAACGGGCTTCCACGGGGCCTTGTCTTCATCCCAGCCAATCATTTCTGGCTGTTTATCTAAGTGTCCATACAATAAAATAGTTTCTTGATGGGAACAGTTAGCAGCAATTTCTATATATAATAAAGGTGTCCTATTAGGTAACACTACAACTTCTAATGATAAATTAGGTATATTTTGCGCCAACACCCATGTTTTAAATTGGGTAACAGCTGCATCAAGAAATTTATTTTCTTGCCATTTTTCATCAAAAGCAGGTGATTTACAGGGGATTTTAATATAGTTTTCTAGTTCTTCGGTTATAGAGCTTTGCCAAGTGTCTTTTATAAAATTACTAATGCTTTGGTATTGGTTACTATCCATTGATAATTTATCCTAGTTGGTTGTCCTGATTTTTTTGAGATTTGACTATATTTTTAGTTGTTTCTTGGTTATTATGTTACAGATTTAAATAAGTAAAGGCATTATATCATGACTTTAACACAGCTACACTATGAAGAATTTACAGATCAACTGGATACTATTAGAGATATTTTGCGTTGGGTAGTCACGCAATTTGAAACAAATGAGTTATTCTATGGTCATGGCACGGATAACTCTTGGGATGAGGCTTTGGCTTTATTACAATTTTATTTAAAATTTCCTATCAACCAAATTAATTTTCTGTTAGATTCAAAACTAACTTGCTCTGAAAAAGATGAAATTTACCAGTTATTAGAAAAAAGAATTAATGATCGCATGCCATTACCATATATAACTAATGAAGCTTGGTTTATGGATATGGATTTTTATGTGGATAACAGAGTATTAATTCCTCGTTCTCCTATAGCTGAGTTAATAAAACAAAATTTTGAACCATGGTTAGAATATAATCCTCAAAAGCAACTAAAAATATTAGAAATAGGTACAGGCAGTGGGTGTATAGCCTGTGCTTTAGCTCATCATTTTTTAGAGCAGGGAATAGATATAAAAATTGATGCTACAGATATTTCAACTAAAGCTTTAGAAGTTGCTAAAATTAATGTTTCAGATTACGGTTATTCAGAAGTAATTAATTTAATTCAATCAGATTTATTTGAATGCATTCCAAAAGACAAAGGTGCAAGATACCAGTTAATATTATCTAATCCTCCCTATGTTGATGCGCAAGCTATGCAATTGTTGCCTCAAGAATACACTCATGAACCCAGAAATGCACTAGCCTCTGGTGATGATGGCTTGGATTGTGTAAGAGAAATATTAAAACAAGCCGCTGATTATTTAGCTGATAATGGCTGTATAATTATGGAAGTAGGCGCCTCTCAACAAAACTTAGAAGAAGCTTTTCCTACAGTTCCATTTATGTGGATAGAGTTAACAAATGGTGGTTCTGGAGTATTTATTCTAACTAAAGAACAATTAATGCAATTTCAAAATAATTAAGATTAAATGAGGCAAGTGTAAAGTGTCTAAATATAATGTTGCTGTAGTGGGTGCTACAGGTTTAGTTGGTCAATCTATGCTGGAAATACTAGAAGAACGCAAGTTTCCTGTCAAAAACTTGATACCTATGGCTAGCAAACGTTCAGCAGGTCAAAGAATTCAATTTAATAAAAAATATGTTACTGTTGTAGATTTAGCTGAGCAAGATTTCAAAGATGTTGATTTTGCATTATTTTCAGCTGGTGGGAATATCTCTAAGGAATTTGTTCCTATAGCAACAGCAGCTGGAGCTATAGTGATAGACAATACATCTTGTTTTCGCTACGATGAAGAGATCCCTTTGATTGTACCAGAAGTCAATGCTGATAAGATAGGTGAATATAAAAATCACGGTATCATTGCTAATCCTAATTGTTCTACTATTCAGATGGTTGTAGCATTGAAGCCAATTTATGATTTGGTAGGAATTTCAAGAATCAATATTACTACTTATCAATCTGTTTCAGGAGCAGGCCAAAAGGGTATTAAAGAGCTATCAGAACAGACAATAGAACTATTAAATGGCCGTGAATACAAACCAGAGGTTTTTAAAAAACAGATAGCTTTTAATGTTATCCCGCAAATTGATGAATTCTTAGATAATCATTATACAAAAGAAGAAATGAAAATAATTTGGGAAACCAAGAAAATCTTTAATGACAATAGTATTTTGGTTAACCCTACTGCTGTTCGGGTTCCTGTATTTTTGGGACATAGTGAAGCTGTCCATATTGAAACAGAGTCTAAAATTTCTAGAGAAGAGGTGATTGATCTATTACGAAATACTCCTGGTGTAGTAGTGATTTCAGATGACATAGATGGTAATTATCCTACAGCTATTAGTGAGGCTGCGAATAATGATCCTGTCTATGTTGGCAGAATTAGAGAAGATATTTCCCACCCTATGGGGATAAATCTTTGGATAACAGCAGACAACGTTCGAAAAGGTGCTGCTTTAAATAGCGTGCAAATCCTTGAAAAACTTGTCAGTGAATTTTATTAAACTATAATTACGATAGTTAATAATTAAACCAAGAGTATTTGTTATTACAACAATAGCGATCTAAATTAAACAGGGAAGTTTATGAAGATAGAAGGCTTAAAATTCAAGTTATGTTGTTTGTTATTAGTATTTTCATGTAACCATAATTCTAGCTTGGCTTTAAATCTTGGTAGAATTATGACTAACTCAATGTACGGCGAACCTTTAGATGCTGATATTACTTTAGAAAATACCAGTACGGATCTAACGGCATCGCAAATAAAAGTTAAATTATCTGATGATATTCAATTCAGACAATTAGGCTTAAAAAAACAACCTTACCATGATCAGTTAACTTTTAAAGCTTATTCGGACAGCGCGAAAAATTGGTTTATTAAAGTTAAATCTTCAGAGCCCATATCAACACAATTTTTAAGTTTTTTGTTGACAGTTGAATGGCCTCAGGGGCGAGCTACACGGGAATATATTACCATAATGAAAGCCCCAATTTTTGAAAAAAATATTGAAAGTGCTAATATAATTCCTGTTGCAAATAAGGTAGCCTTAGCATCAACCGAAGATGAAAAACGAATTATAAGAACAGAGGAAAATCCTAATAAAGATAATGAGTTATACAAGGATTATCAAGATAACTCTAGTTTATCAGGGATCTTAGGTTCAGCGTATGCATCTCTTTCTAAAATACTACCTTCAGATTCGAATACACCAAGCGCGAATAGCGATACAGAAACAGGTAAGCAACCAGAGCCTAATCTAGTAAATCAACAAAATATTGTTACTTATAGACCACAAAGCAGCACTAGTACAATAACAGTGCCTGGAGACACCTTGTCTGAGATAGCAGAAGGGGTAACACAAGCTGATACTCTTCCTGGTATTACACGTCAGCAAATGATGATTGCAATCTATGTAAGCAATAAACATGCGTTTGTTAATGGTGATATGGCGTGTTTAAAAGGCAATACAACTCTTAATATTCCATCGCCAGGACAGGCTCGTGAAATTTTTACAAAAGAACAGAATAATTTTGATATTAAAGGCACAACAATTGTGCAAGTTAAAAAACCAGTAGTTGATACTAAAATTATAGCTGTTAATACTAAACCAAAGATTATGCCTAGTGCTGCTAAAGTTTCAGTTACACCTACTAAATCTGTAGCGCGTCAAACAATAACAAAAACAACACGTTCAAAAAATGTGATTCCTAGTAAAAAAATTACAATAGCAAAGGTTTCATCGCCAAGTAAGTCTGCGCCTTCTTCAACAGCTACAACAGCATCTGATATTATTCGCATAAGTCCAATAAATGGTAATATTGCAAATTTAAAAATAACAGATGCCAAAAAAATTGATACACAAATTGCACAAAGTTCAGAAAGCCCATTATTTGCGCCAAGTAAACAAAATACACAAGATTCTGTAATTGCTGCCAATAACTCTAAGGCTACTAAGTTACAAACAAATTCACAAACAAATAGTGAAACTACATTTGATTCTACGAGTGCTTTAGCCCAGTTTAGTTCTATTCAAAAAGATATTGATAATGCAAAAATAGATGCTGCAAAGAATAATGTAAATTTTAAAGTTGCTTCTAGAAAATTAGAAATTGTATCAACAGAATCTTCAACCTCAAGCGGTGAAAGATTTTTAGCAGATGCAGAGCGAGCAGTAACACGACAAAGAGAAATGCAAGATTTAAAAGATCAATTAGCTATGTTAAAAGCACAGATAAGTGACATGGCAAAACTAGTGGCTTTAAGAACTAGTGGTTCCGGTAGTCAAAATGATATTGCTACTGTTCCTGCTTCTAGAGCCACAGTAGATCAAATAGTAAATCAGCAAGTTGCAGTACAATCACCGGCTTTGCCTGCAAATACTATAAATACAGCACCAAGTCAACAAACAGTCGCTAGTGATTCTTATATAAGTTCTATTGTAGACTCAGCTAGCTCTTCTTTAGAAAATATAAATAATAGTACTGAGAGTTTAACTAACGATCAGATACAAACCATTTTTTACACCATTATGGGGTTAATAGCGGCTAGTGCTTTAGCTGGGTTTGCTTATCAATACAACCGTCGTGAAAAAAGAGAAGCTGAATCGGTCAATAATAGAGCAAAATTTAGAGACGATACGAATGGTGAAGCTGTAGGAGATTATAACATTGTAGCAGCTGAAGAAGAGGTTATTGAAGATTATTATTCTATACATGCTCACGAACATGAGCATGGAGATAAGCAAGAAGAGGTAGAAGAACATATAGAAAACGATCACATTTATACTCAGGCAGTGGGTATTAAAGAAGAACAAATGGATTCTTATTATAGATTAGTACAAGCTTATTTAGATCTTAATGATCATGTAAATGCTAAAAAGATTCTTGATATCATACATAACAAAGGTACTCCTGAACAAAGAAAATATGCTGATCGTATTTATCAACATGGAAGTTAATGAATAGCGGCAGTATTATAAGAATAGATCTTTTCTTTCTCTAATTTTTCAATTCGCTTAAAGAGTTCTGAAATGCTTGTTAGCAAACTGCGAATTAAGTCATAACACTCTTCTATAGTAGTTGGAAGCTCAGAACCGTTTGGCAATTTTAAAAGATTTTTATTGTTCATTAAGTAATAGCTGTATTGCTTTAATACCCGTATCTTATAGATTTCTTCCTTTTTTTCAATATGTTAACGAGGGGGCTGGCTGTTACTATTATGGTCTAGCCTTAATTTGTAAAACCAGATTCCCGCTTTCGCGGGAATGGTAGATGTGAGCTGAGCTATTATGCCATGAAATCTTTATTGTATATTAAAAACCACTAGCTTTTCTTTCCAGTTGTTGTAGCTTTAACAATATCTTTCAATTCGATATCAAATACCAATGTGCTATTTGGCATAATACCAGGGGCACCATTCTCACCATAAGCTTGATCAGAGGGGACATATAGTTTCCATTTGTCACCAGGGGACATTTTTTGTAAAGCAGTTTGCCAGCCTTTAATTAAATTATTTAGCGGTAGTTCTACATTATCATTTTTATCAAAAGTTTTACCATCAATAGTGGTTCCAATATAACTTACTTTTACTTTATCTGTTAGAGAAGGGTGGTCTTTAGATGTACCAGATTGCACTACCTCATAAAGTACGCCGCCATTGAGTTTGTTGATACCTTTAGCTTTAGATTTGTCTTTTAAGAAGTTTTCGCTATCTTTTTTGTTTTTGGCAAACTGTGTTTCCATGTATTTTTTTTGCTTTTCCATAATTGATTTTTGCAAAGCAACTAAGGATGTTTCCATTTGTTCATCTGTTAGGACAGATGCAGAGTTTTTATAAGCAGTATCAAAACCTGCCTGGAAATACTTCATATCGAACTTTACACCCAACTCAGTATCCATTTTGTTTAATTGACTACCTTGAGCGAAACCAGCAGCGTAACTTTGTTTTTCGGCATCTGACATTTTATCAGGGCTGGCCATGTCAGAGGCATAAATATTTGATGCAAGTCCTGCACATAGAGTCATGGGGAGTAATAAGCGTTTCATAATATTAGGTCCTTATTTTATTGATGTTAATGCTTCAAAACTATAAAACATACTATAAATCATCTTTGGCTATTCTTCAATAAAAATATAATTTGAGTTTTTATATAATTTATTAGCTTATATTAGCTTATATGTTTAGAATAATTATACAATCTTGATGAACATAAATCGTGTATAAAAACCATTCAATATTATGTTAAATTTAAATACTCGAGTAAATTATTTTAATTTGTTCATTATTGCGATTTTAGGGTTTTCTTCTGGAATACCGTTAGCTCTAACAGGTACAGCCTTGCAGGCTTGGTTAACACAAGAGGGTGTAAGTCTTGTAACAATAGGACTGTTGGGGTTATCTACACAACCATATATTTATAAATTTTTATGGGCACCATTTATAGATAGGTTTCAATTACCATTTCTAAGCTTAAGAAGAGGTTGGATCTTTTTAATGCAACTTGCGTTGGTTGTAGCTATTATAGCAATAGCTTTTTGTGATCCCATAAATAATCCTCGAGCAATCGGTTTTTTTGCTCTGTTAATCTCTTTATTTTCAGCAACACAAGACATTGCATTTGATGCATATAGAACCGAATTATTAAAAGAATATGAACGAGGTTATGGCTCTGTAGTGTATGTTTATGGCTATAGGATTGCTATGTTAGTATCGGGTGGCGGGGCACTATTAATAAGCCATTATATAGGTTGGCAGTTGACATATATTTCGATGGGCTTGTTGTTAATGCTATGTTCAATATTTACCTTAATTGCGAAAGAAGAAATCAATAAGTCACAACAAGAAAAGGACTTTACAACTTTTGCTGATATCATAGCTAATCCTATGAAAGAATTTTTGCAAAGACCAAATGCCATATTATTAACTTTGCTATTAATAAGTTATAAATTAGGCGAAGCATTTTCTTTTTCATTAACAACCCCATTTTTAATTACAACCTTGCAGTTTACAACACATGATGTAGGCGTGGTTTCTAAAACAATGGGCTTATTTGCTACTCTTATTGGTTTAAGCATTGGAGGTGGTTTAATTAATAAGCTAGGTTTGTATCGATCATTATTTTGGTTTGGGGTATTGCAAGCCCTAGCCATATTGCTGTTTGTTCTCTTAGCCATAGTAGGCCATAATTACGTATTAATGGCTTGTACTATCTTAGTGGATCAATTTGCAAGTGGTCTAGGTACGGCGGCTTTAATGGTATTTTTAATGCAGCTTTGTAATAAAAAGTACACAGCTGCACAATTCGCATTGTTTAGCGCCTTGGTTGCTATGGGTAGGGTGTATGTTTTACCCATTTCAGGTTATTTTGTTAATATGTTTGGATGGGAGCATTTTTTTATATTTTCTTTTTGTGCTTCTTTGCCTAGCTTGTTTATTTTAAAATTTTTAAAAAAAGACATAAATTTACATGAGATATCTTATTCTCAAGGTGAATTAGTTCAGGCTTAGTTCATAATTAATTCAGATTAGTGTAAGCATAGCTCCATGACAACTTTTTACCCGCCCAAAATGGAATTAGTTGATCAAAGTGATCCGGATAAAAATAGGAGTCAGGGATAGTATATTCTTGCTTTAGTAAGGTAATGGTGTCTTCATTTCTTGGTAAATTATAAAAATCTGCACCATAAAAACTGATAAATGCTTCTAAATTTTCTAGTTTGTTATATGTATCAAAGAACTGTGCATAAACTAAAGTCGTATCTGGCCCATGATAAATGCCAGCAGGACAGCAGAAGGATTCTTTCATAGTTTTTTTATGTGGTGCGCTGTCACTTCCCGCAAAAAAACTTGGATTGTTGCTCAAAGCAGCTTTTATCAGAGCCTCTTGATTGAATCTATCTTTAATAATAGGTAAACAATAGTAATGCGGCCTTAAGCCTCCAACTAAGAGATCATTACGGTTTAGCAATAGATGATGAGGAGTAATTGTTGCAGCTGTATATTTTGAATTATCTAAGACAAAGTCGATGCCATCCTTTGTTGTGACATGCTCTAAAATAATCCTAAGTCTAGGATATTGTTTGCGAATCTTGGTTAATATATTGTGAATAAAAGCAGTTTCTCGATCAAAGACATCTACGCTATCATCTGTCACTTCTCCATGTACTAATAGTGGGAAGTTAAATTCTTCCATAGTAGCTATGACTTTTTGTATTTTTGAGATATCAGTTACACCATTATGGGAGTTAGTTGTTGCGCCTTTAGGGTAGAGCTTAGCGCCAATAAAGTCGGAGTGTGTACTTGCTTGTTTAATTGTTTCTTCAGTAGTGTCATCTGTTAAATAAATTGTTACCAAAGGATTAAAAGATTGTTTTAAGTTATCAGGTGTATTATTTGAAATTGCTTTTTTATAGTTAATTCCACTAGTTATATCTACAACCGGTGGAATTGTATTAGGCATAGCTATAACACGGTGAAACTGCTTTGCAGCATGATTCACCGTAGTCTTTAAATCTAAGTCTTGACGTAGATGAATATGCCAATCATCAGGTTTTGTTATAGTTAACTTATTCATTAAATAGATCACTGTCCAGCAAGCAACTTAAAGTAAATCTTACACCAAAACCTGTTGTATCAGTGTGGATATGACCAAGCCCGCCTTTGTGGGCATGAGACGATAGATCAATATGAATCCAAGGGGTATTATTGTGAACAAACTTACCTAAAAATCGTGCTGCTCTGATTTGATCTGCAGGCCCTTCGTGGCATTGTTTAATGTCAGCTATATCGCTTTTTAAAACTTCGTCATAGTCATCAGTGTACGGAAAGGGCCATACTCTTTCACCGCACTGGTAACCTATATCTGTTAAAACAGTATTCCATTGGTATTGATTAGTGATTACACCAGAATAAAGTTCGTCTAATGCTCGAACACATGAGCCTGTTAGTGTAGCATAGCTAAACATTGCATCAGGCTTACCTAGACTCGCTAAATGCCATGTATCACAAAGGACCATCCGGCCTTCAGCATCAGTATTAACAACTTCTATACTTGTGCCATCACTTGCATAGACCACATCACTAGGCTTATAAGCATCAGGGCCTATGTCATTTTGGGCTAAAGCCATCCAAATCTCAACCTCAAAAGGGACTTGCAGGTTGCTTAGAGCATATAACGTTCCTAACGCAATGGCGCTTCCTGTCATATCATGATTCATGCTGTACATGGAGCCTAGAGGAGTTTTTAAGTTGTAACCTCCAGTATCAAAGCATAATCCTTTACCAATTAGTGTAACTTTTTTATGAGTATAATTATTTTTAGGGGTATAAGTAAGTTTGATAATACCAGCATCTTTACGAGAAGAGCCTTGTATAACTGCAAGATAGGCCCCTGCATTTTTTTGTTTTAACACATCTATTCCCATAAACTCATACTGCCAGTGATTGTTCTTAGCGAATTGCTGAACATATTCGCGGTATACTTCTGGATAAAGATGGTTGGCTGGTAGATTACAAAGGTATCTTGTTAAGCCATTACCATGGACTTCTGCAATGGCACGGCTAGGATCGTGTTTTGTAATGTTACCAAAATATTCAATATTGATTTTGCTATCGCTAGTCGTGAGATCATCTTTTTGAGTTATTTTGGGTAGCAGCGTGTAATAGCTGCCAATACAAACAATCAGTTGATTAATAGTATTTTCTTCTTCAAGCTCGTTATTGAAATTATAAGTTACAATATTAATACCTAATGGTTTATTATAGGCTATAAGAAGAAGCTGTTTTTTAAATATATCAAGTTTTTTATACGTTGACTCATAGCTTGCTAAGTTGATAAAGGCTATGCCAGATCCAGTGTTATCTGGATAAGTAGTAGTAAAACAATCTAGAGCTGATAATTTGTTTATCTGTGTGTGTTGCTGCCATCTATTAAAAAACACTTCACAGTGGGGTAGGGGTAGGCCCAGCCAGTCTTTTTCTGTAGGTTGCTCTTGAAATACAACTAGAGTTGGGTGAGTATCTTTGCATTTTTCTTTATTGTAACTAATATTTATATTAGTTGGTTTGTAATTAATTTTATAGTCTAACATAATGACCTTATAGTCGTAAAAATGATAAATTAAGTGTTCTACAAATATAACCTAAAATGCAAGAATTTAATAAAATAGTTACTTTATTGCCAGGCTTGCTTGATTCAAGTAATTCTAAACCAAATAAAGAGTTAAGAGTACTCCTAGATAGATATTTAAAATATTATAGACTACCTGCTAGTAGTGTCGTTAATAATAATATTTTATTAGATATTGGTAAACTTTTAGTCGATGATTTCGAAATTGTTATACAAATTTATCAATTAAAAAAAACTGATTGTAGTTTCAGCAAAGGTATAGTTTTGTTTATTCATGGTTATCTTGATCATGTGGGGCTTTATGGAGATTATTTTCAATTTTTAATTAATAATCAGTACATCGTAGTTGCTGTAGATCTGCCTGGGCATGGTTTATCAACGGGTAAACTTGGTGATATTGTGGATTTTGGGCAATATGTAAATTGTATTGAAGATGTTGTTATTATATTGCAACAACGATATGCTGATAGTAAAATTCCTTTTTATATTTCAGGGTTTAGCGCTGGCGCTGCTTGGACTATAGAATATTTGTTAAGAAATCGTCACAGGGTTATATTTTCAAAAGTAATTTTACTTGCTCCGCTTCTAAAAGTACCATTTTGGAAATTTAAAAAAACAGCGAGTTATCTTTCAGTATTTATCAAGTTTGTTACCCGTCAACCCAAAAAGATATCACATGATTACAAGTTTTTGAATTTTATTAAGTATAATGACCCACTGCAAGCAAGATTTGTACCACTTAGGTGGGTCAAGGCCTTGCATAATTGGGGTTTGAGGCTTCCTAAATATAAAGCCTTAGATATTCCAATGTTGATTATTCAAGGCACCGCAGATCAGACCATAGATTGGAAGTATAATATACCAATGTTATCAAAGATTTTTCCTAATCATTGTGTGCACTATATTTATGGTGGGTATCATAATCTTTGTAATGAGTCAGAAAACTATAGGGCCAAGGTCTTTGTATTTATAGCTAATTTTTTGGATGCCCCTTAAAGATTATTCTTTAGAGATTACCACGGGTGTTAACAAGAGGTTAACACGGTAGTTATGATTTATCTCTTTGATTATTTATCTTTTGCAAAAGCAATCTTTAATTCTCGTCCCCTAAAAGAAATGGAATGTTTGTTGTTTATTGCTTTTTGGGCGTCTTGCTCACTATGAAATTTCACAAAACCATACCCTTTTGAACGTTTGGTTCTAGGGTCGCGTATAATTTTTAGGTATTCGATATCACCAAATTCTTCAAAAACTTTCCGTAGTTCATAAGGCTTTGTTTTATATTCAATATTTCCAATGTATAGCTCGGGAGACTGGTTATTTTTAGCATTTTTTTGTTTTTTTTGGCTAAAAATATTAATAATTCTTTGAAATAAGCTTGCTATCATGATAAACCTTGGTAAAATAACTTGGTATATATATACGCTGAAGTTTAATTATAAAACTAATTTAAGAATCCATTATAACTATTAATGGTGGTTTTGACTATCTAGATAAGGCAGAATTTAATCTTAAATTAAGATTATTTTAATGCAATTAATGCATGCTATATATTACAAGGCATTAATTAACCTAGTATTTGCGCTATAGGCAATTTTAGGTTTATATTGTAATAAGGCGTAAAATTAAAGCTTATTATAAAATTCTTGTTAGGCCTTTAAACTTTAGCAAATACGAATGATAATAATATAAATTCTGGAGATAGGGAATGAGAAAGGTAATCAAAAGTATGATGATGGGCATGATGCTCAGCTGTACAGCGAATGCTTCTTATTTTAATGTTCATATTAACAATGAATCAGATTATTACTTAAATAATATTCGTTCTGTTGATAGCAATAAAGGTAATTTACAAAAATTACTTTCGACAGATATTGTTCCAAAAGAAAAAGCAGATACAGCTATTTTTTCTACAAGCTGGGGGCAGTTAAGTCAAAATCTTAAGTTTGATGTAGTTAAGAATAATATGCAAGTGGGTACATGTAACCTACATCTTGGTTTGGGAAGCATTTTTGCCAATCCAGATTTTACGGGTTCAGTATGTAATTTATCTTATGGTCATTATTTATTTATTAATCCTAGTTATCAGATAATAAACGGGGTTTATCAGGTTAATTACCAGCTGAGTAAGGCTAAACAATTTAGTAGACTTATTGTCTTTGGCGATAGCATGTCTGATAACGGTAATTTATATAAACGTTCTGTAGAAATTTCTTTAATGTTTCCTATTAGCCCTATATTGCCTATTTCGCCACCATACTATAGTGGTCGATTTACTAATGGTAAAGTTTGGGTTGAAAGATTAGCAGAGAAATTTAACATACCTGAGAATGCTTTTATTGATTACGCTTATGCTGGTGCAACTATTGAGAGTGATATCTTACCAATACCTAATTTGAATAAACAAGTTTCAACTTACTTAGAGTGGAATCCTACAGCAGATCCGTATGCACTTTATACAGTATGGGCTGGTTCAAATGATTTATTGCGTCATTTAAACAAAACTGATAACGAACTAATTGAAACCATGAGTAGTAACATGGAATATAATCTAAGAAGATTAATTGCTCGTGGTGCGAGAAATATTTTATCACCACAATTACCAGACTTAGCTGGAACGCCGGATAGCTTAAGTAAGGATATTGAAAATGGTGACAATAGCTATACGCAAAGACTGCATAATTTAACTAAACGATATAATGCTTCACACAGAGCAATATTAGAACAGTTGCGTAAAGAATTTCCTAGTGTTGTTTTGATGACATTTGATGTATACAGTTTTACTCAAAATGCAAAAAGTCGGGCTAAAGACTATGGCTTTACCAATATAGTGGATAGGTGTAACCCTAATTACTATTGGGATGATGATTTAGCTGTTTGTGAAAAACCAAAAGAATATGCATATTGGGATGGGGTGCATCCATCCGCATCTGCTCATGCTGTCTTAGCTGAAATTATGTATCAAGTAGTTATTCAAAGTGGTTTTACTCCAAGAGTTAAATCTTTAATGGGGTCTAGTGCTGCATTGCCAGATGCAGTTACAGAAAGAAATAAATTAGCTATAGATGCGCTTAATAAAGAAATCGAGCCAATGCAGCCTGGAAAGCCTGCTTTGAAGATGAAAAGTGGCTTTGCTGGTCAAGCTGAGCTAGGGCGATCATCCAATGTGCGAGATTTTAGTATTATTTTAAAACAAGGTATCCCCTTGTACTAGTGTACTAATTTGAGGCGCTCTGATATATGATTTAACTCTTTGATTATTAGAGCGCCGAATTGATAATAAAATAAAGCTGCCAAAGAATTTTTTCTCTAGGTGCCTATAAAGTGCTTGCAATAGGTACTAAATTAGTACTATTATAGGCATATTTTTCAATAGCTCTATTGTAGCTTACTATCTAATTTTAACCTCAATGTTTAAAATAACCCGATTAACTGATTATGCCCTTATAGTTTTATGCGCTATGGCTGATAAGCCTAATGAGATAGTAAGCTCTTCTGAAATAGCAGCATTAGTACATCTACAGCTACCCACAGTAAGTAAAATAATGAAAATTTTGGTTAAAGCAGGACTGGTTAAGTCGTTTCGTGGGATAGAGGGCGGTTATTGTTTGGCTAAACAAGCGGATAATATTTACTTAAATGAAGTTATTAAGTTTTTTGAGGGGCAGGTTAAGATTACTGATTGTGCTAATATCGCTAATACAGCTAATACCTCTAATATCTTAAGTTGCGAACATGTCATTAATTGCCAGATGAGCCGGCCTTGGCAGAAGATAAACAAAGCAGTTTTTACCCTATTAGAAAAAATATCTATAAAAGATATGGCTAATAATCAAATCATAATATGACAAATAAAAAAAAATCGGAAGCAATCATAGATAGTGCGTTAGCGAGCCAATATCAGCATGGTTTTGTTACAGATGTTGCAACCCAAACACTACCACCAGGGCTAGATATCAATAAAATTAAACAAATTTCTGGTATAAAAAAAGAACCACAATTTATGTTGGACTGGCGCTTGGCCGCTTTTGAATATTGGAAAACATTGAAAGAACCTAAATGGGCACATATAGAATATGAACCTATAGATTACCAGGCGATTAGTTATTACTCTGCGCCCAAATCGGACAAAGATAGACCTAAAAGCTTAGATGAGATAGATCCAGAGCTTCTAAGAACCTATGAGAAATTAGGCATACCTTTACAGGAACAAAAAATGCTAGCAGGAGTAGTAGCTGTTGATGCAGTTTTTGATAGCGTATCAGTAGTGACGACTTTTAAAAAAGAACTAGCTAAAGCCGGTGTGATATTTTGTTCTTTTTCAGAGGCTGTGCAGGAACATCCAGAGTTAGTACAAAAATATTTAGGTACTGTTGTCCCTCATACTGATAATTTTTTTGCAAGCCTTAATGCAGCAGTATTTACTGATGGTTCTTTTGTTTATATTCCACCTGGGGTGAGATGCCCAATGGAGCTTTCTACATATTTTAGGATAAATGCTGCTAACACAGGTCAATTTGAAAGAACATTAATCATCGCTGATAAAGGTAGTTATGTGAGCTATCTTGAAGGTTGCACAGCACCCCAGAGGGATGAAAATCAATTGCATGCCGCAGTGGTAGAATTGATTGCATTAGAAGACGCAACAATTAAATATTCTACTGTACAAAATTGGTACCCAGGAGATAAAGATGGTAAGGGTGGTATTTATAATTTTGTAACTAAGCGTGGGCACTGTTTAGGAGATAAGTCAAAGATCTCTTGGACGCAAGTTGAAACTGGTTCAGCAATTACCTGGAAATATCCCAGTGTTATTTTGCAAGGTAATGACACTCGTGGTGAGTTTTATTCTGTAGCTTTAACCAGAAATAAACAACAGGCTGATACGGGCACTAAAATGATTCATATTGGAAAAAATAGCTCCAGTCTTATTATTTCTAAGGGGATATCAGCAGGTCGTAGCAGCAATGCTTATCGTGGGCTAGTTAGAATGGGGAAGAATGCTATTGGAAGTCGTAATTTTACTCAATGTGATTCTTTATTGATAGGTAATGAAGCTAGGGCACACACCTACCCATATATGGAATCTAAAAATAATGAAAGTACAATTGAGCATGAAGCAACAACATCAAAAATTGCAGATGATCAATTATTCTATTGTCGTCAAAGAGGTTTGTCAGAAGAAGATGCTGTGTCAATGATTGTTAATGGCTTTTGCAAACAAGTGTTCAAAGAGTT
This sequence comes from uncultured Gammaproteobacteria bacterium, assembly GCA_964609155.1. Classification (GTDB taxonomy): domain Bacteria; phylum Pseudomonadota; class Gammaproteobacteria; order JAGOUU01; family JAGOUU01; genus JAGOUU01. Next base: position 18,971 of record CAZSRF010000026.1, on the reverse strand, counting down.
ACCTATGGAATTTGCTGTTGAGGCTCAAAAATTGATGGAAATAAGTTTAGAGGGTGCTGTTGGGTAAAGATAGATTAAGATAGGTTAAGAGTAATGGAGAATGATTTTAAATGTTGTTTATAAATAATTTGCACGCTAATGTGGCTGATAAGGCTATCTTAAAAGGTATCAATATCGAAATAAACCCTGGTGAAGTGCATGCTATTATGGGACCCAATGGTTCAGGTAAAAGTACATTAGCAAATATATTAACCGGTAAAGAAGACTATACTGTTACAAATGGTACAGTGTTCTTTAAAGAACAAAATCTTTTGGAGCTAGCTCCAGAAGAGCGTTCGCATTTAGGGGTTTATCAAGCATTTCAGTATCCAGTTGAAATCCCAGGTGTAAGTAATATTAATTTTCTAAAAAGCATTGTAAATTCCCAACGAAAAGCACTGAAACAGCCTGAAGTGAATGCTATGGAGTTTTTACAAGAGGTTAAGGCTAAATTAAAACAAGTTGGAATGAGTGAAGAGTTGTTATATAGATCGATAAACGAAGGTTTTTCGGGTGGTGAGAAAAAACGTAATGAAATTTTACAAATGCTAATGTTGAAGCCAGAGTTTATTATTCTAGACGAAACTGACTCTGGGTTAGATATTGATGCACTGAAAATAGTAGCTGATGGAGTTAATCAGTTGCGAGATAAAAATCGCTCATTTTTAGTTATTACGCACTATCAAAGGCTTTTAGATTATATAGTGCCAGATTACGTTCATGTGTTAGCTCGTGGCCAAATTATTAAGTCTGGTGGAAAAGAGCTTGCATTAGAGCTAGAATCAACAGGCTATGGTAGGTTGTTAGATGATTTATAAAAAAAAACATTTAAATCAAGCGGTGTTAAATAATTCGGCTGCCAATGATTCCAATGATGCTAATAATACAAATAAGTTCTTTCCTGATGTATCTTATGAGGACTGGAAGTATACTGATTTAACACAGTTATTACAGAAAAATTTCAAGTTAGCTACGGCTTTTGATCTAAGTCAAGAGACAGAAGATGATGCGTCAGTTATTGAAAAAATAAATAGTCATAATAAAAAAACATTCGAAATTAATTCAAAAACAAATATTATAAATTTCTTAAATGGTTTGTATATAAATCATGTTTGTAATCAAGAGATGCAAGATAGCATTAAGTTTTGTAAGAACAAATATAATGCAGATAATCAAGATGCTATGAGAAATGCTGTAGATGCGAAACATTTTATGGATTTTATTTGCAGGACCAGCATTGATGGTTTAGTAATAGATGTTTTTGCTGATAGCGATCTTAGAATAAATTTTTATTATACCGAAAGAAGTAATAATAAAATTATTAATAACAATAATATACTGAATATTTCTTGTGGTATTAATGTTAACGTGATTGAAGAGTATATTGATTTAACTGAGGAGAGTTCCGTAGAGGTTAACAGTAATTCAATATTAGAAATAAATATCGAGAGCAGCGCAAATGTAACGCATTATATTCTACAAGGCTGTAGTTCTAAATATTATAATATAGCCAATTACTTTGTTAATCAAAAAATGAAATCTAGCTATGCTAATTATAATTTAAATTTTGGTGCAAAATTAGCGCGGCAAGATATTATAGTAAATCAAAATGGTGACCATGCAGATTCTAGTCTATTTGGTTTGTATATGCCGCGAAATACGCAGCATGTAGATACTCATTTAAAGGTATTTCATAATGGATCATTTGGAAGTAGCAAACAGGAATACCGCGGTGTTTTATCAGATAGGGCTCGTGGTGTTTGGAATGGAGTGGTTTGTGTTGCATCTGGTACAGTGGCAAATAATGCTATTCAAAATAATAAAAATTTATCATTATCCCGGCATGCTCAAGTGGATACGAAACCTGAGTTACAGATTTATTCAGATGATGTAAGCTGTTCGCATGGGGCAGCCATAGGAACCTTGGATAACAAGGCGTTGTTTTACTTACAAAGCCGCGGGATCTCTAGAGAAGATGGTAAGAAAATGTTAATTGGTGGCTTTGTTAATTACATTATTGAACGTATAACAAACCAAGAAGTTAGATATTGGCTATTTGATAAATGCGAAATGCGAAATGCGTAATTAATTATTATATGTTTGATGTTCTTAAGGTACGAAAAGATTTCCCTATACTTGATACAATAGCTAATGGTAAGCCGCTTGTTTATTTTGATAATGCCGCCAGCTCCCAAAAGCCACAGTGTGTAATTTCAGCGATTGAAGAATATTATAAACAGCATCATAGCAACATTCATCGTGCTTTCCATTACCTTGGTGATAAAGCTACTATGATGTATGAGCAGGCACGCGCAAAGGTTGCAAATTATATTAATGCATCGGGATCAAGTGAAATCATATTTACACGCGGTACAACGGAAGCAATTAACTTAATTGCTACATCTTTAGAGCGTAGTAATAAAATATGCCAACTGGATGAAATACTGATTTCTGTAGCTGAACATCACTCTAACATTGTGCCATGGCAGATGTTAGCAGAAAAAACTGATGCTGTTATTAAAGTAATTCACCTATTGCCGACTGGTGAATTGGATCTAGAGCATTTATATGAGAATATATCATCTAAAACTAAAATATTGGCTTTAAATCATGTGTCAAATGGCATGGGGATAATAAATCCTGTGCAAGAAATTATTGCTCAGGTAAAAAAAATTAACAAAGGTATCTTAGTGTTAATAGATGGAGCTCAGGCATTACCGAGTTTTAAAGTTAATGTTCGTGAGTTAAATTGTGATTTTTATGCTTTTTCTGGCCATAAGATGTATGGCCCCACAGGTATAGGAGTGCTTTTTGGTAAGCAGGAAATTATGCAAGAACTCCCTCCATATCAGGGTGGTGGCGAGATGATTAATGAAGTTATTTTACCAATGGGCACAACATATGCAAAATCTCCACATAAATTTGAGGCCGGAACACCAAATATTGCTGGAGCAATTGGTTTGGCAGCTGCTATTGATTATTTAAACTCTTTAGATTTTGAAGAAATAAAGCAACACAAAGAAAGCCTATTGCAATATTGTACAGAGCAATTAAAAAAGATAAGCAATATAAATATAATAGGCGATAGCCCCCATAAGATCTCAGTAGTAGCTTTTACTGTAAATAGCATGAATTCGCAGGATGTGGGGTTGTTACTAGATCAATATGGAATAGCTGTAAGGACGGGTCACCATTGTAATATGCCTTTAATGAAATATTTAAATATATCAGGAACAATAAGAGTATCTTTTGGAATCTATAATACTAAAGAAGAGATTGATATTTTTATTGTTAGTTTAAATAATGTACTAAAAATTTTAACTGTCTAAAAATCTTATATCATTATGTCAGAAGAAATAAAATTATCTCGCGATTGCCCTGCTATTCTTATACCGCATGGGATCCCCATTACAATGATCAAAGATGAGTCAGTCAGTATTATGCAGCAACTAGGTGGCAGCTTTACTGTATATTATAATGGTAATCTTGCCAGAATTGATGGCAATGATGCGGATGCCATAGGTAAAGAAATTCCTAGAGACGCTCCTCAAGATTTTGGTTCTGGATCGCAAAAAATTGAAAAACAAATCACAGGTGATGGTTTAGTAAGTGAAGATGAAATATGGGCTAAACTGCAAACTTGCTACGATCCAGAAATCCCTGTTAATATTGTCGAGTTGGGTTTAATCTATGAATGTGAAATAATTCCCATGGAAGCAGGTAATATTAATGCTGGCAACAGAGTTGAAGTTAAAATGACTCTCACTGCACCAGGTTGTGGTATGGGACCATATATAGTTGAAGATGTGAATAAAAAACTTCTTGAAGTCCCTAATGTCTTTGAATGTAAAGTTGAACTAATTTGGGAGCCACCTTGGAATCAAGATATGATGTCAGAAGAAGCCCAATTAACGTTAGGATTATTATAATATTATGTGGGTGAATGTAAAAAATATTTCAGAATTTCCAAATAACACTAGAGAAGTAGTTGATTTAGACTACACGACGGTAATTGTATTTAATGTTGATAATAAATTTTATGCTATTGATCACCTATGCACTCATCAAGACTTTGGTTTGGAAGATGCTCCTTGTGAGGATAGTGTTATTACATGCTCCTATCATGGTGCAAAATTTTGTGTAAAAACAGGTAAAGTATTGTCTGCACCAGCTTTTGAAGACATTCAGACTTATAAAGTCAGAATTGATAATAATATAGTTCAAGTAGAGCAGCCTGATTAGTTTTTTCTTGATAAATTATTAGATTTATTATAACTTTGAGTATAATACTCAAAATTGGACTTATATAACATGGATATAGTTAAAATGTTAACTATTGTTGTTGTACTCGTATTAAATTTAGTTTCAAATAATGTCTTGGCTGCTGAAAAAGGATTCTCTTCAAAATCTAATACTACCAATACTACTAATACAATAAACTTAAATTCAACCCAAGATATTAATATAATAGATCAGATCCTTGGCGATAATAATAAATCAAAAAAAGTTATCTTAATGATTTGGGATGGTTTGAGACCGGATGTCATAACTAAAGAAAATACACCAGTATTATTTCAATTAAAAAATTCAGGTACTTTTTTTGCTGATCATCACTCATCTTTTCCAACAGTTACAATGAATAATGCTAATAGTTTGGCTACAGGGCATTATGCAGGAGATACTGGTTTTTTTGGCAATAAAATTTGGAGGCCTGATATTTTAGGAATACAGCCTATATCAGTACAGGAAGAAGATGTACTAACGGATTTAGATAAACCAGCAGAAGGTAAGCCTTTATTGTACGTGGAAACCCTCTTGCAAGTTGCAGAGCAAAAAGGATTAAAAACTGTTCAGATGGGTAAGGACGCTCCAGCAATTTTACAAAATATAAAACCTAACAATCAAAATATTATTTTAACCGAAACAAAGATACACCCTATGTCTTTTCTTAACTCTTTAAAGAAAAAAGGCTACATTCTGCCAAAAAGATATTACTCTAGTGTTGAAAAATTACCTAAGGATAATGATTCTATTTTTAAAAAAAATACGCAAGTTAATATAAAAACACTTGATGGCAAAATGCCGTTACAAGATAATGCAGATCCCAATACAGCTACAGAGGGCAATTACAAAAATGCCAATGAATATTTAATGGCGTTATATGTACGTGAGATATTGACAAATTTTAAGCCTGATTTGAGCGTAATGTGGTTTAATGAACCAGATTCGACTGCACATACTTATGGAATAGGGACAAAAGCATATTATAATGCGTTAAGAAATCAGGATAGGCTTTTAGGAAGCTTAATTTATTCATTAAATAAAATGGGGCTTGCTGATCTAACAAATCTTATTATCGTTTCTGATCATGGATATAGTACAGTTTCTGCTGATTATAATACTTTTCCACTTCGAGATCTTCGTAATAAACAGATAGGTGAGATTAGTAAAAATGGTTATAGTGCTTCTGGTAGTGTGCGAATTGTCGAGTTATTAAAGAAGGCTGGTTTTAGGGCCTATGACGGTAAAGGATGTGTCTTTAATCCAACTCTGGTCGGCATGTTTCAAGATAGGTCTTTATTGGCTGATATAAAAACTGATCAAGATGGTAAAATATGCAATAAAGGTAAAGGTGTTTTATATAACTCGGCTAATTACTTTGTACCTCAAAAAAAAGAACCAGGTGACATTATTGTTGCTGGAAATAATGGTTCGGCTTTTTTATATGTAGTAGACAAAGATGAAAAAACAGTTAAAAATGCAGTGAAGTTGCTTCAGTCTAGGGTGGAGTTTGATAGTATATTCGTTGATCCAAGCTATGGTGACGTACCTGGTACTATGTCCATGCAGACAATACGCTATGATGATCAGGTGCAGGGCAGAAACCCAGATATTTTAGTGTCAATGTCCTATGATATCAATCAGTCAATAAATGGCCTACCAGGGACTGCCTATTCGACAAGTGATTTGGGGCGTGGTTCTCACGGAAGCTTAAGCCCCTTTGATATAAAAGCTACCTTGATAGCATATGGGCCAGACTTCAAAAAAGAATATACTGATAATTTACCTTCAGCCAATGCTGATGTACCGGTTACTATTGCTAATTTATTAAAATTACCTCTAAATAACAGGGTAGGACGCCCACTATTAGAAACTTTGGTTGATTCGGGCATTAAAGCCAGCGATTATACCCTTAAGTACAATAGGTTACAACCAAATAAACCCGCAGTTGATCTTAACATACCCAGAATGGATAGTAAGAATCAAAAAGAATACTACACAGATAAAGAAAATTATACTTTTGTTTTAGATACAAAAGAATTATCTTTAGATGGTTTAGCTTATCACTATGTGGATTCAGGGAAGGCTATAAGATATTGATATTCGCAACATGGTGTGTATGTTACAGGTTTTGTCCAAATTACCATCGCCACATTAGATCTTAAGTGTAAACTGTCAGATCAAGTCTGGAGATTTACATATTATGGTTTTTTAAAAAGAATCTTAAATACTTCATCGTACTCTTCAACATAATATATTTTTAAGTTCTCAAGTAAGTGCTTAGGTAATTGTTTGACATCAGCTTTAACCGATAAGGGCATAATAATTTCTTTAATTTTGTTTCTGCGAGCAGCAATAATTTTTTCTCGAATTCCCCCTACCTCTAATACTTTGCCAGTTAGAGTGATCTCTCCAGTCATGGCAATACTTCGTTTAATAGTCCTTTTTAAAGCAAGACTTATAAGAGCTGATGCAATAGTGATACCAGCAGATGGACCATCTTTAGGGGTTGCTCCCTCAGGAACATGGATGTGAACTAGCGCATTGTCAAAAAATTTATCATTAATACAGTATTTGTCTAAGTTTGATGATACATAGCTAAAAGCAATTTCTGCAGACTCTCGCATAACCTCACCCAAATTGCCTGTGATTCTCAAACCGCGACGGTTATTATGCACTTTGCAGGCTTCAATTGTAAGAGTAGCACCGCCCATTGCTGTCCAGGCAAGGCCTGTTATAATTCCTATGCCATGCATCAGCATTTCTTCAGAGAATAGAGGCTCTCCTAGAACTTGAGTTAGATTTTTTGTTGTGATAGATAAGGTTATATCATGATTAGTAATAATTCTTAAGGCTGCTTTTCTAGCTATCTTGGAAAGTTTCTGTTCAAGATTTCTTACTCCGGCACCACGAGCATAATCTTCAATAATTTTTTTCAACGCGGTATCACTTAATTTTATTTGATGATGCTTAAGACCAGAACGTTCTAATATTTTTGGCCATAAATGTTTCTTTGCAATTTTCATTTTTTCACTAGTGATGTACCCTGCCAAGTGCATGATTTCCATACGATCTAATAAGGGTTGTGGAATACTGTCAAGTTGATTAGCTGTGCAGATAAATAATACTTTTGATAAATCTAGGCGGATATCGATATAATGATCTAAAAAATTATAGTTTTGTTCTGAGTCAAGTACTTCAAGCAAGGCTGCGCCAGGATCGCCTTGATATGATACGCACATTTTATCAATTTCATCCAACATGATAACCGGATTGGCAGTTTTTGCATCTATCAAAGCTCGTATAATCTTCCCTGGCATTGCACCTATATAGGTTCTACGATGGCCTTTGATTTCAGCCTCATCTTTCATTCCACCGACGGAGAATCGGTAAAATTTCCGACCAAGAGCCTGGGCTACAGACTTACCAATTGAGGTTTTACCTACTCCAGGAGGGCCAACCAATAATATAATAGAACCTGCTATATCACCTTTTAAACTACCTATGGCAATAAATTCTAATATTCTTTCTTTTATGTCTTCTAGACCTTCGTGTTCTTTGTTTAATATTTTTCTAGCATTTCGTATACTTACTTTGTCCTTAGAAAAAATGCCAAAAGGGATGTTAGTTATTGTATCTAGGTAGTTTCTGGTAACGGCGTATTCAGGTGAACCAGGCTCTATAACAGAAAGTTTCTCTAATTCATCATTAATTTTTTCATAGTCCTGATCTGTAATGTTTAATTTATTCAACCTTTCTTCATAGCGCTCACGTTCAGAAACGCCATCATCTTGGGATATACCAAGCTCTTCTTGAATGCTCTTAAGCTCCTCTCTTAAGAAGAACTCTTTTTGCTGTTTACTAATTTTCTCATCAATTTCTGCCCGTAACTTTGTTTGAAGTTTGACAATTTCAATTTCTTGCTTTAGAAGGACTAATACATTATTAAGTTTTGTTGTAATATCTCTGGTTTCTAAAATATTTTGTAAATTTTCTTTTGATGTACTGGTAAGACTTGCTGTAAATTCTGCAAAACAGGTAGGATCCGAATTAGTGAATTTGTTTAAGAATAATTTGAGTTCTTCATTGTACAGTGGGTTCAATGGGATTAACTGTTTGATTGTACTGATAATAGCTAAGACATACGCACGTATTTGAATAGGATCTTGGTTTTTTATATGGTCTGTTATGTATTCTACTTCAGCTAAATATGGAGGGGTTTTTGATAACCACTTTTTTATTTTAAATCTCATCAATCCTTCTGCCACTATTTGAATCTTATTTTCTACTTCAATAGGGCTGTGCAGCCTAAAACTTGTTCCATAGCCATAAAGTTTTGTAAGATCTGTTGGTGGACGTTTACTTTTGCTTAATAAAAATCCACCAATCTGCAAAGAAGTTTGATTGATTTTTTCAATGGAAGTTTTAAGATATTTTTTGTCCAATAAGACCGGTAAACTCTGTGGTGGAAAGAAAGGTCTTTCAAATAATGGTATAATGTATAAAATTTTTGGAATGTTGCCATAAGGCAAGCTTAGGCTGTTATTTGAGCTTACCTGTGTTTCATTTTTGACATTGGTTTCAAGATGTTGCTTTTTATTCATAACTTAATTCTTTCTGCTCGTAACTCTTTGATATCAAAAGAAACAATGCTATTTTGTTATCATATTAACTGGCGTTGTATACTTAATTATAGTAAAGATATTTGGCAAAAATTATCTAAAATGAAATAAACCTTAGGTATAAAAATCTATAATATAACTTTAAATTTTATTGATTCTTTTTTACCAAAATGGTACTAATGTATTTCAAGCTGTAAATTGAAGTAGATTACATTTCATTTTTTATTCACGATGTTTTTTTAATATTGAAAATAGTAATCAATAACTGTTTTATTATTAATTTGGTTATATTTTTTTTTGACGTAGCATGATGTTGTGCTAATGTTTTATATGACCGCCCAAGAAAATTAGGAGACTTGAATATATGGTAACTAAAAGAAAGAAAGCATCTACAAAAAAAGTGGGTGTTAAAGCGACAAAAGTTGTAAAAAGAAAAAGACCATCAGCAGCAAAAAAAGCTGCAGCTATGATGGATGGTGTAGTAGCTAAAAAAGCTAAAAGAAAAACTAAACGTAAAACTGCATTTAAAGCTAAGGCTCCTGTAAGAAAAGCAGCTAAAAGAAGAAGCACTGCTAAAAAAACAATGAGCAAAGCTAAGCGTACTGGCAGAAAAGTAGCTAAAAAATCCGCTGCAAAAAAAGTAGCTAAAAAATCTGCTGTAAAAAAAGTAGCTAAAAAATCTAGCCGCCGTAAAACAGCTAAAAAAGTTGCTAAAAGACCAGCAGCTAGAAAAGTAGCTAAAAAATCTGCTGCTAAAAGATCTGGCGCTAAAAGAAGCGTTAAAAGATCATCTGTACAAGCTAAAAAAAAGTAATTAATTCAATACGTTCTAAACTTAGAATATTGAATAACTAATTTTCTTGGCTTGCCAAGTAAGCGCTTACGAAGTAAAAAGCACAGGTTGTATTGCAACCTGTGTTTTTTATTTTAAACTCTTAAATTCTCTCGTATAATGTTTAAGTTGTATTATACACTTTGCGTGCTTAGCCCTAAATTCACTAACACTATGATAAATTAAGATAAATTAATCATCTATGAGCTTACATCTTGATATCAATGAAATCTTTTTACCTCAAGGAGCTTTATCCCAACATATTAAAAACTATATTTACCGTGAACATCAACTAGAGCTGGCAAAAGAAATACTCGAATGTTTTAAAAATAAATCAATTTTATTAGCAGAAGCTGGTACGGGTACAGGTAAGACATTGGCGTATCTTATTCCAGCACTTTTGAGTGATAGCACAACTGTTGTATCAACGGGTACTAAAACTCTGCAGAACCAATTGTTTTTTCGTGATCTACCCATGATATCAAAAGCAGTCCAGATACCCATCAAAGCTGTATTATTGAAGGGGCGTAATAATTACCTTTGTAAATACCGCGTAGAGCTCGCTCTTACTGATATTGTATTAGCAACATCTGAGATGGCAATAGAATTAAAAAGCATTATAAACTGGTCTGAGTCGACTTTGGATGGTGATACATCAACGTTAGATGATGTACCTGAGGACAGGGAGATATGGCGATATGTCACGAGTACTACAGATAATTGTCTTGGACAAGATTGTCCATTTATTAGTTCTTGTTTTGTTTATAAAGCCCGTCAAGCTGCGATGGAAGCTAAAGTAATCGTAGTGAATCATCATTTGTTATTATCAGATTGGACGCTTAAGTCTGGAAATACTGATGCTAAATTATTACCTAATGGTGTTAATCTTGTGTTAGATGAAGCGCATCAAATCCCTGATACAGCAACAATGTATTTTGGTACCATATTTTCAACGAAGAAAGTAAAAGATTTGCTACAAGATATTATCTTAGAGCAAAAAAACAGCGCAAAAGATGTAAAAGAGTTTACAAATCTTAACTTGGGGATTAATAGATTACTAGAACAATTACAGCGTTATTTACAAAATAAACCAGAAAGGGGTACCTATAACTCGTTAAAATCAGATGATATTTTTACAAACGATATAATTACTTGTTATGATCTTTTGCAAGAGCTTAGTGAGGTATTATATGCGAATGCTACGCGAAGTAAGGGGCTTGAAGCCTGTTATGAGCGGTTGGGTCAAGTATTGATAGATTTTAATATTTTTGCTCAGCGTTTGACCAATAGCCAAACTACATTTGGTCAGTATGAAAAGTATGTAGATTGGTATGAAATCTATAAACATAATTTTCTTTTAAAACGTTCCCCTTTGGAAATTAAAGGGTTATTTTTAGAAAAATTAGATCTTATGGCAACCTCTTGTGTTATGACTTCGGCTACGCTATCTGGTGGTAAAAACTTTGAATTTATCAAATCTGATTTAGGTATTGATACGGCTAAAACATTAGTTATACCAAGCCCTTTTGAATATAAAAATAAAGCTGTTTTATACTTACCTAGGGGAATGCCTGATCCCTTAGCTAATAATTACAATGACCATTATCTAGAGCAGGTTTTACCTGTATTAGAGTTAAGCAAAGGGAGGGCATTTTTATTATTCACAAGCTTTGCTAGTATGCACTATGTCTATAATAAATTGAACATTTTTCCTCAGTGCCAAAATTATAATATTTTAATGCAGGGTAAGGCTAGTAAAACAGCATTGATTAAACAATTTACTAGTACCGAAAATTCAATTTTACTAGCTACTGCAAGCTTTTGGGAAGGGGTTGATGTTAAAGGTCCAGAGCTTCAATGTGTCATCATAGATAAATTACCATTTACCTCGCCGGGCGACCCTTTGCTTCAGGCTAAAATAAAATATATGCAAAGTTTAGGGCGCAATGCTTTTACTGATTTGCAGTGTCAACAGGCCATATTACATCTTACTCAAGGAGCAGGGCGCTTAATCAGATCAGAGTCAGATTATGGGGTACTTATGATTTGTGACCCAAGGATAGTATCGCGCTCCTATGGTGCTTTATTTTTACAGGCGTTGCCTCCGATGAAAGTAACCCGTAGTATTGAAAGTGTAAGGAAACTCTTTGGAGAATTGGTTTAAGGTAGCCATATGTAGGAACTTTAAGCAATAATATGGAGGCAATGTCCTAGAAATCTATAGTTTCTCAGCCAAGAAGATAATATTATGGTATGATACACCAATGTTTTTAATATTCTTGATAGCTTAGCTAAGTGCAATATGTCGTACAATATGTCAAACAAACTAACTAACATAAGGTTGTTCAGCAAATTATTTTGTTATCTAAAGCCACTGTTGCCAATTTTTATATTGGCTATCGTTGCTAGTATAGGGCATTCCGGTATTGATGCCTACATTATTAAGCTAATGCAACCACTTGTAGATAAGGGGCTTGTTGCAAGAGATGTAGGGTTTATTAAATTTTTACCTGTATTGTTACCTGTATTGTTTTTATTCAGAGGATTGTTTGGGTTTGCATCAGACTACGGTATGGCCTGGGTTTCTAGAAAGCTAATTCTTAATATTCGTTCTGATTTATTTAAAAAATATTTAAATTTGCCTACAGATTTTTTTGATAATGCTAATACTGGTGAGTTGCTGTCTAAAATTATTTATAATGCTGATCAGTTGCACAAAGCCTGTACAGATATAGTAGCTGATGTAATCAAAGAAGGCTTCAGTATCTTATTTCTTTTTTTATTAATGTTATATACCAGCTGGAAGCTGACATTAGTTTTTTTTATTGCCGGTCCCATGATGGCAGTATTGTTTGTCGTTGTTAACAAAATGTTCCGTAAACTAAGCCATAAAGCACAAGATGCCATTGGAATGGTCATGCATACTATTCGTGAAGCTTTGGAAGGGCAACAAGTTATACGTATTTATGGTGGTCAGAGGTTTATTACTGACAAAATAGATAGCGTATTAAACAATTATAATAAAAAAGAACTGCGCCAAATTTTAATTAAGTCTATAAGTATCCCGACTATTCAGTTAATAGGTGGTGTTACTTTATCGCTAACATTGTATGTTTCTTTAACTGGCATGGTTGACCCTGACTTAAGCGCAGGTGCTTTTGCTACTATTTTCTTCGCTATGGCGGCTATATTAAAGCCTATTAAACAAGTGACTAATTTAAACCTTTATCTTCAAAGAGCTTTAGCGGCTGCAGAAAGTATTTTTATTATTATGGAATTGCCAGATGAGCAGGATGCAGGAAGTTTTACAATAGAGCGTGCCAAAGGAGCTATAACTTTTAAAGATGTAGGATTTAAGTATAATAATCGCTCTGATACTGTTTTATCTAATATTAATTTCAAAATCATGCCTAAACAGACTATAGCAATAGTAGGACACTCAGGAGCAGGTAAATCGACTTTAGTAAAGCTATTACCTAGATTTTATGATTACTATACCGGACAAATTTTATTAGATACTAAAGATATAAAAAAATACAAATTATCTAATCTGCGTGAACAAATATCTATAGTGTCTCAAAACGTTATTTTGTTTAATGATACTATCAGTAATAATATTGCTTATGGTTTTGGTGATGGCAGTGAACCTGATAACTCAAAAGATAGGTTGGATAAAATCATAAAAGCGGCTATTGCTGCTGGTGCTTATGAGTTTATTGTTAATTTACCTCTGGGCCTTGATACAGTTATAGGTGAAAATGGTGTGTTGTTATCTGGTGGCCAGCGTCAACGAATTGCCATAGCAAGAGCTATCTACAAAGATGCACCTATTCTTATTTTGGATGAAGCAACTTCAGCCCTTGATACTAAATTAGAGAGAGAGATCCAATCTTCTGTCGAAAATCTCATGGCAGATAGAACAACATTAGTGGTAGCCCATAGATTATCAACGATAGTAAATGCTGATTTGATAATAGTTATGGATAAGGGGCAGATAATTGAGCAGGGTACTCACAAAGAGCTTTTAGAACGTTCTGGTTATTATTATAATTTATATAATATGCAGTTTGATAAGCAAGAATTGCATTCGAAGTTATCAGAATTATCAGAATAATTAAAATATAATAAATTTTATGAGATTGATGCCTTCAATATGTTCTAGAAGTTTAAGTTTAGAGCCAATATTGTTAAAATTCTGGTATAAGCAGAATAATAAACAGCTTATTTTTTTATTTAAACCTTTAGAGTTGTTATATAAATTAATTATTACGATTAGGAGTTTTTTTTATAAAATAAAGCTTTTCAAAAGCTATCATCCCGGCATCCCAGTAATTGTAGTTGGTAACATTACTGTCGGCGGCACTGGTAAAACACCGTTTGTAATAGCTTTAGCAAAATTATTACATAGTCATGGTTATCATCCAGCTGTTATTTTACGTGGCTATAATGCTAAAAAAAAGAAGAGTGAAGAACTGATAGTTGTTGATCATTCTACTTCTGTACAGCTATGTGGTGATGAAGCAAAACTAATTTTTAATAAATTAAATTGTCCAGTTGTTGTAGGGAGTGATAGATTAAAAGCGGCTCAGTATCTTGTGCAGAATAACTTGTGCAATATAATTATATCTGATGATGGTCTGCAGCATTATAGATTACAACGAGACATAGAAATATGTGTTATTGATAGTGTGAGAAAGTTTGGTAATAACCAATTGCTGCCAGTTGGGCCTTTGCGAGAGTCCTTAAAAAGATTAAATAAAGTTGATTATATCGTAATTAGATTTAATGACCTAGGTAATATAGAATATAACAAAGGTATTGATAATCTAAAAGAAAGTATAGGGCTTGTTGATCTTAAGTTTAGCCAAAAAGTGTATGCATTTAACTTTCAAGCATCTAATTTATGTAATTTAAACTCAAATGTCTCTGTTAATTTTGATTATTTAACAAATAATTATAATAAAATTTATATTATTTCCGGTATAGGGAATAATCAGAGTTTTATTGATAGCATAGACAGATTAAATCTGAGTAATTTTAATGTGAATATTGTGTCTTATGCTGACCATTATACCTACAATATATGGGACTTTGATATTATTAACGATCCAAGCAATAGCATAGTAACCACAGAGAAAGATGCAGTTAAAATGCTAGATTTTTCTATGAAATTGCCTTATTTTCAAAACATTTTTTATTTAAAAGCTTGCGTACAACTCCCTGATGAGTTCTGCCAAAGCATACTTATAGCTAGTAAGAGTTTAGTCGACAAATATTATTCAAATTGCTATATAAATCATAAAACGAATCATAAAACAAATCATAAAACAAATCTCAAAACCAGCTTAGAAGAAAATACAATATGTTAGATCAAAAATTATTAGCTATATTAGTATGTCCTATTTGTAAAGCAAAACTAGAGTATGAAAAAGAGCATAATGAGTTAGTTTGTGTCAATGATAAATTAGCTTTCCCTATTCGAGATGGGATCCCCATTATGCTAGAAGAAGAAGCAAGAGTACTTGAAAGTAGGGTATAAGTATGGGATTTAGTATATGCATTCCAGCTAGATACGGATCAGAGCGGTTACCTGGCAAGGTTTTGTTAAAAATACATAATAAAACTATTTTACAGCGGGCTTATGAATGTGCAAAATTGGCTGATCCAGAGAATATTTATATCTTTTGTGATCATGAGATGGTTGCTGATCATGCCATCAGCTTTGGCGCTAAAGTTATCATGACAGACCCAGGTTGCCCGAATGGTACATCAAGGATCGCAACAGCTTTAGAAGAGAGCAATAATAATCTAAATTTCTTAGATGAAGATATTATTGTTAACCTGCAAGCTGATGAAATTGTTATGCCGAAAGAATATATTAGACTAGTAGCGACAAGTTTATCTCAAAGTTTGTCTTGCTCTGTGGCTACTTTGGCAAAACCTATGATATCTCTTAAGAGCCTTTTGGATCCTAATATAGTAAAGGTTGTTAGAGACATTAATAATAAAGCGTTATATTTTAGTCGTTCTGCAATACCATGTATCAAAAATGGCTTTACGGATGATTCTTTTAGGCAATATCAGGCTACATATTTACAACATATAGGTTTATATGCATACCGCGTAAAATTTTTAAAACAATATAATAAATTAACCGTAACAGATCTAGAAACTATTGAAAGCCTTGAGCAGTTAAGAGTCTTGGGGAATGGTTATAGCATATATGTTTCTGAGGTATCAGAATTACCTACTATAGAGATTAACACACAAGAAGATCTATTAAACGCCGCTTTAAGATTGATTTAAGATTGATTTGAGATTGATTTGACTAATCTGAGCTGTTTATATTATATTAAATACAGTCTGTGATTATCTCAAAAATTTTTTAGAAAATGTTCGATCGCCTTTCCTGGTTTCTCGCTTATAGATATCTGAGCTCAAATGGCTCTAATAGTTTTGTTTCTTTTATTACTATTATATCTCTTTTAGGGGTTACTATAGGGACAGCTATATTAATCATAGTATTATCTGTTTTAAATGGGTTTAAAGCTCATCTTGAAACAAAATTATTGCAAGATCAGCCGCACATTATAATAGATCACAAGTCTACAGTTGGACTTGATAAGTTTTATAAACAAATATTTAGTACTGCACATAAACTAGGAGTTCCTGTACGGATATACCCTCAAATTCGTGAAACTGCCTTGCTTAAAGCTTCGGATATTGTTTCACCCGTAACTATCGTCAGTGATCCTAACTTAGGCGGTCGTAAATATGAAAATTCTAATTTAGTTGTTATTTCACAAGCGTTTGCTGCTAGATGGCAGCTAAATAAAGGTGATAGTCTAATACTTGCAGCTCCCATTTTAAAGAATTCTATTGTAGGACCTGAGCCGCGTTTTAAGAGGTTTCGTATAAAGAATATTTATGATAAAAATGATGCTGATATTCTTATGCCTTATAAAACTGCCTTAACTTTTTTTGAATTACCCGATCAATATATTTCAGGATTGTTTATCTATCTTAGTAAACCTTTATATACAGAAGAATTAAAAAGCTATCTTAACGATGCTTTTAAAGAAAATAAACCCAAAATAAGTAGTTGGTATGATTTCAATAACACACTTTTTCAGGCTATCAAAGTCGAGAGGATTTCTATTATAGTTTTATTACTAATAATAGTGGCCGTAGCAGCATTTAATTTGATTTCTGGCTTGTATATTCAAGTGTCTGAAAAACAAAAGGACATGGCTATTTTACGTACCTATGGATTAAAGAGCAGACGGATAGCCAAAATATTTGTGCTACAAGGGCTGATCATAGGGCTTATGGGTTGCATAACAGGTGTATTTATAGGTGTTATAGTTAGTTACAATCTTGGAAATATATTTTATTGGCTTCAAAGCTTCAATTTAATGAATACAAGTAATTTATTTTTTAATGCGATAGCGCACGATAATTTAGTTATTTCGCCTGATTCTTCTGATATTTCATTAATTGTCATGGCTGCTTTATTTATCTGCATACTTGCAACATTGTTACCTGCTTATCGCGCAACGAAAATTTTGCCAACAGAGGTTTTGAGAAATGAATAAAAAAAGTGACTATATCATTGATGCACAAAAAATATCCAAAAGTTATAAAGATGGTGAGAGTGAATTAAAAATTCTGCAATCTTTAAATTTTCAAGTAAAAGCTGGTGAAAAAATTGCAGTATTAGGTGCTTCAGGATCGGGTAAATCTACGTTACTGCATATCCTTGCTGGCTTGGATAATCCAACTTCTGGCAATGTATATGTAGACAATATTCATTTGAATAAACAAAGTGAAGATGCACGAGCCAGAATCAGAAATAAAAAATTTGGCTTTATTTATCAATTCCATCATTTACTGCCAGAGTTCACTGCATTAGAAAATGTTGCAATGCCGCTTTTAATACGTGGTGAAGAATTTGAACATTCTTATGAACTTGCTAAAAAATATTTAGATAAAGTTAGCCTTACTAAAAGATATCAGCATAAGCCATCGGAGCTATCTGGTGGTGAAAGACAAAGAGTAGCTATAGCACGTGCCTTGATTACTGAACCATTGTGTGTTTTAGCAGATGAACCAACAGGTAACCTTGATGAAGCAAATGCGCAAAATGTATTTGATTTATTTTTAGACCTAAATGAAAATTCTAAAACCAGTATTGTTCTAGTAACGCATGATAAAAACTTAGCTGATCAATTGGATACAGTTTACTATTTGAATTCTGGTAAGTTAACCTAAGAGCCTGTTCCAAATCTACAGTTAATATGTTAGATTGGTCAACTAAACAAGGTCATCGCGAGAAAACTGCCAATACTGATAGTGAGAGATGAGAAGCGCGATTGCGGTTTTCGAGGCAAACCAGAATGGATATTGGCAGGATCACTATAAAAATTTGAATTTAACTTATAAATGGATTTTCTAATGCGCAAAATTGCTTCTCTAGATTGGTAATGATATCGTGAATAAGTAATACTATGTTTTTATGGATATATGAGGAGAGATATCATGTCTAAATTTAGGGAAAAATTTCATAACGCAATGAAAAGTGCTGTTGATACGGCAGGCACCATATTTGGCGTCAGTCTGATTTTACCAATTTGGGGGTCGATTACAGCACTAGAAGATTATGTTAATCGCAATAATCTTGAGCCAAATAGCTCCAAAAAACCATATAGTGAGCTCTCATCATTGCAATTTTCAATTGTAGAAAAAATATTTGCTCTTAAAATCACCCTTGCATTGGGGGGAATTATTGTATTTGGTGTTCCCGCAACAATAGTAACGGGAACTATTGGCCTAGTTGCTGGGTCTGCAGTGATATTGGGTAGTCCGCTGTATGCAGCATATACAGCGTATAAAGCCAATCAAATTGAAGCAGAAAAAGAATGTGAATTATCTCGTAGTGATTTCTATTATATGGGTTATGTAGGTCCGCAACAATCAGAAAGTATACGTAGAGTCTTTGTTGACTCTCCAGACTTGTTGAGAGGTTACTCTGACGTTTTAGATGAAGCTCAGGAAAGAAGAGGCAAGTTAAGGCTTTCTAGCAAGCCCATATAATTGTACGGTGCTGTTATCAGCACCCTCCCTTACTGATCACTGCTGAAGGCTGTAACCCTTCAGCCATAGTGAGTTTGTTTTCTTCCCCTTCAGGGGAAGTGGCG
>CAZSRF010000025.1:0-35997 GCA_964609155.1 uncultured Gammaproteobacteria bacterium | reverse complement strand
TCGCCACTTCCCCTAAAGGGGAAGAAAACAAACTCACTATGGCTGAAGGGTTACAACGGTGTTTGAAAAATTTTCTAAATCGATCCTGGATTGCTTCAAATGCTGCGTCAGTATGGTGTTCTTCTCAATGTCAAAGTTGGCAGCATTTTCGCAATGACACCATATTTTAATCACCATGGTATGGTGAATGGATACAGGAGAACAGATACTGTTAATTTACCTCAACTTATCGAAAACTTACAAATAAATCCCCCGGCAATCTCAGCAGTTATCTGCTTTTTAGATCTTCCTAATCAAAGTAATCCCATCACGCACTGGCAATAACACACATTCAACACCTGAATGTTGTAACACCATAGTATTGAAATTATCCATTGCTTTACCACGCTCTGTATTTATTGGTTCCAATACACGTCCATCCGACAAAGTATTATCTACAATAATTAAACCGCCTTGACGGACTTTAGGTAAAATATTTAAAAAATAATCTGGATACTGTCTTTTTTCAGCATCGATAAAAACCATATCAAATACAATATTTAACTTAGCCATGCTTTCTAAAGCTGGCCCCATGATAATTTCAATTTTATGACCATGTGGACTTTGTGCAAAATATTTTTTAGCGAATTCACATGCTTTAGGATCAATATCTAAAGTTATTAACTTTCCCTCACTAGATAAAGCCTCTGCCATACTCAACGCAGAATACCCCGTAAACATGCCAATTTCTAATATAGTTTTAGCATTAATTAGCTGAACCAATAATTTTAAAAATCTCCCTTCTAACTTTCCACACAACATCTGAGGAGCACTCATTTCATGTAAAGTTGCAATCTCGAGATTTTTTAATAATTGTGGTGGTTCATTTGTTTTGGTATGGCAATATTTTTCAATACGATTTTTCATATTAGTCTCTTAAGGATATTAAGCTTCAACTGGGCTACGTCTGTTGAGAGCCTGGATTAATGTTCCACCGTCAACGTATTCTAATTCTCCACCAACTGGAACACCGTGCGCTATTCTGGTAATAATAATTTTAGGAAATTTTCGTTTAAGATTTTCTGAAATATAGTTTGCTGTGGCTTCACCTTCTACTGTTAAATTGGTAGCCAACACAACCTCATTGACATGATTATGTGATAAATTTTCCCATAACTGATCTAAACCTAACTGCTCAGGACCGACACCATCAAGCGGAGACAATCTTCCTAATAAAACAAAATATTTCCCTCTAAAACCAGAGGTTCTTTCAATAGCTAACATATCACCTGGTGTCTCAACTATACAAATAAATTTAGAATCGCGATGAATGCTTTGGCAAATATGACAGAATTCATATTCTGTAAGAGTACGGCAACTTTTACAATTGCCTATGCTAGATAAAGTTTTTAATAAGCTATTAGCAATAGCCATGCCACCTTGGCGGTTTTTTTCCAATAAAAAAAGCGCCATCCTTTGCGCAGATCTGGGCCCAATGCCTGGCAAACATTGCAAAGCATCTATCAGTTCACGAATAAGTGGGCTATAACCCAACATATTATATTCTCTTGTTTATTATTCACTAAAAGTTATCTAGGCCTGTTGGTAAATTAACACCTGCCATTAAGCCACTCATTTTGGTCTTAGAAAACTCTTCAATCTTATTGGCAGCATCATTAAAAGCAGCTGCTATGGCATCTTGAATGACTAATTTAGATTGTTTTAACAGGTTATCACTCATCTCTACTCCCATGCAACTATAACGGCCGTTAACCCTAACTTTCATTTCCCCAGCTAAAGAAATGCCTGTTACTACATGCGCGATAAGCTCTTGTTGTGTTGTTTCGATGCTTTTTTGCATTTCTTGAGCTTGTTTCATCAAATCTGCTAACCCTTTCATTTTAACCTCACTTCAATTATTAAATTTATATATTTAGCTGTCCGCCAATTCTACCAAGTCCAACCTTAACTCTCCATTAAATACTTTGGTAATGTTATCAATGTTGGGATCGTTTTGTAATTTTGTAACAAAGTCCTCATGTTTTTTTTTTTGATCTGCTTGGTCTATTTTGGCTGGAGTATTCACATTGTTTGAAGAATTATTGATTATTAATTTAATCTTCTTATTTAAGACTGCTTGTACTCTTAGCTCAACTTCTTGTTGTCTCTGCGGAGTAAGTAACATATTAAACCTAGAGTCTAAGTTTAGTATTAACTTATCTTCCGTCAGCTCTATAAACTCACAATTTTTAACTAATTGTAAACTCAAAGCTTTTAATTCAAGATAATTAAGCCATCGTGGCCACGTGTTGCTATTAAGTTCTGGGTTTATCTGTGTGTTATTAACCATAATTGGATTGCTCGCTAAGCCGCTGGATGCTATACTGGGCTCTGTGCTCATAGTTGTTACTGGGGTACATAAAGCTGCAGTTTGAATATCTTCATTTATTTTTTGGGGTACAAAACTTAGCATTCTTATTAAGGCCATTTCCACAGCGAGCTTAGGGCTAGGACTACATGCCAAATCTCTTTTTGCTAATAACGCTATCTGATAATATATTTGGAGATCCTGAGGACTTATAGCAGCAGCTAATCTTGGTAAATCTGCTGTTAGCTCTGTGTTTAAAGCTAAACCTAATTCTTTTGAAACTTGATAGACAGCGATTTGGTGCAAGGCACAGATTAATTGTGTTACAAATTGAATAAAGTCTGTACCTGACATCGTTAAATCATATATTTTTTGTATGATAGACTCTTTATTCTGTTTTACAACGTTATCTAGAATTTCAACAATTTCAGCACTCGGTGTTCGTCCTAGCATTAAACGCACTGATTCTAACCTTACTTCTCCAGCACCTATCGCTACTGCTTGCTCTAATAAACTAAGTGCATCCCTAACACTACCTTGAGCAGAATAGCTGATAAGCTCTAAGGCTGGTAAATCATATTGGATTTTCTCTGCATGTAAAATATTAATAATATGATCTGTGATAATTTTTGGCTCTACCCACTTTAAAGTAAACTGTAAACAACGCGATAAAATAGTTGCGGGTATTTTATGTAACTCTGTTGTTGCCAAGATAAATTTTACATAACTTGGTGGCTCTTCCAACGTTTTAAGCAAAGCATTAAAGCTATGCGTTGAAAGCATATGCACCTCATCGATAAGATATATTTTATATTTCCCATGTGTCGGAGCATAAATAACGGAGTCTAATAGCGCTCTTGTGTCTTCTACTTTAGTTCGTGATGCTGCATCGATTTCTATTAAATCAGGAAAACTACCTTCTGAAATACTGACGCAGTGCTGACAAATATTACATGGCTCAGCATCAACTAAATTTTCACAATTCAATGCCTTTGCTATAATCCTAGCTATAGTAGTCTTACCTACTCCTCTAGTTCCAGTAAATAAATACGCATGATGAACTTTATTCTTTTCAATGGCATGCTTAAGAGCATTAATAATTGGCTCTTGGCCAATGACTTGAAAAAAACTTTGAGGTCTCGTACGAACAGCAAACACTTGGTAGTTCATAATAAGGTTGTATAAAATATGCTAGATAGAGATAAAACTGATTATATAATAATATATTACCAGCAATAAATGGTAGAGAAAACAATAGCTTTTAAGAGAAAAGGCGGCAATCAAGCCCATCCGACCCCGGCACATGCTTAATTACTACCGTTGCTTCCTTCCGGACCTGGCGGGGTTTGCAATATCACATTGCGAGGAGACCGGCCTGATCACCACGTGGCTAATCGTAACAAATATTAAACAATAAAGCTAGCCCCTAATAATAACCGGTGTAATCAATAATACTATTTCCGTTGTCTTATTAGTAGCACCTTGACCACCTAACACATTAACCTCAAAAGGAATCAAGTCACCTGTTGCATGTTCCATCGATTTAAATCCTGTCAATACTAACGTACTATTATTAGGTATAACACTTCGTTGTGTAAATCTGCGATCACTTATTGTTGGCAACTGCAAATCTTCTGTCCCACTTGTAGAAGAGAAAGATTCTAAAGCCACTCGTCTTGATATAGAAGTAGTTATTTGCAATAAAACTTCTGAATCAAATATAGTAGGTACAACATATAAAGAAAACCCTGTTTTAATACTCCCAGGCTCTAGAGCAACCTGCGAGGTCCCTAAAGAGGTTAAAGTATCCTTACGAGATTTTACATACCCTTGATCTGTCGTAATTTTAATTTCAGCAATTTGATTATTCAATACCGTAAACCGTGGTTCAGATAATACAGTAAGATTACCTTGCTGTTCCAAATACTGCATGAATAAATTTGAACCAGCCCATTTTCCAGAGATTTTGTTTATAATAAAACTAAACGAATCAGTATCACTAAAATTACTTGCCAACGGAGAAATACTTCTAGCAAGCTGAAGTCCTGTACTGACTCTTGGTACAGCTGCTGAAGTAGTAGTTGCAGCTAACCCTCGGCGAATTAAATTCCAATCAATACCTCTTTTGTGTTCATTATTTAATTCAATCTCTAATACCTGAATTTTTATACCAACTTGCTGCATATGATAGTTGTTAAACTTTCTAACAAAGTCTGCAACTGCATCCATGTTATTTGGTCTGTCAATCACCGTCACGATAGATGCATCTTTGTTTATAACATAACTGCCTGTATTTTTAGACACTAATTGATCTAACGTCTTAGTTAAAGTATCCCAAACTGATCCACCTGCAGAATTTTTATAAGTAACATCACCACCTTTAGCGCCACTGCCTACAACAGCACCAAATCCTGTTGAAGTACTTGTTGTAGCACCACCCATGGTATAAGAGACCTCCCCAGGTAAAACACCTAACTGAAAAATTCTAGTCATCCGTGGTGTCCAGGTCAAAACTTTTTCTTCTATTATATAGTGATAATTAACTTTTTTGCTGATCTCTTTAATAACGTCAATTAATTTACCATCAACCACAATATCTTTGACATCTACATCATCAATACCTTCTTGGTAAACTACCCTAATGTCACCCGTTTCTTTAAATAATTGCCCCATTAAAGCTTTTAATTTAATAGTATTGTCATTTAGGTCAACGCTGACCTCACGCTCCGTCCATGCGGGATTATAATCGGCAAAAACTGGTTTGCTATCTATGTAAGGCTCATCAGTAACAACAACATGAGCAGGATTCAAAAGTGCCTTAGATTTTTTTTTTGACGTATTAATGTTACTTTCTGCAGTCAAGTAGGTTGGCGAACTACACCCAATTAAAGAAAAGATAACCATTGCTACCAACGTCCATTTAAAAAAATTACCCTTCATTACTATTTCCTTATATCTACAGAGTATTCATCTGAGAAATCTGATTCCTTTTTATCGTACATAGGCATAATAGTAATCATACGATTTTTTGAATAAAACATTGTTTTAATTGGTAAATGTGCTGTAGCATCTGAAAATATTTGAGGCACTGTTTTATTAAGGACAACAAACTCACGTGGTATAACATAATCAGTGTCCAAATTCCAATCTATTCGCCAATCATGACGTTCCGCTAAAGTAACAAGGTTTTTCTTCAAACTGCCTACCATAAATCTATAATTTATGGTTTTAAATAACTTTTTGGTAGATGGTTCATACAAGATACCATCTGGACTCATTTCATAACCATTATTTGTAGTATTGCTTTTTTTATGTTGTTCATCTAAATACTCTTCTACTGAAGTAATAGCAAATGCAGATTGTATGAAAATTAAAACTACCAATCCTACTTTAAATAATTTAATCATGAAATGTTAATTAATATAATTATTAAACTTAATCACTATGTATTAAATTATAGACAGTGAAGTTCTGTTTGCAAAATTTTATAATGTCATTTCATGTTCTACATTATAAAATTGTTGCTTTAGAGTAACATCGGCAACTTGTTTTAAATTTTGTTCTATTATTAATAGCTGTTTATAAAGAGCGCTGATAACTTTATCTTCATAATTACCATATTCTAAAATTAAAGATGCGGAATTGGGAAGGCGCCATGGAAAAGCATGATAAAAATCATATAAAGTTATTTGATCAAGATCGACTGACAAAGTATAAGCCCCAGAAGCAATTTTCTTAACCCAACCATTTTTTTTCAAGCTATATAGCTGAGAGTATGGATCAGAATTGGTAAGCCGACCTTCCTTTTGAAATAATTCATGAGGAAGCAGCGCTTTATCTTTTTTCTGAGCTTGCCATAAAATATAAAGCCACTTATAAGCCTGGACAAAACGTGATTGATTGCTATCTGGTGCAACAAAGCGATGAAAACTTATAGCACTTGCAATTTGAGCTCCGAGAAGAATAATAAGCCAAGAGATATATAACCAAAATAAAAATAAAGGGATAGTAGCGAATGTTCCATAAATTAACGTATTAAAATTAATACGCGCCACGTAGCTTGCAAATAGTCTTTTCGCTATTTCAAATAAAATAGCTGCAAGCAGTCCCCCTATTAATGCATGCTTTACTCGAATTCGACAGTTTGGGATTAAAACATACAAAAAGGTAAAACATATCCATGTAATAAAATAGGGGGTTAATCTTATGACATGGTTGACTAACCCCACGCTACTTATGGTTTTTTGCAAAAGAGGCAACGACCACAAATAAGAACTTAATACAAAGCTTAAGCCCATCAGTATGGGGGCGCAAATAAGGATTGCTAGATATAGTACTGTAGTTTCAAATATACCCCTATCAGCTCGAACTCCCCAAATTCTATTAAAAGTTATTTCAATAGTATATATAAGCATCATAGAAGAAAATAATAAAAATAAAATACCTATCATAGTGAGTTCACCAGCATGATTAACGAATTCTTGTAAGTATTTTTGTACCTCTAACCCAGTCGCAGGGACAAAATGCCTGAAAATATACTGTTCAGAATCACCCCAAAGGTCTTGAAAATAAGGAATTTCTTTAACTACAACTAAACTTACCGTCATTAAAGGGACTATAGACAGAAGAGTTGTATATGTAAGTGCCGACGCGCTTTCAAAGCAGTCATCTTGAATAAATTTATAGGTTATATAATGTATAAATTTTTTTAGATTACTAAAAAATTTTCTTAATCTCATTGGAAGCCTAAACGAAATAAACAAATGATAGAAATATCTACAAACATCTCACCTATAGTATAATATATTCTTCTGTAATTGATTTATAATTATCATGACAAACTTACAATCTACTCCTTATATTTTAGTTTTATATTATAGTAAATATGGGGGGACAAAAAAACTTGCTGAGTTAATTGCACGTGGTATTAATAGCCATATGGGTATTACTGCTATGTTGCGAACAGTTCCAGAAGTAACTACGGTAACTGATCCCCATGGCTTAAACGTTCTAGATAACAAACCAATAGCAGCTTCTCCTATCCCAGAGGAAGGCGCTCCTTATGTTACTTTAGATGACTTAATTTATTGTAGTGGGCTAGCACTAGGAAGTCCCACGCGCTTTGGCAACATGGCCTCCCCCTTAAAATATTTTTTAGATCAAACTAGTCAAATCTGGCTTAATGGCTCTTTAATTAATAAACCTGCTTGTGTATTTACGTCTACCGGAAGCTTACATGGCGGGCAAGAATCAACCTTACTTTCTATGATGTTGCCACTATTACACCATGGTATGGTAATTCTAGGTGTACCATTTTCTGAATCCGCTCTCAACAATACTCAATCAGGTGGCACACCTTACGGTTGCTCGCATGTAGCAGGTTCCAATGGCCGTACTATTAGCCCAGAAGAACAAGAACTGTGCTTGTCTCAGGGTAAGAGATTAGCTGAAATTGTATTAAAATTAACTTAACGCCATTAATTTACTGCCATAGCAGTAAATTTAGTTTTTTTCTTCTTTTTGGTTAATAAATTTCGAGTTATTTTGAATTATTTACTGCTATAGCAGTAAATAATTCAGTTTTTTATAAATATCTCTGTAAATATAATAAAATATGCTATATTTACCGTTATCACAGTAAATATCAACTGAAAATCTTCTAATATATGCCTCCAAATAACCTTGAGCAATTTTTCAAGAAAATGGCAAATGTTACTGCCTTTCATCGAAAAAAAAGTGGTTTAAATAGGGCACAACTAGCCAGATTAGCGGGAGTTGGTAAAACAGCAGTCTTCGATGTGGAGCACGGCAAAGCAACAGTACGACTAGATACTCTAGTAAAAATACTGCACGTCTTAAATATAACGTTAGAATTCACCGGGCCTCTCATGAATAGCTATCAGGTATCTTATGCGAGCAGCTAAAGTTTTTTTTAACAATGTTACCTTAGCAGGGATACTAAGGGAAAATATCTTCAATCAGGATTATGAGTTTGAATATGATTCTGAGTATAAAGGCCCTCCGATATCATTAACTATGCCAACCAAACAAAGTATTTACCATTTTTCCACTTTCCCAACTTATTTTGAAGGCTTGCTTCCAGAGGGTTTTCAGCTTGAAGCTTTATTAAAATTAAGGAAAATAGACCGTAGCGATTATTTTGGACAGTTATTAACTGTCGGAAAAGATCTTGTAGGTGCTTTTAGCATAGAAGAAGTATGATTCAAAAGAAGATATGCCCTATTACTTACACTATTATAGATAACAATGACAGGTATTCTCTAGCAGGCCTTAAAAAACTATCACCTTCTTTAAGACATCTTAATGATTTAACCTATTCTGCAGAAGCGCAAAGAAAAGAAGCGCAGCTACGTGCACAAAAATTATCTATTCAAGGAGTGCAACCTAAATTAAGTGCTAAATTAAATGCTGCTCAACAGAGCTTTACTCTATGTGATATAGGTGGCAATTATATTTTGAAACCGCAGCATAAAAATTATGATGAGCTTCCTGAAAATGAAGATTTAACAATGAGATTAGCTGAAAATATTCCTGGAAAAATGATTGAACCCCCCTTGCATGGTTTGATCTATTGCTCAGATGGAAGTTTGACGTATTTTATCAAACGTTTTGATCGCGGCCCACGGAATCAAAAAATCCCCCTAGAAGACTTTTCACAATTAATTGGTGCAACCAGAGAAACTAAGTATGATTATTCAATGGAAAGAATAATCACAATACTTGATAAATACTGCACTTTCCCCTCAATAGAAAAAGGGAAATTATTTACACGCATCATCTTTAATTATCTTATTGGAAATGAAGATATGCATTTAAAAAACTACTCACTCATCACAGATAGAGAGATTATCAAACTATCCCCTGCCTATGATTTTATTAATACAACCATTGCTATTGGCATAAATCATGTAAAAGAACAAATTGCGCTTTCTTTGAATGGTAAAAAAAACAATTTAACCAGAAGAGACTTTATTGATTACTATGGACACCAAAAGCTAGGTTTAAGTTTTAAAATAATAGACGAAACTCTACAAAAATTTCAGGAGGCTATTCCAGTCTGGGAAAAACTTATAACTATTAGCTTCTTATCACAAAAAAATAAAGAAGATTATTTTAATTTGTTATATAGCCGCATAAAAGTCTTAAATATAAATTAATTACTAGACTCTATTTACGGAGCAACCTGCTGTTACACAAAAATTGTGAACATACACTTAAAATTTATACCACATCAACCTCGCCTCAACCCAAGAAAACTCTTGCACCTGTCTTTCCACTTAGCACTCGACGATGCTGCAGCTACACTAGCTTCTGAATGTCTTGAATATACATGCGTCACCGGGATTCGTGAATAGCCACAGTGACAGCAGTAAATTTTTACAAAAATAATACTTCTTTCGCAAATGGTATCGTCAGCTTACGTTTCTGCCGCATGGATTCTCTATCCATTGTATCTAACATCTCAAGAAGACCATTGATATCTCTTCGTCCATGATTAATTAAATACTCAGCTAATTCTTCAGATAATGTCATGCCTCGTTCAAACGCCTGAATTTTTAATAATTGTTTTTTACCCTGATCATCCAGCTCTTTTAGCTGATAAATAGCCCCAGAAGACAATCTTGATTTCAAATCAGGCAATAATATATTAAGGCTATTAATAGAAAACATTCCTGCAATAATTAATATTTTATTGGCGTCTTTTAAACGATTATAAAAACTAAAAAGCTGTTCCTCTCTTTCTCGGCTATTACCAACAAAAAAAACATCTAAATCGTCTAAACATATAATATCTTGCTGCTCCAAATTCTCAAAAAGGCTATCTATACTTAATGTGTCATCAAGTATATTATTTTTCTGTAAATATTTAAAACTAAAGTAATTAGCGATTAAATTATTACTTAAAGCCTCTTCGCATACCGCCTGCAGCAAATGAGATTTGCCAACACCTGATTTACCCCATAAATATATGTATGAACTTTCAGGATGTTTTACGAGATATTTTACATGAGCAATAATGGGAATATTATCCTCAGAAACAATATAATTACTGAATGTATTTTTAACAATTGGTTTTATACCAAAATCTATTAAATCTAATTGCAGCACTAAGCACCTAGGTTTTTATTCAAAAAAAGCTTCCATGATTTTTTAACTCTAACACTCCATTGCCAAATGTAAATCACACAGCTAGAAATACTTGTGATTAAACTTGCTGTTATGAGATATTCTCTGAAATTGCTACTATGTTTACCCAGCATAGCCTGAACCAATGTAACGAGTAACAGCAACAGTAATAAACATGTATTAATTTTACTTAGCAACGTGGGGATAAAGACTACAGGGCCAAACTTTAACCGATAAAATAAAGCACCGCCCAATAAAATAAACTCTCGAATAATAATAACACTTGCAAACCATAATGGAATAAAATTTTGTATAGTAAAAACAAAAAATAGTATTACAATTAAAAATTTATCTGCTAGCGGATCTAAGATAGCTCCCAATTGTGTTTGACATGCCAATTTACGCGCTAAAAAACCATCGATACCATCAGTAATAGACGCTAAAATAAATGTACCAATAGCTAACTGATAATAGCCTAAATAAAAAGCGTAAGCACAAGGAAGCACTAATAATATTCGCAAAAAAGTCAATAAATTAGGTATCATTTTATAACTCATTCAACCACCCATAACTCAGCGACTGATCTGTTTGATTACCAGCTAGCATACTACTAGTATCACTCACGTTTTGTTTAACTAATTTATTATCTTTATTTAAAAAGCTTATCAAAGCATCTTTACCTTGTTTTGTCGAGACACTCAACTCTATCCAATCTTGACCTATTCTATTTACCCTCACATCTTCAATTAAAGATATATTTTTCAAATACTCATTGATTTTATTGTATTTTTCCAGTGTCTCAATACTATCGATTCTAAGTAGTACATTTTCTTTTATTCCCAGGCTAGTCTGATTAACCTGATTAGACTGATTATTCTCGCTGAGTCGAACTTGAGAAAATGTACGTTCATTATTTAAATTTTTATTTAACCAAATAAACGCTTGAGTAATTGCATCTGTTGCATCAGTAGCTTTAAGAGAATAATTACTACTATTAAGGTTTTTATTGAGCAATGCCCATTTACTAAATAATGCATCTTTAGGAATAAAACCAACAAGCATAACTTCAGCGCCATAACGTTTAGAAGCTTTAATAAGTTTATCTATCTCTATAGTTGTATCTGTTAAAGCCCCTGAAGTTAAAATTTGTTCCTCCAGATCTTGCAAAGGGTAAAGAATTTTTAAACCTGAGTCTATTGCTATTTTATTAATTAATTGACGATATCCCTTTTCGATCTGACTCATACTTGCCTCTGTCAGAATACCACGCCCTTGTGGCCCCTCTGTCCAAAGCCACAAAACGACGGTCACTGATTTTTTATCTACTAACCCCAAATTAGAAATTTTTACCAAGTTATCAACTCGCCTAGAAATAAAGCTTAGCACAGCAACTCGTTGCATAGGCTGCAAGCTATGCGTTTCTATATTAGGGTTAATCTCAGATAGTTGTACCGTATATTTAGCCAAGTAATTTTCTGGTTTTTGCAATGCTTGATTAATAGCAGAAATACTAGAAATATCACCCTGTAATCTTCCGCTGACTTTTGACAATACTTGTAATAACCCCTGCTGCAAAACAAAAGTACTATTAGGAGCAGTGTTTTTGTCAAGGGTAATAGTGGCAACATAAAGGTCATTAGATGTGTTAGCAAAAGCATCTATACGAAAAAGCATAGAAATGATTAATAATACATATAAGCATATATAACATCGATTCGTTCTCAACTTTTGCATATCAATCTCTTATAGATTAACTTCACCGTCTTTGCAGATGGACTATTATACAATATTTACTTAACTTCGAAAACTCAATCAAATTATAATCTAGTTGAGCACTGCAACATTAAGTCATTGCAAGTTTAACTATTCCAGTTGATAATACCATTATTTATTACAGGGACAAGTATGATTCAACAAGAAAAGGAAGATGAACTTCCGCTTATACCCTCCTCCGCACAGCCTCTTGTTGCAGCCCCGCCATCATGTTGTGTAAAGTTTTATCCCCTGTTAAAAATCTTATTTGATTATATAATAGCTGCAGGGATAGGCAGCTTAATAATATATTATGTTCTATATAAACCTATTGGCAATTTAATTAAGACATTCGTGGCCAATGAGCTCACTGCTGCTGATACTAGCGCGAATATTCAAGCTATAGCAGAAGTGTTATGTAGCGATACGAATAACACAATGGGCTGCCAGAGGTTAGTATCCGGCCTATTAGCACATTATCTACCAGAAGCACCACCATTTATACGTTCTATTCCTTTGAGATGGTTGGATTGGTTAATAGTAGGATTAAGCGTAAGCTTTATGATTTTTTTTACAGCTGGGTTGCTTATACATTGTTTTACCAGAGCAAGCACAGCTGGTGTAATAAGTATAGTTCATTGCCGTTACCGCGCTGCTTACGATAAACCAGCTACACCGGCGATTGCTTCATCACTGGAAAGCAGAAATTTAAGAGAAGATAGAGATGATAACATCCATGCCGATATCCATGGCCCTGCAATGTTATAATTACCTAGTCCCAACTCAGCAACTCTATTTGTCCAACACTTTTTTCAATTCGATCTGGTGAGGTAAATTTTACTTCCGGTTGGTTGACATCTAAATGCATTTTATATTTTGGGCCATCTAATTCAATATTATCTAACCCAACTACATCGATGCGCTGGCGTGGTTCTACCCAAACAGCATTTTCCCCCTGTCCAGCTGGCCAGTTTTCTGGAACAGGGAAATCTATTGCTTGCTGCTGATTCTCAATGGCGTCTTGTTTTTCAACCTGTTTAACCGACATACCATAAGCACCCTGATAAAAAAAACTAATCGACAAGCAGCCTATTATTACTTTTTTAATGTCTATGGTTTTCATATAACCCCTTATTATTATAATTATAATACTTCTTGTATTTATAATTATAACTTATATAAGTTGGTTATCCAATATATATTATTGTACGCTATCTGTGGAAAATTTTGTAAGATAATACTCAGCAAAACCGAGCACTTGAGGTACAATTTAAACCGCCTTAAGCTACCGGCAATGTAACTCCTAACTGCCCTTGATACTTCCCTTTACGATCCGCATAAGACGTCTCACAGATCTCATCTGACTCTAAAAATAGCATTTGTGCTACACCTTCATTAGCATAAATTTTTGCTGGTAAAGGAGTAGTATTAGAAAACTCTAACGTAACATGCCCTTCCC
The DNA here is from genome assembly GCA_964609155.1 of uncultured Gammaproteobacteria bacterium. Classification (GTDB taxonomy): domain Bacteria; phylum Pseudomonadota; class Gammaproteobacteria; order JAGOUU01; family JAGOUU01; genus JAGOUU01. The sequence goes on along the minus strand of CAZSRF010000025.1, from coordinate 22,291 downwards.
ATTCTGGCTCTAGGGGCGTTACATTTACAATAATACCACATCTTGCATAAGTAGATTTCCCTAAGCATATAGTTAAAACATTCCTTGGAATTCTAAAGTATTCTACGGTACGAGCAAGAGCAAAAGAATTAGGAGGGATTATACATATGTCTGACTTTATATCAACAAAGCTTGCTGCTACGAAGTTTTTTGGATCAACAACAGCTGAGTTGATATTGGTAAACACTTTAAACTCATTGGCACACCGAACATCATAACCATAACTAGATGTACCATAAGAAATAATTTTTTCTGCATTGTTTGCATTTGTGCGGACTTGCACAGCCTCAAATGGAACAATCATTCCCGATAAAGCCATTCTTCTAATCCACTTGTCAGACTTTATAGACATATAATTCCACCGATTTACTCTCTTATTTGCTACTTATGAAAAATATATTTTATATTTTTAGACTGTATAATGCTATATATAGATATATGTAATATCAATATTAATATTAATACGTTTATATTTTCTATGACTTCACTAACAAAAGACAATACAGAAAACCAGACTGAAGACAATGACCAACCTAGATATAAATGGCTTAAAAGAATAGGTATTTTTTTTATCGTTGTCTATGGACTCTCTTATATTTTTATAGAAACCTCTCGTTCACGTGTTAATAACGAATCTATTAAGATCTTCACAGCAACCAATCAATTGCTGACTAACCAAAATACTACTATTGAAAAGATATACACTCGTACTTATGGAGATGGAAGTAACATATATAACTTTAAAATAAGTAATCCTACAGGGTTTTCTGCACCTTATGCCGTATTAGCTCCAGAAGGCATTATAAAAAGTGGATTTACTGGCTCAAGAGAGTTGCCATACATTATTATACAAACACTTGTAATTAAAAACGCTCATATAAATTACGAAATAAATAACCAACAAGTTAATCTTTATAAAATTCTTGATAATATTGTTGCTAATGTAAGACCAACCACAGACTATATCCCATTAAATATTTTGCAGTCTGCGAGCACTACTGTACCTGAGTTACGCTATCAAGGAACCAAATTTTTCTTGGGCACTGTCATTTTCCAAAATTCTACATTAACTATTTATAATAACAATACAAAAGTTAAATCAGGTGCTCTTAACAATATCTATTTAACCTTTAAAGGAGTTAAACAGCCACTTACCTATGCTGATGCACTACTTGCTGGCGGGCTGCAACTGATAGATGTGTTAGACAGAACTGTAAAAACTTCTCTCAATGCTTCTAATACTGCTCCTAATGCTGCTACTTTTGTGAGTACACCTAACTCTTAGATACACGTAAGTGAAGGAGATCTAAACAGAGCCAAGGCCCTGTTGGACTATCAATAACTATGATATAGTTTTCGATTAAATCTAATCAGCATTTCACCATAATATATTTTAACAGCTATGATCACTATAAAACCCAACCAATTTCTTGTTACTAATGCTCTTCCTTATGCCAATGGCCATCTTCATTTAGGTCACATACTTGGGTATGTCCAAGCTGATATTTGGGTTCGGGTTCAAAAAATGCTTGGCCATACTTGTTATCATATTTGTGGCGATGACGCTCATGGCACTCCTATTATGACTAATGCTAAAAAGAATAACTTGTCCCCTGAAGAATTCATTGAGCAATTTTACCATTCTCATGTCAAGGACTTTGGTGATTTCGAGATAAATTTCGATTATTTTGGAACTACTCACTGTAGAGAGAATCAAGAATTGGCTGAATCGATTTATAACATTGCAAAAGATAATGGGCATATTATTACTAAAAATATTGAACAAGCTTTTGATCCGGTTGAAAACATGTTTCTACCTGATAGATTTATTAAGGGCGAATGTCCTAAGTGCTCAACAGCCGATCAGTATGGCGATAGTTGTGAAAATTGTGGTGCAACCTATAATCCTGTAGATCTGAAAAACCCTAAATCTGTTTTATCCGGCGCAACTCCTATTACAAAAAATTCAGAACATTATTTTTTTAATTTACCTCATTTTACTAGCATGCTTGAAGAATGGTTAGCTTGCGGCCATCTACAACCTGAAATTAGCAGCAAACTAAAAGAATGGTTTGCCGCAGGGTTACAACCATGGGACATCACGCGAGATGCCCCCTATTTTGGTTTTAAAATTCCGAACACTACTGATAAATATTTTTATGTATGGCTAGATGCTCCAATAGGCTACATGGCAAGTTTTAAAAAATTCTGCAATGAACAACACATAGACTTTGACCTTTATTGGAAAGAAAAAAAAGACAATCCAACAAAATTGATTCATTTTATTGGTAAAGATATTACGTATTTCCATGCTTTATTTTGGCCTGCTGTATTAACTGCAGCTGGATTTAAAAAACCAGACCAAATTTATGTAAACGGTTTCTTAACCATCAATGGTAAAAAAATGTCTAAATCAAGAGGAACTTTTATACTAGCACGAACTTACTTAAATCATTTAGATAGCGAATATCTAAGATATTATTTCGCTAGTAAATTAAGCAACCATGTGGAAGATTTAGATCTAAATTTATCTGACTTTGTACAAAAAGTTAATTCTGATCTTGTAGGTAAATTAGTTAATATAGCCAGTAGGTGTAGTGGATTTATTAATAAAAATTTTGATAATCAATTATCAGACCACTTAAATATAGCATTGCTATCTCCAGATAGTAATTTTGGCGAAAATATTTACCGAGATTTTATAAGTAAAAGTGATGTTATTATCAATTATTATAAAAATATTGAATTTAGCTCCGCTATAAAAGAAATTATGACATTAGCAGATTATGCTAACCAATTTATTGATCACTATAAGCCTTGGTCTTTAATGAAACAAGAAAATACAGAAAATAAAATACTAGCTCACATTGTTTGCAGTACCGGTATTAATCTATACCATGTATTAATAAGTTATCTTTCTCCTGTTTTACCAAAATTGGCCGAGAAAAGTGCTCTTTTCTTGAATGCATCAACAAATATTTGGGAAAATTTAAGTGAACCACTTCTAGGACATCACATAAATAAATTTGAGCCCCTATTGCAGCGAGTGGATCCACTTAAAATAGAAGCTATACTACAGGAATCTCAAACTTAAACTTAGTGACTGATAAATATGAAAAACTTACTAATAGTATTTTTAAACAGCGTGTTTATTAATAATTTTGTATTAGTAAAGTTTTTAGGATTATGCCCACTATTTGGTGTTTCCAAACAAGTTAGACCAGCTATTGGTTTAGCAGTTGCAACCTGGACTGTATTGACTATAAGCTGTATTTCAAGTTACTTAATCTATTATTACCTACTAGTCCCTTTAGACCTACAATGGTTAGAAATTATAGCTTTTATCTTTATGATTGCTGTGCTTGTACAAGCAAGCGAAATAATCATAAAAGCTAACAGCCCCTTACTGCACAGAAGTCTAGGACTGTAGTTACCTCGTATCACGACTAATTGTGCTGTATTGGGTATAACTTGATAAAATATTAGAGAAAATAATAGTCTGTCAGAAAGCATAGCCTACGCCCTCGGGGCGGCATCAGGCTTTGCTTTAGTCTTAATAGCTTTCAGTGCAATAAGAGAACAATTACAAGTAGCTGATATTCCCAAACCCTTTAAAGACAACAGTATTGCATTTATTACTGTTGGCCTTATTGCTTTGGGTTTTATGGGGTTTAGTGGGTTTAAATATTAGTTTTGTATACTGATGTTTTCAACCTGGTCGAGCAGCAAGGACACTATCACTAACTTTAGATCCAAGCAGCTTAACTCTAGAAGCCGCTAGCTCTGCTGCTGCTGCCTTACGCCGCTCAATGCCAACTCTAAAAGCCTCTGCCTGTTGAGTCAACACATCTACCGATTTAAGTGAATTATTTCTATAAGCTATAAATAATCCCTTTTTAGTTATATCCGCACCAGGTTTACAGTCTTCCGATAAATCAGAAAACCCTTTTACGCCAGTTATTGATTGGCTAACCTCGGTAAAGCATTCTGCTAACTCAGAACCTCTAGTTAATTTTCTATGTACTTCGTTAGTTATTTTTATTGCAGATGACATGCCTGATGTCGGCCCTGGTACACCATCAAATGCAGTTTGTTGCATCCTTTCTGCTGCAGAAATAACTGGCCCGATGATATCCCACCCTAATCTAACCTGTGTAGCGTCGAATTCTAAAACTACAGATCTAATGGCTCCTATATCCATGCCTACCCTGATGTTGTACCTATTTTCATTCGCCCAATGAATTAAACTCATAGCAAAATAAATTGCTCGATTAGCTCGTCGTGCAAGCTCATCGTCCTCATGTATATCTGATGCCACTGCTAAAACTCCATCACCGGTATATTTTACTACGTTAATACCAAGCATGGATGCTTTTTGTGCAGCAGCAACAAAAAGTTTTCTTAAATATTTTTCAACTTGGTCATCTGCCATGCCACGTAAAATATCTGTTGATTTAATTACATCAACAATAATCACAATACTATTTTTACAAACTTGACTTACTCTCGATAAATCTCCACCAGCTTCTATATATTTTTTTGCCAATTTGGACGGTAAAACACTTTTTGCCACATGCATCTTCAATTCTTGTACAGGAGTGTATCTTCTTGCATCCATAATTTGTGCAACTAAAGTGTATTTGCCACCTTTCTCAGGATCATCAACAAGAGCAACTTGTAATGATATAGGGATCAGATTATGATCAGCATCCTCACCATTAGTTAATCTTGTTTTGCAGATAACCGTTGAACCAGTAGGATCATACTTACCTTCTTTTAAACTTCTTGCAAATACAGAAATAATCCTAACATGCTCAGGTCTAAAACTCTCGGGTGCAAACTTATGGATAGTGGCAGTTTGTCCTTTTAAAAATTCTTGACTATAACCAAAAATTCTTTCTATCTCAGGATTTACCCTTAAAATACGTCCTTCTAAATCTGCCTCTACAATACCAACAACCGATTTTTCAACTATTACGGATGCTGAGAAGAGTGCTCGTCTCACTTGAACAATATGACCTGTGTCAACAACTTGGCCAATTAATAATTTTGGAACGCCATCAATGTCCTTTGAAGACTCTGGGGCACAAACTTTTATAGTAGCAGAAAACAGTACTTCATTATCGTCTTCATCCCTACGGCTTGCAGTAATAGCTCTTGCAACCCTGCCGAATATTCTAGAATCAGTTGGTTCTGATTTATTCTCACGCCACCTTTCAATAAATCTTTTCACCATACGATCGTGTGCAGCACTAAAATCTGATGGTACTAAAATACCTAATGGTGCCCCTATTAAAGCAAACTTAGTGCGATTAAATACTAAACAAGCATAAGGATTGACATAGATTATTCTCAGATTATTTGTGTCTACAACAAATGTTGAAATCTCTAATGCATCTAATGTTTCTCTGAATAATCTAGCCTCTTTAATATACCTACTAGACTCAATATCAACATCAACACCAGCACCAGCTCTTGGTGTTGGTACACTATCAATAGCTACATCATAACAACGCTCCCTAATAGCACTTGTGTTTGAAGTAAGAGTACTCGGCCCTCCGTCAGCACTTATGTCTCCCACAGTTCCATCTACACTTTCTTGATCCGCCAATTCCCCTGGTCCAAGCGTAGCAGCACTTGGCGTCACGGCTGAAATTGTAGCCATTGGAGAGACTGGTTGCTTAGCTGTTCCCTCAACTTCTTCTCCCGCTAATTGTCGAGGTGTTGTGACAGTTACAGAGCTCTTAGTAGAGATAACCAAAGTTTGAGCTGATGACGATGTCTCAACATGCAATATTGCTGGTGAATGCTTAGTCCTAATTGGCGGCATTATAGGGACAGCGGAGGCGCCTGGTACTGCCTCACCCTGTTTTCCATCATGGTCCAGAGCTGCGCCATGACTGGCAGGAATTAAAGCTAAACTTGATGGCCGCCGCATTGTGCTACCTTTAGGTTTTGGCTGTGGCTGTATAGGAGGAAAAATTGGAGTACTACTTCCTGTTCCTGGTGTTGACATATTTGTTTTACACTCTCTATTCTTTTATTTATTTTTACTTTTATTTCAAATAATTACAAAATGACAATGAATCCTAGCATTTTCAATATTAGAAATCAAACCACTAAACTTTGTTATACGCTATAAAAACAAGTATAATAAGCTCTACTTTTAAAAATCACCTAACTTTATGGATAACGTTATACTTGTTACATGCCTCCTATTACCTGCTGCAATAATGGCATTAAGCTATATTTTATTATTGATACAGAGAAAATATACGACTAATGATCCTCACTATAAACTCATCGATATGATCAATAAAAAACTGCCACAAACTCAATGCGGTCAATGCAATTATCCAGGCTGCAGACCTTATGCAGAAGCGATATATAATAACGAAGCTGATATCAACCGCTGCCCTCCTGGAGGTCAAGAGACTATTGATAACCTTGCTGCTTTATTAAATATACCTTCTAAGAGCTTATCTGAAGATCTACCTGCTGCACCAAACAAGCCCTTGGTAGCTAAAATAAATGAAGCCGAATGCATAGGCTGTCTTTTGTGTATCAAAGCCTGCCCTGTAGATGCTATCGTTGGTGCTGATAATTTTATGCACACTGTAATTACGGACTTATGTACAGGATGTGAATTATGCATACCACCATGTCCGATGAATTGTATAGGTATGATAGAACAAAAACTACCTGCAAAATTTAATTACCAATAATTGTGAATACAGACGAACTAAAATATTTACCAATAGATATTGACCGATTAATTTTACCATTAGAATATAACTATGCGTCCATAGGCGATATCATTTATTCAAAATATGATGATATACACAAATGGCAACCTCTCACTAAAACATTGGCAGGAGATAATTACAATATTGCTCTTCATAGCGCTTTTTCTGGACAAATCAATAATATTGATTTTTATCCTACATTGCAATCCTTAGGCAATCTTAACAGTGCCAACAAGGTATTATCAATGGAAATTGTTAAAAACAAGACGATCACCCAAACTCAAACAGTCGATCATCTTAACTATAAAATTTTCAACCATTCAGACTTTATAAATTTTTTAGCTCAAAATGGCATAATAGGTCTTGGCGGTGCTGGTTTCCCTACAGGGAAAAAACTAGATGCTGAATTACCTGCCTCCCCCTCTCTAGATACACTTGTTATCAATGCCATGGAATGTGAAAGCCCTATCAGCACAGATAATTGCTTAATAATAAATTTTGCAAAAAATATAATTTCTGGATTAATTATTATTAATCAAGTATTACAGCCTAAACACATTATCATCGCCATCAAAAAGGATATGGTTAAAGCCATTGATGCCTTACATAAATCCTTAACTGTATTCTCCCATGATCTAGTACAAAATATATCAATACAAGCTTTCAGCCAAACTTACCCTTATGGTTACAGTAAGTCTATTATAAATCTTGTTACAAAGAAAAATATCCCTCTTGATAAACATAGCAGTGAATATGGCATTATTTGCCTGAATGTTGCCACTATATATGCAATAGAACAAGCGATTAATTATAACAAACCTTTAGTAGATAGAATCGTTACCATTACGGGAGATTTGATATCACAACCAGGTAATTATCTTTTGCCCATTGGCACACCTATTAGTAAACTGTTAGAGGCTTTTAATATTGATTTAAATAGCGTGTCTAATACAAAAGGTATAATTATTTACATTGGTGGGCAATATATGGGATATGAATTATTTAACTCTCATAACCCTATGCATATGAATCATATTGATTACTTAGACTATATATCTATAGAAAAAACTACCCAAGCCATTCAATTTGTAAGCACTTCAGCTGTACATAAAGATATAAAAAACTATGCCCCTTGTATCAAATGTGGCTACTGTGAATCAGTCTGCCCTGTAGGATTATTGCCACAACAATTATTTTGGTTTGGACAAGGACTAAATACAAAAAATAATAATGAACTCTTAGAAAAATATTCTCTGAGTACTTGTATTGAATGTGGCTTATGCGATTCCGCATGCCCAAGCAATATTCCTTTAACTGCGATATTTAAAAATTTAAAAACAGAAATCAACTATAATAAATACAAACAACTTAAATCAAAAGACGCTGAGTTAAATAATCGTCTCATGCTACAAAAACGCGAAACTATCACCAAGCTTAAAACACAACTAACAAAGACCCAACAAACGAATAAAAAGTCTCTGCTATTGGATGCTTTAAAGCTTGCAAAAAATAAAAAAACTTTACAATCAAATGAAAAATAGATTAACCACTAATCAATTAATGCTAAGAGTCATCTTAGCATTGTTACCAGGAATTTCTGTCCTAACTTACTTCTTTGGCCTAGGGATAATATTTAATATTATCTATACAAGCACTTTTGCTCTTTTACTAGAATCTTTTTGCCTAAAATTGCGTCAAAAAAACATATTAGCAGTTATACAAGATAATAGCGCCCTTTTAACTGCAGTTTTATTAGCTGTCTGCTTACCGCCCAATTTTAATATTATTAAAATCTTTATTGGAGTAGCCTTTGCCATTGTTATAGCCAAGCATTTGTATGGCGGTATAGGACATAATATTTTTAATCCCGCTATGATTGGCTTTATTGTTTTACTAGTTGCATTCCCTCAAGACTTTACCCAGTGGCCAAATCTAATCTCAATAGCTGATGATATCAGCCAAGCAACACCTTTAGATCCATCTTTTACTAGTACTAATATAGCTTATTCCATGCCTTTTTATTTAATTAATCTGGCATGGATGCTTGGTGGCCTTTATTTATTATTTATCAAAATAGTACCTTTAACTTTACCCGGAGGATTTATCACAGGTTTATTAATTTCTGGTTTCTTGATAAAACTTAGATATCCTGATTTTCCTGTGATAGAACAATTATTCTTAGGCGGTTCCATGCTAGGGGCATTTTTTATTATTACTGATCCTGTCACTGCAGCAACCACGCCTCGCGGCCGCTTAATATATAGCATCTTGGCTGGTATTTTCTGTAATTTGATAAGAAAATTCTGCGGTTATCCTGATGGTGTTGGCTTTGCTGTTATATTTATGAACACATGGGTGCCTTTGATCAACTCTCTTAGCATACCCAAACATAAATTAAAATCCCTTTAACTTATTGATTTGTTTGACCTGTATAGTAAGAATAAATTAACGCCCCCAAATAACCAAGTAAAATAACAAAGTATATTACAGCTATGTCACAAAGCTATATACACAGCTTTTTTTTTATGTTACCCTCATCTTTTTAATCTAATCTATAATGCATAGGTGATGTAATGAGTCGAGAGAATTTAGAGTTGGCAACAGCTATTTTAGCCGAAATTAAAGCAAGAGTGACTTCTAGCGATGATATTATACCTTCAGTGGAGTGTCCTATATTTAGCCCTGTCCTTTTAAAAGAATACACAGAGAAGTTTAGTACAAATGTATTAAGTAGGTACATTACTCTTACCCATCATGTAATAAAAGTCTTTGACTCTCTTAAAGCTGCAATACCTGAGTGTACAGCGCTGAGAGGACACCCAGACTTTGCTATTCAGTTTATAGCGAATCTTGCTACAGCTCTGATGGGTGCGGGAGATTGTGGACCTACCAGTAGTTTAGCTTGTGCCTTGCTCCTTCAGCGTGATTGTCGCTCACCAGTTAGCCATGTTACAGTTTCAGGTCGAAAATCTAATGGGTTACTCTATGGTCATCAGTTTGTAATTATAGGTGAACATAGATTATCTCGTGGTACTTTTGGACCTCTTGCTGGGCGTGCATCCCCTTTTAAGAGCTTGGGGGCAGATTGTGTTATCCTCGATCCATTAATCAATATGGCGTTCAGAGCAAGTGATATTGACCAATTAGAAAAAGTTACTAGCTTGTATCGTACTTTTCAGATTGATACCATAACCGACTGCCTTATAATCAATCACAATAAATCACGCGCAAAACCTATGATGACTCAAATGCATGCAGCAGCAGAACGTCTTAGGGACGATGTATACAGACAATATCATATTGCTCCCTACGTCAAAGACTCTTTAGAAATGCCTATTGCAAAATTTGAGCATGCAATCAGGTGTACTATAAGAATATATGATGCGGCAACGACGGATCCTCGAGTTATGGAATACATCACATCACATACGAAGCACGACATTTTACTGACCCCGGAAGAGGTCGAAATAGCGGATAGATTGATCAGCGTACCCTCAGCTGCACCACGCCCGTCGTAGCAGCAAGGGGGCGCAAATAAGCGATCTCCGTAAGCCTTTCACAAGAGCTGCTTAGGGTCTCAATCGGGGCTTATTTTTTTGCTCTAAACTTGGGCTGGTTTTAGATGCGTCATCACTATTATAGGTTTGATATAGCTTATTATTAATCTCATAAAACGCATCCCACCATCCATTTTCCCACGACTCATATTCGTCATCAGTTTTTTTATATAGATTTACTTCAAGATCCATATTAGCTTGCGCAGCATCATACCCAGCCAACCAAGCATTTTCCTGTGCAGGCATAATTCTATACATTAACAGCTTTAAAGAGGCCTCGCTAATCTCGTCAGCGTGTTTATCAGTTCCTGCGCCCATTTTATCTCCTATAATATGAATGACTGCTTTGCTTACTCTTTTATGTTTAAAAGAGCTGTGGACATCTCACATCTAGAAGCTACTTATGCACGCACGCTTCATATAATTGTAATTTACTCTTTCCGTATAGTTAAATAAATCAACACAATCTCTATGTCTTGTGAGCTAATGTAGATGTTACTTATAGAAATTATGCTTGTTCCACCAATGCTAAAAGCTGTATAATCTGGAGAATTGTGCGCTCTCAGCTATGCACTCGGGTAATTCTAGCGCCTAATTGCGAAAGTTTTTCCTCGATACATTCATACCCGCGATCAATATGATAGATCCTATCAATTAATGTTTTACCCTCAGCTGCGAGACCAGCTAGTACTAAACTAGCAGAAGCTCGCAAATCAGAAGACATCACTGGTGCAGCATTAAGTTTGGGCACACCGTGGCATACTGCTTTATTTCCCTTTATTTCTATTCGAGCGCCCATTCTTATCATCTCTTGGGCATGAACCATTCGGTTTTCAAAAATAGTTTCTGTGATGATACTTGTACCCTCGGCAACAGCATTCAAAGCTGTAAACTGTGCTTGCATATCTGTGGGAAATCCAGGATATGGCTCTGTTGTTATATCAACAGCTTTTGGTCGACGACCTTTCATATCTAATGTAATTTGATTACCACTGACTTCTATTTCAGCTCCAGCCTCAGCAAGTTTTTCTAAGACGGCAGTGAGCAGATCCGGATCTGTGTTGTAAACGGTAACACACCCCCGAGTTATTGCCCCTGCAACTAAATAGGTACCGGTTTCTATTCGGTCAGGAATAACCGCATATTCACCCCCACTTAAGCTTTCAACCCCCGAAACAACTATAGTGCTCGTGCCACCACCTACAATTTGCGCACCATGTTTGTTCAAGAAGTCGATAAGATCTTTTACCTCTGGCTCTCTTGCCGCATTACGTATGACTGTGGTGCCTTTGGCTAAAACCGCCGCCATAATAAGATTTTCGGTGCCTGTAACACTGACATCGGAGAAAGTAAACTCCGCACCTTTTAATCGACCATTAGATTGAGCGTAAATATAACCATTTTTACCTTGAACATCTGCTCCAAGCGCTCGAAGTGCATCAACATGGAGATTAACCGGTCTGGCACCAATCGCACACCCACCTGGCAAAGATACTTCTGCTCGACCATGTTTCGCAAGTAATGGACCCAACACTAAAATAGAGGCCCGCATAGTTTTCACTAATTCATAGGGTGCTACAAAAGAATTTAATGAACTACTATTAACTTCCACCGTCATCTGCTCATCAATCGTAACATCAACACCCATTTGACCTAATAAATCAAGAGTGGTTGTAACATCTCTTAAGTGAGGGACATTAGAAATTCTCACCGGTTTATCAAACAACAAACATGCAGCTAATATAGGTAATGCAGCATTCTTTGCTCCAGAAATACCAACACGACCAAATAAGGGAATACCCCCTTCAATTATTAATTTATCCATACTAATCCGCCATTTTTTGCCATTCGTGGCTAGTATAAGTTTTTAAAGATAACGCATGGACTTTGCCCGTACTAATTAAATCCCCTAAGGATTTGTACACTAACTGCTGTCTTTTCACTAAATTTAAGCCGTCAAATGCTGAACTTATCACTACAACATCAAAATGCACATCATCATCTGATTTCACAGTCACCAACTTGGTAGGAATTGATTGCTCAATCAATTGTTTTAGCTCATGAGCCTTCATAACCAACTTACCTCTAAATCGTACTACACTATAGTTAATATTATTTTAGTTTATTTTATGTATCAGGCCTATTTTGCTTAATATTATTCGCTTTACATTAACTAAACAACTCTTCTAAACCACTCAATTCAATAATTGAACGTGTGGCTTGCGAAATATTACTAAAGTTAACTTTCTTGTTTTTATTACTTGCAACACCTAAATAATAAACTAGTAAAGCTATACCAGCACTATCTACCTCAGTTGCCTCACGCAGATCAAAAACTGGATTAATAGAACTACCTATAAAGCTCTCGCCAGCCGGCATGATAACATTTATATAATCTCTCGTAAACGAACCTTTGATCACACAGCAGTCTTTTTCTACAACTAACTCTAGTTCCATATATTTTTAGTTTACTCTGCACATATCATTTTATTAGTGCAATTTTGGGCATGCATCTCTTTGATAATAAGATCCGGATTTTTTTGCTTTCTAAATTTATTGGCAAAAACTGTACGATATGAATCGATGATACTTACATTATCTATACTTAAATCATAAGCCTTCCATCCATAATTATTGATTAATCTGAATTTAACAACATTATCTGGTTGTTTCGTCTGGCGTATAGTTGACGTTACTTCGACTCTTTCTATAGTTTTTCCCCCTCCACCAACACTGCCTAGAAACTTAACTGGGCACTGAAAATCTACAGTTTGCCCATCATAAGCTTCAAACGCAACCCCATAAGTACGAATCATTAGTCTTTGAAACTCCTTGGTAAAACTTTGTTGTTGTTTTGAAGTTAATTTTTTCCAATTATGAGTCAAAACTAGTTGTGACATTAATTTAAAATCAGCCTTAGGCACTAAGTAATCATCTATTATTTGATAAGCTACCTTACGATCTTTAGAGATTGCCGATTTTTTTTGTTGTAATACTTTTATAATATTGTCCACTGCAGATTTAACTTCTTTAAGCGCTGGGTGAGAAAAACAATCCGTACTTGAAGCACCATAAGACATGCTACTGATTAAAATAGCTATGCATAAGCCTGCTTTTAATAACCTTATTACTCTTAAAGACTCTATAACTTTCATGATAATTTTCATATTATTTTTCTTCCGTTTTTGAAAAGAGATATTTACTTATTAATTCCTCAAGCACTAGGGCAGAATTTGTTTCCATCATGGTCTGACCATCTTTTAAATAAGTTTCACTTGCGCCAGGTGTAATAGCAATAAAATTATCTCCGATTAACCCCGCCGTACGAATACTTGCTACTGAATCATCCGGTAATTTATTCTTCAGCTCTTGATTAAGGCTTAGCTCTACGATGGCATCATAGTTACCGCTATCCATATCTAGATAAATATTTTTCACCCTTCCAACACTCACACCACCTACAGTGACTCTAGAACGGGGCTTTAACCCGCCTATATTAGCAAAATTAGCTTTAATCACAAAACCACGATCTCGCCAAGAGAAATCCTGCAAACCGCTAACCTTTAGCGCCAACAATAGGAACGCGATAATGCCAGCGAGTACAAATAAACCAACTACAAAATTTAAATATTGATTTCTTTTCATGCAAAGCCTCCAAACATAAGGGCCGTTAATACAAAATCAAGAGCTAGAATCAGTAATGAACTAAAAACTACTGTCCGAGTTGTAGCCATACTAATCCCTTCAGATGTTGGAGCTGACTGTAAACCTTGATATAAAGCAACCCACGTCACAATAAAACCAAAAACCACTGATTTAATAATACCATTTAGTACATCATCTGAAAAATCAACTGCTGTCCTCATATTTGACCAAAATGAACCACCATCTAGGCCTAACCACTCAACTGCTACTAAGTATCCACCCCAGATTGCGACTATATTAAATATTAATGTTAACAAGGGTAATGAAAAAAATCCTGCCCAGAACCTAGGGGTTATTATTCTTTTTAAAGGATCTATTCCCATCATCTGTAAACTCGACAACTGTTCTGTTGCTTTCATGTGACCTATCTCAGCTGTTAAAGCTGACCCGGCTCGCCCAGCAAAAAGCAAACCACCAACAACAGGGCCTAGTTCTCTAACCAAACTAAGTGCTATCAACTGACCTACTGTATCATCTGCACCATATTTTACTAATATAGTATAGCCTTGTAACCCCAGCACCATACCAATAAAAAAAGATGCTGCTAATATAATTGGCAATGACAAGACTCCCACTGCATACATTTGCCTTACTAATAAGGGCAATCCTTTTATTAATTTTGGTCTGTGAAAAATTGTTAATAATAAAATAAAAGCTGCTTGACCAATATTTTCTATATAATTTACCCAACTCTCCCCAAGGTTATTTATTGATCTACGCATAAACCTTAGTACATTGATCATTCTATAACTCCTAATTGCATTGCATAATTTGGAGCTGGATAATGAAACCTTACCGGACCATCTGGCATACCATCTAAGAATTGTCGTACTTTAAGAGAATAACTCCCTTGCAAAACGCTTGGTGTACCTTCGCTAATAATTTCGCCATCTGCAATAACATAAACATAATCTGCAATCGATAATGTTTCAGGAACATCATGTGAAACTAAAACTGAAGTTATTTTCAAAGCGCTATTAAGTGATTTTATTAATTTTACTAATATTCCTTTACTGATGGGATCTTGACCAGTAAATGGTTCATCATACATAATAAACTTTGGATCGAGTGCAATAGCTCTAGCTAAAGCAACCCTGCGATTCATCCCTCCAGACAGTTGATCAGGGAGTAAATCTGCAGCTCCCCTTAATCCAACCGCATTGAGTTTCATTAAAACCAAGATTTTAATCAAACCCTCTGATAATTTAGTATGCTCTCTTAGTGGATAGGCCACATTATCAAATACACTGATATCAGAAAATAGTGCCCCCGCCTGAAACAACATACCCATATTTTCCCTAAGTTTGTATAAACCACGACGAGATATCTGATGAATATCCTGATCCTGATAGGTAATTATGCCCTCATCTGGATGTAGAAGCCCCGACATTAATTTCAAAATGGTCGTTTTACCAGCACCACTTGGCCCCATGATTGCAGTAATTTTACCCTCAACAATATTAAGATTAATTTTATTAAAAATTGCTCTTTCATTGCGATAAAATGTTAAATTTTTTATTGTTACTAAATTTTTAGTCATTGCATCTTGGTTTTTAGTTATTTAGATTAGCTTATTAACTGTTTATTAAATAAACTAATATTTCTAAAATAAACCATAAAAGACTTTATTGAAAGATAATGCTAACTAATTAAACAAATATTTTTTAAGGCATAATAATTTGATATAATTAGCCTATATACCTTAGAGAGCTATTTATAGTGCATACAGAAGTTACAAAGCAAACATCCACACAGAGCCAGATATTGCAGACAGCTAAACAAGTCATTTCCACTGAACAACAAGCTATTAGCCGATTGCTCGATACAGTCAACAATGATTTTGTCAAAGCATGTGAGCTTTTGATCCATTGTCATGGCCGAATTGTCGTCTCTGGAATTGGCAAGTCTGGACATATCGCCCATAAAATTGCTGCCAGCTTTGCCAGCCTAGGCTCCCCCGCATTTTTTTTACATGCTGCAGAAGCGTTACATGGCGATATCGGAATGTTAACTCATGGTGATATCTTGATAGTCTTGTCTTACTCTGGCTCTAGTAATGAAATATTGAGCTTAATCCCCAGTATTAAACACTTAAATATTCCTGTAATCGCTATCACAGGTAATCCTGAGTCACCTTTAGCTATTGCGGCTAATATACACCTACCAGTATACATAGACCAAGAGGCCTGCTATCTAAATTTAGCTCCAACAGCAAGTACAACCGCTATGTTAGCCCTTGGTGATGCTCTAGTTGTATCCGTGACCAAAACCAAACAGTTTACTGAAGAAGATTTTGCCCGCTCGCATCCTGGCGGCAATCTAGGTAGAAGATTATTGCTCTGCGTACAAGATATCATGGTAAAACAAACTAATCTTGCTTTTGTTCCATCAGGAAGCAAGTTATCTGATGCGTTAATTGTAATGAGTAGTAAAGGCATGGGCATGATTGCAATCACTGACACTAGTCAAAATATCCTAGGCATTTTTACAGATGGTGACTTAAGAAGATTATTTGAAACTGACAATTGCTTAAGTGCTCAATCTTTCTCCGAAATAACTATAGACTCCATTATGAATAAAAACTTCAAATCAATACCACAACATACTCTCGCTGCCACTGCATGGCAGTTTATGTGTTCTTGGAAAATAAACGGATTATTAGTTACTGAATCTGATCATACTAGTAAGCTTTTAGGAATGATTAATATTCATACATTAATAGCAGCTAAAATTATATGATACACAATATTGCCAAACAGATAAAATTATTAATTCTAGACGTCGATGGTGTTTTAACTAGCGGTGAAATTATTTACGATAGCTGCGGCAACGAGTTAAAGATTTTTAATGTTAAAGATGGTCTGGCTATTAAACAACTTAGAGAATCAGGAGTAGAAGTTGCCATTATTTCAGCAAGAGAATCTCAAATTGTTGAAAAACGAGCCAAAGAGCTTAATATAAAATATATCTATCAAAAACAACATAATAAACTTGCATCTTATCTAGAATTAATACAGCTCTTAAAGCTTAAGCCCGAGCAAACAGCCTATTTAGGTGATGATTGGGCAGATTTGCCTGTATTATTACAAGTCGGATTACCTGCTGTTGTTAGTGATGCAGAAGATTTAATCAAACCATACGTGAAATATATTACTGAACAAGCTGGAGGCAAAGGTGCTGTAAGGGAATTTATTTATCTTATCATGAAGGCACAAAACACCTTGGAACCCATAATAAAAAAATATTTATCAACAAAATATGAAACTATTGTCTAAGGCGCCTGTTTATCTTTTTATTATTACTCTGATTATTATTACCGCAATGTATTACGAGAGTAACTTTGAGAATGATAACTTAACAAAAAATAATGGTCCAACACCTAAATCGGTTACCTTTTTAATTGGCTCTATGGAGTTGATTATCAATAACGAAAATGGTTCTCATAGAGCCGTCCTAACCTCACCAAAAGTAAAACACATACCCGAGCAGAGCGCTACTTTGTTATATAATCCTATTTTAATTTTAAATCAAGATGACGCTCACTGGAAGGTCACCGCAAAAACCGGAAAAATTGTTCATAATGTTCAGAAAATTAAACAAGTCGATAAAATCATTCTCTCCGGAAATGTTATCATCAAACGAAATAGCACACAAAAAGCAGTTACTGATAAATTTCCTTTTCTAAACCTTATGACAGATGAAATAATTTATACACCATCAACAGATTTAATAACCTCTGATAAAAAAGTAACTATTGTTACCAAAGAAAGCAAGACTACCGCCATAGGAATGAAGTTTAATAAAACTAACCAAAAATTAGAGTTATTATCACAAGTTAAAAGCGTCTATAATGCACATTAATTATAATTATAATATATGACTAATACTTACAAAAATATTGCTTCTCTTCTGTTTATTATTTTTCTCTTTTGCAATAACACTTACAGCAATAACTCAACCCAAGACTTCGAAAAACTTAAGAAATTTGAAAAGGTTGAAAAGTTTGAAAAAGTGGTGATAACTTCGGATAGTTTTGTTTTAGATTATCAAAAAGGTTATGCTGTTTACTCTAAGAATGTTGACTTATCTCAGGTTAATAAAAAACTCCATGCAGACAACCTGTGTTTCTATTTTGATAAGAAACAGCTTCCAATATCTAATAAAGCTAGCGGGCAGTTAAGATTAATTACTGCTTTTAATAATTCACGGACTCCTGTTATCTATACAGAAACCCATGTGAACAGGCCCATTAAAGCTATGGCAGATATGATTAAATTTGACCCTATAAGTAACAAAGTTATCTTTGAGAAAAATGCCTTTATAGAACAAAACAATAAAATATTATCCAGTGAATTAGTTTACTATGATTTAAAAAAAGAAATTGTTTACATGCCTAAGATTAACAAACAACGCTCAAAATTACTACTTGGTGCTTTATGACAGAACATATTAATATTCTCACTATTCGCAATATTGCTAAAAAATATAATCAAAAAGAAGTATTAATTGATATTTCATTTAGCTTAAGAGGCGGAGAAGTTATTGGATTATTGGGCCCCAATGGTGCTGGCAAAACCACGTGTTTTTATTCAGTACTAGGCTTAGTCGCACCTGATGCCGGACAAATTTTTTTAAATGCACAAAATATTACAAACTATCCTATTCACCAAAGAGCAATAGCAGGCATTGGGTATTTACCCCAAGAACCATCAATATTTAGAAAATTGACAGTTTCGGAAAATATTATGGCTATTTTAGAAACCCGAAGCGATTTAACAAAGGAGGCACGCAAAACTTTATTATCAGAATTGTTAACAGAATTCCAAATTAACCACATTGCCAACACTCTAGGAATTAGACTTTCTGGTGGTGAACGACGACGTGTAGAAATAGCCAGAACGATTGCACGAAATCCAAAATTTATCTTAATGGACGAACCCTTTGCTGGTATCGCACCCATTGCTATTCAGGATATAAAAAAAATTATTAAACAACTCTGTGAAAAAGGTATAGGCATTTTGATCACTGATCATAATGTCCGTGATACTTTAGCTATATGTGATAAAGCTTATATAGTAAATGGCGGCTACATTATCGCCTCTGGAACTCCTGAGCATATATTGGCTAATAGTGAAGTAAAAGATGTTTACCTAGGAGAAGCCTTTACTTATTAACAGCATTAATTAATAATTAGTAATTATATAAGTAATTAAAATTTAAATATACTGGAGTAAGGTGTATGAATTTGGATATCACTGGTCAGCATCTAGAAATAACGCAACCTCTACGAGACTACGTTAATAAAAAATTTCTAAAAGTCAAAGAGCATATCGATCATTTGGTTTCAGCCCATGTTGTGCTTATAGTTGAAAAGCTTGAGCAAAAAGCAGAAATTCAAATTCATCTCAAAGGTAAAGAACTCTTTGCTTCAGCTACAGAAAATGACATGTATGCAGCAATAGATGCTATGATGGATAAAGCACACCGCCAAGCAATCAAACATAAAGAAAAACTAACTTCACATAACACTAACAAAGACAGTGACGCTCACCTTGACGAAACTGACACAGATCATGATGATTAATGAAATAATAAAACTTAATAATATTATTCATGATGCTCATTTATATAATAAACACCAAGTTTTGCAGCAAGTAAGCCATCTGCTCTGTAACGAGGCTCCTTTATTAGACAAAAACAATGTTTTTGCTTGTCTTTTACGACGTGAAGGTCTGAGCCCCACCATCGTAGGTGATGGAATAGCTATCCCTCATTGTCGTTCTGATGACATTGAACGACCTGTAGCGTGTTTTTTATCACTCTCTCAAGGAATTAACTTTTCTACTGATAACGATAATACTAACTTAGTTAAAATAATTTTTGGTCTAGTGGTCCCAGAAAATAACCATAAGCAACATTTGCAATTATTAGCTGATTTAGCTGTAATTTTAAACAAAGCTGAGATTAAAGAGAAATTAACCAGCGCAAAGAATGCCAATGAAATCTTTGAACTGCTCAGCGAATATGAAAATTAATACTTATTATGGAATTATTAATAGTTAGTGGTCGTAGTGGCTCTGGAAAAAGCGTATGCTTAAAAGCTTTAGAAGATCTCGGTTATAATTGTACTGATAATTTGCCCATAACGCTTCTGGAGGATTTTACTAAACTTTATATCAATCAAGATCAAATTGCAGTCGGCATCGATGCAAGAAACCTGCCTTCAAAGCTCCTAAAATTTGACGAATACTTAAATAATGCCAAACAACATGGTGCCGCTGTAACCATTATTTATTTAGATGCTGATGATGCCTCTTTAATTAAACGCTTTAGCGAAACTAGACGGCGTCACCCCTTAACTACTAACAATATTACTCTACAAGAAGCTATTGGTCTTGAAACGAACCTGCTAACCCCTATATCAAATTTAGCAGACATAACTATCCACACTAGCAATATGAGCTCTCATGAGCTAAAAAAAGAAGTATTGAACCGTATCGGAAAAACATACAATAATCAATTAGCAATACTTATTCAGTCTTTTGGTTACAAAAATGGTATACCAACAGACGCAGACTATGTTTTTGATATAAGATGCTTACCTAATCCATATTGGGATATAGCATTACGGGATTATACTGGACAGGATAAACAAGTTATTGATTTTTTAAATGATAAACCCATCGTCAAAACCATGTACACTTCTATCATTCATTTCATGGATAAATGGATACCATTAATTATTGCTAATCAAAGAAGCTATTTAACCCTCGCTATTGGTTGCACTGGAGGCCAACATCGTTCAGTCTATATGGCAGATTTACTCGCCGAGCATTACAAGACAAGTCACCCAACTTTGGTCCGTCATCGCGAACTAAATACTACCATTGAAGCACTTACTTTATAATTGAATCATGCAAAAGAAAACGATATTGATCAGTAATAAACTTGGGTTACATACCCGTGCAGCCTCAAAACTAGTCGCACTTACATCTAAATATAAATCAAAAGTTGAGATAATCTACGAAAATAAAAAAGTTAATGGTAAAAGCATAATTAGTGTGATGACTTTAGCAGCTTGTTACGACACACCTATCGATATTATAACTAACGGAGAGGATGAAACTGAGTTAATGACATTAATTGTGCAGCTATTCGAAGATAAATTTCATGAATATGAGTAATTTTAGACCCATAAAATATTTATACATACTATACTTATACGTATAAATAATTATAGTAATATTCCCATGATTAAAAACAGGTGCATGGATGCCCAAATTTAACAAGTTTATAACATTCCTCAATAGACTTATTATCGTTCTTTCTGTTTCTTGCCTTCAATTTATTTGTATCTTATTTTTAGAAGAAAGCAATAAGTTTATTCAGTTACTAAGCATAGGACTTCTAACATTAACATGTCTAGGATATCTCATTCCGATAGGTACCAGGTTATATCAATACCAAATTAACAAAATCTTCAACACCTTGTTCCAAAGCTTAATATATTTAAAAACTCCTATTCTTATACTCAATAAAAAACAAGAAATTATTTTTATTAACCAGCTAGCCGCAGAAGAGCTTCAACGATATATTCCTACTATTAAAAAATATATACCAAGCATTAGTTACTTAACATTAAAACATTTACAACTCTCCAGGCTAAGCCCCAGAAAATCGCAGCAACACGGTTACTTAAGTCTAAATGATAAATCACATACTTCTTTACAATACCATTATGGCAATTTAAGATTAAATATTAATCTACACCCACTAAAGTTATCACATACCTTAATTGGCCATACTGTAGAGCTTCAGTTTTGCTCTGTTGTACTAAATCCTAATAGATTACTCCCTAGCCCTACATCAGAAGCTACTATTAAACCTGAAGTTAAAGTTAATAAGAATACAGCATACAATGAATTAAATTTGCAACAACTCTATGATCTTAAGTTAAGTCTTATAAACTTTATGATTAAAAATAAAGCTGAGAATAAAGAAGAGTTTCTAGCGTTTTACGACAATATAGAGAGCCTAATACAAAAAAAGCATTCTGCTGAAAAAGAGCATGCATTGTAAAAAAAATTAACACATGAAGTATGCAAAAAATCAGTTAAGTTAAGTTGTACTAGCTTGATGTGACACTTATCTATTTTTTAGTTATCATTTGTTCATAATACCGAACTGGATGGTAACCCTTCAGCCATAGTGAGTTTGTTTTCTTCCCCTTCAGGGGAAGTGGCG
>CAZSRF010000024.1:6313-36413 GCA_964609155.1 uncultured Gammaproteobacteria bacterium | reverse complement strand
ATGTTATGTTTGTAAAATGATTAGTTGGTTAAGCTACATGATCAATGTGGGTTTTGAGATAACTTGACACAATGCTTCGCAGATTGGTGTGTTTACAGAAATCTCATGTACAGATAGATCTTGACTGGCATATATGCCTACAATAGTAGTTAATGATTTACATAAATTTCTGTATTCTGAATGACTTGTTTTTTTGTCGCGTAGCTTTGCTAGTAAACTGCTAGCTAAAGGGTGTTTAATAACAGTTGTCATAGATTATTCAGTCATCAAAAAGATGTTATGTTCAATATACGACTATTTAGAAATATTTGTAAAGAGAATATTTATTTACAAGTCGGTAAATAGCTGTTTTTTGTAAAAAAAACATGCACTAATCTAGTATTCATAGCTATAGAATTATAGTCTTTTAGACTAGAGGGCATATCGTTGAATTAAAATTAACTATCCAAACTATCCAAATTTTTTTTAATTTCATACAACAAATCTAAACTCTGTTTAGGGCTTAAATTGTTTAAATCAAGATTGCTAATTTTTTCTATAATTTTTTTATAATCAGTTTGAGATAGTGGTTGTGTGATATTATGACAAAGATGTATATCAGATTGCATAGTAGTATTTGTATCTTCAAGATTTGCTAAAATATATTCAGCCCTAGCAATCACATTACTGGGTACTCCAGCTAGTTTAGCTACTTCTAGACCATAACTTTTATCAGTAGCACCTGGTTTAATTTTATGCAGAAATATAAGCATATCATTTTGTTTAATAGCATCAAAATGAACATTGCGTGCAGAACATATCCTATCTGTAAGCTTTGTTAGCTCAAAAAAATGTGTTGCAAATAAAGTAAAGCTTTTAATTGTACTGGTTAGGTATTCAAAACAGGCTGAAGCAAGAGCCAAACCATCGTAGGTGCTAGTGCCACGGCCGATTTCATCTAACAAAACCACGCTTGAATCTGTTGCAAATCTTAATAGATTAGCAGTTTCTGTCATTTCTACCATAAATGTTGATCGATTGCTTGCTAAATCATCGCTGGCACCGATACGAGTGAAGATTCTATCTATAGGCCCAAGAGTGCAATTTTGTGCGGGAACAAAAGAACCAATATGTGCTAAGACTATTATTAAAGCTGTTTGACGCATATAGGTTGATTTTCCACCCATATTAGGGCCGGTGATTAATAAAGATGTCACCGATTCACTTAAGACTAGATCATTACTTATAAATGGCTTGTCAGTTTTTTCTGCTACTACTAAATGTTTACCAGCATTGTATTTTATTTGTTTTTTTTCAGATAAATTAGGTTTTGTTAAACCTAAAGTAATAGCACGTTCAGCAAAATTTACTAATATATCGATTTCTGCGATATTATCAGCTGATACTTGAAGTGGTGCAATGTAATTATGTAAGAAATTTAATAACTCTTGATATAAAAACTTTTCTCTATCTAGAGCTTTTTCACGACTACTTAAGTATTTTTCTTCAAATTCTTTTAATTCTGGTGTGATATATCTTTCAGCGTTTTTCAAGGTTTGACGACGCTGGTAGTGACTTGGGATATTAACAGAGTTAAAACTCTGTGTTTTTGAGATCTCAATATAAAACCCATGAACATTATTATACCCAACTTTTAATGTGTTTATTTTAGTTAAAGATTGTTCCTGTGTTTCAATCTTATTTAATATATCAGCAGTATTGTTAAAAATGTTTCTTAATTCATCAAGCTGTGTATCGTAGCCATCAGCAATGACATCGCCATCACGTATTAGCATACTAGGCTCTGTTTTCAGAGCGTTACTGAGTTTATCGCTTATGTCTTTAAAGTTATGAATATTCTGATCGAGACTTTTTAATAAAATATTGGGATGTTTAATATTTGAAGATATTAATTTATCTATGATATTTTTTAAGTTGGGAATGGCGAGTAAAGATATTTTTAGTTTGATTAAATCACGTGGTCTGGCTGTAAACAAGCTTATTCTAGCTGTGATTCTTGGTAAATCGCTAATTGTTTTTAAAATGTCTTGTATTTCTTCTATCAGATTGCTTTGTTGATCTGATCTGATAAAAGATTCTATAGCTGAATATTTTAAATTCAAGAGCTGTTGATCTCGAATAGGGCTATTAATGTTTTGATATAATAAACGATGTCCCATAGAGGTCTTGCATTTATCTATAACTGATAATAAGCTATTAGGGCTGTCGGATAATTCAAGATTTTTTCTAGTAGTAGCATCTAATATAATAAAATTAGTAGGTGTCATTAATCGTAAATTATTAATATGAGGTAGTGCACTTTTTTGTGTATTGGCAACGTAGAGTAATATAGCACCTGCTGTAATAATCGCTGTTGGGTTGTTTTCTATTTCAAAAGAAGTTAGATCGTTGCATCCAAATTGTTGACATAATCTTAGTTTAGCCTGGGCAATATTAAATTCCCAAGGAGGGCGTTTTACTATTAAGGTATTGGGCAATTGTGCTTTTATGATATTATATAAATCAGGATCTTTTTGTTCTAAGTCTTCTTCTATTAGTAACTCTTTTGGATTAATGCGATATAATTCAGCGCTTAATAAATTTGAAGATGGATAAGAACTCGAATCGATATTAATAAGATTAAAATTACCTGTACTTAATTCTAAATTAGCTAGTGTGTAAGTGTAGTCATTGTTATTTGTATCATGTTTTTTAATTTTTGCAGCATATAAGCAGGTTAAAATATTCAGAACATTAGGCTCAAGAGTGTTTTCTTCTGTGAGTGTGCCTGGGGTGACAATCCGTGTTACTTCACGTTTTACTGGTCCCTTACTAGTACGGGGATCGCCTATTTGCTCACATATAGCAATAGATTTGGTATTACTGGGGTGTCTTAATAACTTAGCTAAGTAATTATCCACTGCATGAAAAGGCACACCAGCCATTGGAATAGGTTTACCAGCTGAGGATCCTCTATGTGTTAGAGTTAGATCAAGTAAGTTACTAACCGTTACGGCATCCTCATAAAATAGTTCGTAGAAATCACCCATGCGATAGAATAAATAATATTCTGAATATTCTTTTTTTATTTGCCAGTATTGTTGCATCATGGGTGTATGCTGTTGAGTATTAATGCTTTCTTGCATAGGGTGTTTATTAGGTATTTTATAAAGTTTATTTTGATTAAGTATTATAATATAAAAAATTTAAAACTAATGTTAAAATGATTATATTGATAGATTATATATGATGAATGTTTATAAAGTAGCTAGTGTTCTTGGTAAGCTTCTACAGCAAAACCAATTAAAAATTGTTTCTGCAGAGTCTTGTACTGGTGGTTTAATTAGTGCAGCTATTACAGAAGTGCCTGGTAGTTCTGATTGGTTTACCCAAGGATGGGTGACGTATAGTAATGAATCTAAGATAAAAGAGCTTGGAGTAGCGCAAGAATTAATTATCAAATATGGCGCAGTAAGTGAACAGGTTGTTATAGCAATGGCTGAAGGGGCGTTGTATCAATCGGGAGCTGATATAGCGATAGCAACTAGCGGAGTAGCTGGCCCTGGTGGTGGCAGTGATTTAAAACCTGTTGGGATGGTATGGTTAGGGATAGCAGTTAAAAACAAGCAATCTTTTGCAGAATGTTTATCTCTAAGTGGTAATAGGAAAGAGATTAGAGAGCAGGCAGTATTAATTGCTATGCAAAAAATTATAGAGTTAATTTAAATTTAAATTTATGAGGGGCGATAATGGACACAAATAAACAAAAAGCTTTACAAGCTGCGTTAGGTCAAATTGACAAGCAGTTTGGCTCGGGATCGGTTATTCGTCTAGGTGATTCAAAAGCGGTGCATAATATAGAAGCAATCTCAACAGGTTCCTTAGGGTTAGATTTAGCATTAGGGATAGGTGGGTTACCAAGAGGGCGCATAGTAGAGATTTATGGACCAGAGTCTTCAGGTAAAACAACCTTAACTTTAGAGGCTATTGCTCAATGTCAAAAGGCTGGGGGAGTTGCTGCTTTTGTTGATGCGGAGCATGCGTTAGATCCGGAATATGCACGTAAAATAGGTGTAGATGTAGATAACTTATTAGTTTCTCAACCAGATACAGGGGAACAAGGTTTGGAGATCACTGATATGCTTGTGCGCTCAGGTGCCGTTGATATGGTTGTAGTAGACTCTGTTGCTGCATTAACACCGAAAGCTGAGATAGAAGGAGAGATGGGTGATCACCATGTGGGTTTACAAGCAAGGCTTATGTCTCAGGCACTGCGTAAATTAACAGGTAATATTAAACGTTCTAATACATTAGTAGTTTTTATTAACCAAATAAGAATGAAAATAGGTGTAATGTTTGGTAATCCTGAAACAACAACAGGTGGTAATGCGTTAAAGTTTTATGCTTCTGTGCGGTTAGATATCAGAAGAACCGGCGCTATTAAAAAAGGCGAAGAAGTCATAGGTAGCGAAACAAAAGTAAAAGTAGTTAAAAATAAAGTGGCACCGCCATTTACAGTAGCTGATTTTGATATTTTATACGGAGAAGGCATTTCACGTTTAGGAGAAGTAATAGAATTAGGCGTCAAGTATGATCTTATTACTAAAGCTGGTGCTTGGTACAGTTATAAAAATGAACGTATAGGCCAAGGTAAAGATAATGCAAGACAATTCTTAAAAGAGCACTCTGAAATGGCAGCGGAAATTGAAGGATTGATTCGTGAAAAAATCCTTGGCCATTTGGAAAAAAATAAAGCTACTCAAGAAGCTGCAGAGATGGAGCTGATGGAAGAATAATAAGGAATAAGCGTAGCTGTTTATCCCGGAATGAGCAAATGGTTTTAGACACCGTTTGCTTATCTTGCTCTTAAAGCTAAGGCAAAACGACGGGATACTGAAGTAATAGTGCTTGACGCTGTGCTAATCTCATGACAGATACCAAAATTGATAAGCTCAATAAACTAAATAAACAAGCAAAGCTTGATCAGCTAAAAGAATTTTTAGCTGCTCATAATACAAAATCAGATTTTTTAACTGTCAGTAAACCTGTAGTTGATTCTGAACAAAGATTACAAGAATTAAGTAAAGAATTAAGTGATATTAGTGGTTCGAAAATATCAAAAATAAATGTAACTTTAGAAAATGAAACAGAAAACTATAAAAAAGCTAAAAGCAAAATTTTAAGATTATTAGCGCGTCGAGAGTACTCAGTTGCTGAATTAAAAAACAAGCTAAAGCCAGATTATGAAGAAGAAGTTATTAATCAAGTTATTACGGAGTGTCAAAACAATGATTGGCAGTCTGACTTACGCTCGGCAAGTATGTTTTTACGTAACGGCATTAGTTTGGGGCATGGGCCAGTTAAAATTAGATATATAATGCAGCAAAAAGGTATTGATTTGGGCATTATTGCCAATATATTTGATGATTTAGATCTAAGCTTAGATAATATAGATAACGTAGATAGCATAAGTAGCGAGCATTTTTGGCACGAGCTTGCTAAAAGTGCAGTTCTAAAAAAGTTTGGCGAAAATATTAACAAAAATAATCTACAATTTAAAGCAAAGATCCAAAGATTTCTATATAATAGGGGCTTTCAGTCAGATCATATAAGTTATATATTTAAAACATGAAACTAGCCGAAATTAGAACGAAATTTTTAGATTATTTTAAAGAAAATGGGCACACAGTTGTTAAAAGCAGCCCGTTAGTTCCTGCTAATGATCCAACCTTATTGTTTACTAATGCTGGAATGGTGCAATTTAAAGATGTATTTTTAGGTACTGATGAGCGTAGTTACTCTAAGGCTGTTTCTGTACAAAGATGTTTGCGGGCAGGTGGTAAACATAATGATCTTGAAAATGTTGGATATACAGCAAGACACCATACTTTTTTTGAGATGTTAGGTAATTTTAGTTTTGGTGATTATTTTAAAAAAGAGGCTATCAGCTTAGCCTGGAATTTTTTAACTAAAGAAATCAAGTTACCTCCTGAAAGATTATGGGTAACTGTCTATGAAGAAGATGATGAAGCTGCTGATATCTGGCTTAATCACATGAAAGTAGACCCAAACAGATTCTCTCGTTGTGGGAAAAAAGACAATTTTTGGGCCATGGGAGATACAGGTCCATGTGGTCCTTGCACTGAAATATTTTATGACCATGGCCCTGAAATACCAGGTGGGCCACCTGGTTCGCCAGATGGAGATCTTGATAGGTATATTGAAATCTGGAATCTTGTTTTCATGCAGTTTGAACGGGATACAAATGGTAAGCTAACCCCGTTACCTAAGCAAAGTGTTGATACTGGAATGGGTATTGAGCGTTTGGCAGCAGTAGTGCAAGGGGTGCATAATAATTATGAAGTAGATCTCTTTGTTAATTTAATTAAATCTGCTTCTGAACTTACTGGTTGTAAAGATTTAGCGAACCAATCTTTAAGAGTTATAGCTGATCATATAAGAGCCTGTAGCTTTTTAATTGCAGATGGTGTTATGCCATCTAACGAAGGGCGTGGCTATGTCCTTCGTCGTATTATTCGTAGAGCAGCTCGTCACGGCAATAAATTAGGTGTTAGCGAACCATTCTTTTATAAATTAGCTGAAAGCCTATGTATAGAAATGGGGCAAGCATATCCTGAATTATTAAGTGCAAAAGAAATTATTAAAAAAATTTTACATCAAGAAGAACAGCAATTTGCGCGTACCCTTGATCAGGGGTTAAAACGTATTGATTCAGTACTAGCAATATTAAATAACTCAACAGATAAAACTAACCAATTAGATGGCAAATTTGCTTTTGAATTGTATGATACTTATGGGTTCCCAATAGATTTAATTTTAGATATTGCTCGGGAAAGAAATTTTATTGTTGACATCGAGGCATTCGAAGAGAATCTAAAAGAACAAAGAGAGCGCTCGAAACAAAGTAGTAGTTTTAAAAATAATAACACTAAAAAAACATTAAATATTACAGAAGTTACAGATTTTGTTGGGTATGAACAGCTTTCTGCAGAAATTACTGTAACGGCTATTTTAAATAATGAACAGGATAATTTAGACAGTTTGTCTGGCCATGAGAACACGGGCTATATCGTAAGTGCAAGTACTCCCTTCTATGCTGAGGGTGGTGGGCAAGTAGGGGATACAGGGATTTTAAAGGCTCTTGATAACAGCTTTACTGCAAGGGTTATTAATACTGTTAAGATTAATAAAGCACATTTGCATCAAATTATTATCCAATCTGGAAAAGTCAAAACAGGAGATAAATTATGGGCAGAAGTGGATTCAACCAAAAGATTAGCAACGGCACGTAATCATACTGCAACCCATTTTCTCCATGCTGCTTTACGTAAAATTTTAGGAACACAAGTGATTCAAAAGGGCTCTTATGTTGGGCCAGATTATTTACGCTTTGACTTTGCTTATTATCAGGCTGTTAGTAAGTCTGATCTAGACATTATTGAACAAGAAGTTAATACAGAGATTTTAAAAAATACGAAAGCCAGTGTTGACTTGATGCAGATTGAACAGGCTTTAGATAGTGGGGCGATGGCTTTATTCGGTGAAAAATATGATGAGAAAGTTCGTGTTTTAAATTTTGGTAACGGCTATTCTGTCGAGCTATGTGGTGGCACGCATGCGCATATGTCAGGTGATATTGGGATTTTTGTTATTACCTCTGAAGGAGGGGTTGCTAGCGGTATAAGACGTATAGAGGCGATTACTGGCGATACTGCCAGGATGTATTTAAAAGAGCGTGAAAATACATTGCGTGAGGCGGTAGAGCTATTAAAAACTACGCCGGATAATTTGCTAGAGAAGATTAAGCAATTACAGCAGGAGTGTAATTTATTATCTAAAGAACTCTCAGGTCATCAGCAATCACAAGCTAAACAACAAGGTAAAAATTTATTAGACAAAGCTATAGATATCAATGGGATAAAAGTTTTAATAACTAGAATTGATAACTCTGTTTCTAACATTAATAGTAAAAATTTAAGAGAAACTCTTGATCAGCTGAAAAGTGAGCTTCAAAAGGCAGTTATTATCTTAGCAGTAACTGAAATAGAAAGTGAAGCTAACGCTAAGAGTTACAAAGTTACCTTAATATCTGGTGTAACAAATAATTGTACAGATCGCCTACATGCAGGTAAACTTATAAATATAGTAGCTGGACAGCTAGGTGGAAAAGGTGGTGGGCGGCCAGATATGGCTCAGGCTGGTGGTCGTTGTTCTGAGCTTAGAGAGGTTGATACAGCATTGGCTTCTGTATTACCTACTGTTAAACAATTATTAGATAACTAAGAAATATTCATGGCTTTATTAGTTCAAAAATTTGGTGGTTCTTCTGTTGCAGATATAGACTGTATTAGTAATGTTGCTGATAAAGTCTGTAGCGCTATAAACAATGGTCACAAAGTAGTTGTCGTTTTGTCTGCTATGGCGGGTGAAACAGATCGATTACTTGGGTTAGCTCATTCTGTTGACTCGATACCAAACACAAGGGAATTGGATGTTTTATTATCTACTGGAGAGCAAGTTAGCATTGCTATTCTAACGATGATGCTTATCAAAAGAGGATATCGGGCGAAATCTTACACGGGCGGTCAAGTTCATATACTAACTGATAATGCTCATACCAAAGCCCGAATTGTTGACATTAAACAAGATAACTTGATAAGAGATTTAGAACAGGGCTATATAGCTGTTGTTGCTGGGTTTCAAGGTGTGGACATTGATGGCAATATAACCACTCTGGGAAGAGGAGGCTCTGATACTACTGCTGTTGCTCTTGCAGCGGCTCTAGGAGCTCAAGAGTGTCAAATTTTTACCGATGTTGATGGTGTGTATACTACCGATCCGAGAGTTGAGCCTGCGGCCAGGCGAATGGAGAGGATAACATTTGAAGAAATGCTGGAATTAGCTAGTTTAGGTGCTAAAGTTCTACAGATTCGATCAGTTGAATTTGCCGGACGCTATAATGTACCAGTTAGGGTTTTATCAAGTTTTAAAGAAGGTCCTGGTACCTTGATTACCTATGAGGATTCAAAGATGGAAAAGCCGATGATTACGGGAATTGCATTTAATCGCAATGAAGCAAAAGTGTCTGTATTAGGGGTACCCGATCAACCTGGTATAGCGGCAAAGGTTATCAATCCTATTAGCGAAGCTAATATAGTTATTGACATGATATTGCAAAATAGTATGAAAGAAGGATATACAGATTTTACATTTACGGTAAATCGAGAAGATCTGTCAAGAGCTCAAAAAATAGTTAATGATGTAGCTAAAGATATAAATGCCCGCGAAGTTGTTGTAGATAATAAGATTGTTAAAATTTCTATTGTCGGTGTCGGTATGCGTTCACATGCTGGCATTGCCTCCACGATGTTTTCAACCTTTGGACAAGAAGGTATCAATATGCAGTTGATATCGACATCAGAAATTAAAGTTTCTGTGGTTGTGGACGAAAAATATTTAGAGTTAGGAGTAAGGGCGTTACATGCTGCTTTCAAATTAGATAAAGCTCCGCAAGAAGAGCTAGAAATTTGATAAGTAGTTCAAACTCTAACTTGATATAATTAAAAAAATCTGTAATATATTGCATTCAATGTTGATAAAAATTAAGTTGATTTACTTTGGTTGGCTTTTAATTTTATCAAGTGTGGATATTTTGATGTAAATTTAAAGGAGAGAAGCAATGTTAATTTTGACTCGTCGAATCGGTGAAACATTAATGATAGGGGATGAAGTCACGGTTACCGTCTTAGGGGTAAAAGGCAACCAAGTAAGAATAGGCGTTAATGCACCTAAGAATATATCTGTACACAGAGAAGAGATTTACCAACGGATTCAGCGTGAGCGGTCACATGGTACATATCAGGTTGCACAAGACAATTTAGAACAAGAAGATGATTTTGATAGTCGTGGTAATCAGTAAATATATTTAAAAAATCTTTTAAAATCATTCACAAACCACAGAAAAAAGTGTAATATTACGCCATTGTGATTGGAGAGATGGCCGAGTGGCTGAAGGCACTCCCCTGCTAAGGGAGTATAGGAGTAATCTTATCGAGGGTTCGAATCCCTCTCTCTCCGCCATAATTAGTCAATGCGCCCGTAGCTCAGTTGGATAGAGTACCTGGCTACGAACCAGGCGGTCGGAGGTTCGAATCCTTTCGGGCGCGCCATTAACAAATGTGGTTTAGATTTACTGTTGCATTCGCTGCTAAGAAGGTGGTAGTGTTTAACCTTTTAGTAAAAAATCAGCACAATACAATTCAACAGCATTTAACGCTCTCTGTAACTGTTAAAGCCCCACCATCTAAGTCGCAAACAATGCGTGCTATTTTGTTTGCCAGTTTGGCTTGTCCAAAGGATAATGGTAATCAGTGCAACAGTATAATTTATAATTATTTAGAGTCTCCAGACACAGAAGCAATGATTGCTGCTTGCCGTTCTATAGGAGCGAAGATTAACAAGCGCAAGCTGCATCAGTTAGAAATAACAGGGGTTAGTGGAAAGCCAAAAATACCAGATGATGTAATATATGCAGGGAATTCTGGTCAAGTTTTAAGATTTATAGGTGCTATTGCAGGTTTAATTGATGGTTATACTGTTATTACAGGTGATTATTCTGTGCGAAACAATCGCCCAGTAAAGCCGTTATTAACAGGTCTTATGGGTTTAGGGGCTGTGGCGCTAGCCACAAAACAAGATGGTTGTGCTCCTATTATTATCAAAGGCCCTGTGCAAGCTGGAAAAATTTATATAGACGGTGCAGATTCTCAGCCTGTTTCAGGCTTAATTTTTATGAGTATTTTTATACCAGGTGTAACAGAAATCAATGTTACGAATTCTGGAGAAACGCCCTGGGTAGAGCTATCTTTATCATGGCTAGATAAGTTTCAAATTAAATACAGTAATTATAGATATGAAAAATATGTTATTTGTAATCCACAAGGTACCAATTATCAGTTAATAACTAGTTTTGACTATACGGTACCTGGTGATTTTAGTTCTATATTATATTTAGTTGCTGCAGCAATAATTACTAATAAAACGGTTAAAATAAATAATCTTGACTTCAATGATACGCAAGGCGATAAACAAGTTTTAGAGGTATTAATTACTATGGGTGCAGATATTAATATTTATCTTGACAAAGTCGATGAGCAATATTTAATAGTAAATGCTTGTCTTGAAGGTGATATAAAAAATATAAAAAACGAAAAAAAATTAGTAGGCAAAATAATTGATGTAAATAATTTTATAGATGCATTACCCATATTGGCTGTGCTCGCATGTTATGCGCATGGTGAGACTCGATTAGTTAATGCAAAAATAGCAAGATCAAAAGAATGTGATAGATTATCTGTTATTACAAAAGAATTAAAAAAAATGGGAGCAGAAATTACAGAGCTTACAGATAGTTTAATAATACAACCTAGAATATTATCTCACGCGGTAATTAACTCTTATAATGATCATCGTATTGCAATGTCCATGGTTGTTGCTGCATTAGGGGTGAAAAATACGGATGTTGATAAATACACAATTATAAATAATACAGAGTGTATTAATAAAAGTTATAAGAATTTTATTAAAGATATCAGCCTTATTGTGCCAGGACTAGTAACGGAATCTAATGATCGGATCTAATAATGCTTTGTAGAAAAAATATAATTTTAATAGGTCTTAAGGGAAGCGGGAAAACAACCATTGCGCAAGCTATGGCAAGGCAGTATCCAGAGTATGAATATATTGACACTGATGAGTTAATCAAAAAAATATATAAAAAAACAAATAAAGTAGATTTAAGCATACCATATATTTACGGGGCTATTGGCGAGGATGAGTTTAGGGAGCTTGAGAGGCAAGCAATAACGGAGCTTTATTGTTCTATCGAAAAACATAAAAAATATATTATAGCTACAGGTGGTGGAGCAGTTTTAAATTTAGACAATGTTAAAATATTTAGAAAAATGGGTTGCTTAATTTATTTGGCATGTGATCCAAAATTAATCTATAAAAGATGGCAGATAAATAATATTAAACCAAGCTTTTTAGCAACAGAGTATGATAATGAGTTTATAGAATATGCAAATAATCGAGTAGAAATTTATAAAAAAGTTGCTGATGAATCGATTTATATTGATAATTTAGATATATTAAAAATTGTAGAGAGTATATGGCAAGTAATAGTTTTGGAAACTTATTTAGGATAACAACCTGGGGTGAGTCTCATGGTAAAGCCATTGGTGTGGTTATTGACGGCTGTCCTTCAGGCATAAATTTATGCACGGAGGATATTAATCAAGCTTTAGCAGAACGTGCACCTGGGCGCAACAAATTTACTTCACCAAGAGAGGAACCAGATATTGCAGAAATTTATTCAGGTGTGTTTCATAATTGTACAACAGGTGCGCCAATTTCAATTATTATTAATAATAAAGATGTTGATAGTTCTAAATATGAATCAGTAAAAGATTTATTTCGTCCCGGGCATGCTAATTATACTTATATAGAAAAATACGGAATATTTGACTATCGAGGTGGTGGGCGTGCTTCAGCAAGAGAAACAGCATGTAGGGTAGCAGCTGGAGCAGTTGCTCAAAAAATTTTAGATAAATTTAATGTTAATATTTATAGTTATATTAAAACTATAGGCAATATTTCTGCAAAGATTGACTATAGCTTGCTTGATAGAGCGGATATTATTAATAACCAATTATATTGTCCAGATGGTGTTGCTAGTATATTGATGCAGGACAGACTTGAATTAGCAATAAATAGTGGTAATTCTTTAGGTGGTGTTGTTGAGTTGGTTATTAAAAAATTACCTATTGGGCTTGGGGATCCAATATATGAAAAATTAGAAGCTAATTTGGCTTGTGCGATGCTATCTATCCCAGCTTCCAAAGGTTTTGAAATAGGGGAGGGGTTTAATGCAGTTAATATGACGGGATTGGAGCATAACGATGAATTTGTAAATGTCTTAGGTCAAAAAACTTTATTAACAAATCACTCTGGTGGTACACTGGGAGGTATTAGTACTGGTTTGGATCTTCTGGCTAAAGTAGCATTTAAGCCAACGTCAAGTATCAAGATACCACAAAATACATTGGATTTTAATGGAAAGCCACAGAGGTTTATTTTACCTGCTGGTTCTCGCCATGATCCATGTGTTGCGATTAGAGCTGTCCCTGTTGTGCGGGCAATGGCCGCTTTAGTTATAGCTGATTTAATTTTAATGAATAAAGTTGTAAATTATGAAGAAATTTAAGAAGTTAGTAAAATATTTTTCTAGTAAACTATCTCCACCAGAAAAAAAATTAAACTGTAAATTATCTTATAGTGATGAAAGTTTATCTGCATATCTTATGTCTACGAAATTCTCGGCGATTATTATTATTACGGATAATGTAGTAGCAGGGTTATATTTAGACAAGATAAAAAAAATTATAAAAAAAAGTTTTAATAATATCATTGATGAGTATATTCTTTCTCCTGGTGAGCATGTTAAAACTAGAGCAACAAAAGAATCGATAGAAGATTTTTTGTTATCAAAAAACTATGATAAAAATATTTGTTTATTAGCTGTAGGTGGGGGTGTTGTTACAGATTTAACGGGTTTTGTGGCTGCTACTTATTATAGAGGTGTTTCTGTAGTGTATTACTCAACAACATTGCTTGGTATGGTAGATGCCTCTATAGGTGGTAAAACGGCGGTAAATACGTCATTTGGTAAAAACTTAATTGGCATAATAAAACAACCTGAGCTTATTATATGTAATCTTGAGTGTGTTAATACGTTATCAGATATAGAATATAGAGCGGCATTTGCTGAGATAATAAAACATGCGCTTATAGCGGATGTACATTATTATGATTTTTTACTAGATAATCATAAAATTTTACTGAATCGTGATGCTCAGAATAAAAATTATTTTAATTTCTTGCAACAGGTTGTGTCGATGTCTCATGCAATAAAATTAAATATTGTCAAAAAAGATGAACAAGAAAAACATGGATTGCGCCATATTTTAAATTTTGGGCATAGCGTAGGCCACGCTATAGAAGCTATGAGTAACTATAAGATTTCTCATGGCTATGCAGTTGCGATAGGAATGGTTGTTGAAAGTTATATAGCAATGAAGTTGAATATCTTGTCTCGATTTGAATACAATAATATATTAGAGATTATTAATTTATTTAAGCTTGATGTCAAGACAAGTAAACTTGATTTTGATTTAACTAAGTTTGAACAGTTTTTGTTGAAAGATAAAAAAAATGCGGATTCTAAAAAAATTAACATGGTACTAATTAAAAGTATCGGAGCCCCTTTTTATAATACTGAAACTAAGAGGTATACTTTTGATATTGAGCTTAGCTTAATCTACAATAGTTTAAAAGAACTTCAATTGCTAACTTCAGGTCTCTGAGCCTCTCCAAGAAGAATGTAAATTTCGTTATATTTATCAATAAGATAGCTTGTAATCTTTAAAAAATTGTTTCCATTATACTTTCATGGTGTTATAATTGGGCAACCTTATCGTTATAAACTAACCAAATAACTTAGAGGAGTATAATGAATATATCAAAAAATAAACGTACTGCATTAGGATTAGCAATTATTATAGGGCTTTTAATATCTAGCTTGATCTTTAAGTATAAAACTTCAGATGTTGTTGATATCGTTGATGTCACAACAAATATACAATCTAGTATTGAAACAGCTCCCTCTGATGAGCAGACAGAACCTTTAGTTAAGACTTCAGAAGAAGCAAAAGTGAAGCTTGCGGGCGTTGCCGCTATTCCAAAAAATGTTTTAGATCTTGCTGTCACAGCTTATGCAAAAGCTGAAAAAAAGGATTTAGTGGACAATCATAAACTGACAATTATTGATTACAGCCAGCCTTCTAATAAAAAGAGAATGTGGGTCATTGATATGGATAAGAAGAAAGTAGATATTAATACCTATGTGAGTCATGGAGTAAAGTCTGGTGGAAAAATAGCGACAGATTTTTCTAATAAGTTGGAAAGCCATAAGTCTAGTATTGGTGTAATGAAAACTGGTGGTACATACATTGGCAAAAAAGGAAAGTCGTTATATTTACATGGATTAGAAAAAAACGTTAATGATAACGTTTATAAGAGACATGTTGTGATACATGGTGCTACTTATGTAAGTGATCGTGTTGCCTCTCGTGTTGGTCAGATTGGAAAAAGTTTTGGTTGTCCAGCGGTAGATAATAAAATTGTTAAAAAATTAATTGGCGAAATTTCTGGAGGTAGCATAGTTTTTGCTTATTATCCTAATAAAACTTGGATAAACAGCTCAAAATTTTTATAGTAAGCCTATTTTATTATGCTATTTATTAATACTAATAAGATCCCTATCGGTGCAATGTATTTGATTAGAAACCTCCAGATATTAAAATGATGATCGTGTTGTCTCGCTAAAATATTACGTGCACTGTTGGGGTTTAACTTCCAGCCAGCGAATATTGCAAATAGCAAACCACCAATAGGTAGTATAATATTGGTAGTGAGATCCATCAGAGCATCCATAATTGTCCATCTATTAAAAATTAAAATATTTTGCCATTCATTGAATGACAATAAGGCGCATAGGCCAATTACCCAGCAAGTTACTCCAACTATTATACAGCTAATAAATCTAGGTAATTTAACTTTTTCAATTAGAATCATAACAAGAGGTTCTGCCATAGAAATAGATGATGTCCAAGCTGCAAAAATGAGTAATAAAAAAAACAGACAGCCAACAAAACCACCAAAAGGGATTACAGAAAAGGCTAATGGCAATACTTTAAACATTAAATCAGGCCCGGCATTAGGGGCGAGGTTATTAGCAAAGACTATAGGGAAAATCGCAAGACCTGATAAAAAGGCTACCATAACATCTAAGACAGTAATAATCAGCACACTTTTAACTATTGATGTATGTTCAGGCAGATAAGCTCCATAAGTTAGCATACAGCCTGCACCCACAGCTAAAGTAAAAAAAGCATGTCCCAAGGCATCAATAACTACAGTTGAATTTAACTTAGTAAAATCTGGTTTAAATAAAAAATTTATACCAGCCGATAGGTCGCCGTAAACACAAGAATAACCGGCTAAAATAATTAAAATAATAAATAATAAAGGCATCATGATATTAGAGGCGCGCTCTATGCCCTTAGTCACACCAGCGACAACTACCCCTAAAGTTATAAGCATAAAAACAGTGTGCCATAACGTTAAATTATAAGCCGAACCTATAAAGTTTTGCCATTCGTTTAAAATAGCTGTATGGCTTAAATGAGCTGTTGTGTGATTGGAGGTAATCAGCTCGTGAAATACCAGAGAGCTATATTTAAAGAAATAGCCTACGGCCCATCCAGCAACGACGCTATAAAAAGATAAGGTTAATACAAGACCAAATGCCCCCCACCAACCTATAAATTGCCAATACTGGCTTCTGTTGTTAACTTTAGCAAGTTTTGACATAGTATTGATAGGATTTTCACGACCCATACGACCCAAGAGGATCTCAGCCACCATTAAAGGAATACCTATTAATAAAATAGCTAGTAGATAAACCATAACAAAGGCTGAACCACCATTGTCGCCAGCCATATAAGGAAATTTCCATATGTTACCTAGGCCGACAGCAGCCCCAGTTGCAGCTAAGATAAAACCACGACTACCTGACCATGTTGTGTGTTCATAATGAGCATTACGGTGTTTAGTGTGAAAATGTGTCATTAAGTTTAAAACTCTAAAGTTCGCTATATCTGAGGTAGTATAACGTTTTCTTGATAACCATTGAAGTATGTGTAACATGGATTTGGTTAATAATTTTTAAAGTTAGTTATAGGCAACAAAGAGGGAATGATGTATAATCTCAAGTATATATAATGCTATGATACTGAGATACTGATGTTGATTGGCATCAATGACGATTAACTTATTCTTATATGCAAGATGATATTATAAAGCATATTACTGAATCTGAGTATTGCCCTTATGTTAAAGATAGGGGGATTCCTATTTTTAAACTTCATGGTGGTGAGGATCCTGAGACTGGTTTTATTGTAGGGCAGACAGGACGTAATATTGTCAAACTATTATTTAGTGAAACAAATCTTAGTAGTAGAGTTGTAAGCATCAGGCTTTTGAAAGCATTTTTATTTGAATTTGATTTTGAAGTATTTGATGAGTTTCGTGCCGCTTTGCAAGAAGTTTTAGATAGTGCGTTCTATCATCTGACATCTAAAGAGTTTGATAGTGAGTTCCTTTTAGGAATTCATAAGCACGTTCAACTTGAGTTTTTAATCAATAGCGTGTTAAGTATGCTGTCTTATGCTCAACCTAAAGATGGTCTTGAGATCACTATTCCTCACAGAAACAATGGGGAATGGGTGCAGGTGAAATATACTGTTGAAAGCATTCAAATGACCCCATTCTGTATGGGATCGCCTTATGTAGCACATGGTTTAAAACCAGTTGATAACTTAAATGCTCAGGCCTATTTGCTGTTTCGTGGTACAAGTCCTATACCCACTTGTGCAGGAGTGCATCATACTTTTATGACAGATCTTATACCTGGGTACAGCCCTGGGCAGACTTTATATTTATTAGGAAAAAAAACAATTCAAGACTGGATTTTAAAAAATGGAAGTTTTAATAAACCTGTCATAGCTGTTGGTATAAGTTTAGGAGGAAGCTTAGCTGTATTAGCGCATATCTATCAACCGGATTTGGTTCAGGCTAGGGCGGTCAATCCTCCTTGCTGGTTAACAAATCTCAAAAAAACTTATAGCAAAAATAGGACATTTTTAGAACATTCAGGTAGAGGGATTGTGTCTGATCCAATAATAATAATTACTCAGACTGGTGATTGGGTTTTTCAATATGGAACTTGGATACCGGAAAACAGTCAGGTGTGGCTGTTGAGTTCTGAAGTAGGGCAAAAGTATAATGTACTAGATTGTCATAGAGATAGTTTCTGTAGTCATGGTAGTAAATCTGGTTTGAAAGTACAACCTCTTGATCCTATTGAAGAAAGTAGAAAAACCTTAAGATGGTTTGTAACAGCGATGATGCAAATATTAGCTGTGCCATATACTATTTTTAATATAGGAATAATGATAATTAAAATAATTTTTAATCTTGTTATCGAGTTGTTTCAATATACCTTTGGCTGGATTTGTTCAGCTAAGAACAAACAGGTACAACAGCCTATCCTGAATGGTTTTACTAAGTGTAATAATCACTCTGAATCTACGGTAGCCTCTAGCCCAGAACAGACAAAAAAGCTAGAACTCAGTTAATCACGTCCAGTTAAGTTTTCTTTAAGCTAAGTATTATAAAGTTTGTATAAATTTTCAGGATTTACACAGCTTTTTTGCGTAAGCCCTATAATACCAAGCACATAAGCAAACAAATGATTGATTTTATTAAAAACTTATACAGACTTTATTACGATAAAAATTTAACGTTAGCGCAGTATTTACTAGCGTTGAGAACACATCATGTGGGGGCTCTTTTTAGTGGTCTTGGCGGAGCTATCACGGTAGCTACTTATGTAGGAGCTGTAATTGCTCAAATCACAATGATAACAAGCTTAGTTGGAGTATCAATAACACCAATAGGATGGCTTGTGATAGGCTCTGGTTTTTGTGCTGCTGTGGTCGGATTTGCTATATATTCTTATCATAGGTTTTTATGGCAATGTCAAAAATTAGAAAAAGATCACCATAGGCATGTTATATTTGAAAGCATAAAAGAATCGCTAGTAAAACAAATTGCGGATAAAACTGAAGAACTAAAAATTCTTAAAGCTAGTTTATTAGCCAGAGGCATTATATCACAACAGGAGTATGAAGCAGAGGTAGATCTGCAAGTACAGCATAATAAATTGATCAATGCTATGTTTCCACCAAAGGAGCCTAAATTAAAAATACTGAAAATATTTAAAAAAATGTATAGTAAATATGATGAGCTTATCACAAATCTGAATCCATTATATTTAAAAATACTAGAATTTGTAGCTGTATATGGTATTACTTTGGCTGCTATTAATGGAGTACTGACGGGTGCAGCGCTATTTTTAGGCATAAGTGTTGGACACTTAGGGGTTATCGCTGGGTTTGCTACAATATCAGCTGCTTTAGGGGTATCATTAAGTGGTCCTATAGGTATAGGAATAATTTTTGGCATAGCTTTAGTTATAACTAGTGTTTTATTGATTAAAAAATTCTTTTTTGATGAACCCTTTCAGGCATTAACTGATAAAGTACAAGAACAAGCAGAAAATAGACCCTCAGTCGCTGAATATCGATCGTTAGAAGCCATAGAGAGTAAGATTGCAGAACTAAAATTAAGAGAAAAAGCACATAGGCAAAAAATATGTTCTCGCTGGAAAATTGCAGTATATAAAACATTGGCTGCGTCTAGAAAAGAACGTGCTCATAGCAAACTGTCACCTAGTGGTGAGTTGTGCGACAGGGATAGTGGTTGTGAACAGGTTGGGAAATCTGAGGCATTACCCATGCCTATGGAAAGAATAGTCCCTAATCCCTGAAGGTGATACGACCTTTAGTTAAATCGTACGTGCTGATTTCTACGGTAACTTTATCGCCAGTGAAAACTCTAATATTATTTTTACGCATTTTACCTGATATATGGGCTGTTATTACAAAACCATTTTCTAACTCTACACGGAACGTTGTATTGGGTAGGGTATCTACCACAGTTCCTTTCATTGTAAAGTTATCTTCTTTTGACATGTTATAAAGCTCCAATCCCATCAAGTATTGCAAAGAACCAGTATAAACATTATTTTTACTTTTGCAATAGTCTAGCTACTGCCTTGCACCAGCCTTGATAAAGAGCAAGACTGGTTGCCTCGGGCATAATAGGATAGTAGGATTTTGTCGTGCTAAGTCTTGTAGTTGGATTAGCTGGTAACAAGCTAACCGACTCAATTATTCTCCCGCCAAGCGCGGTTAATACAGCAGCGCCTTTAGCAGTAGCTTCTAAATCTGCCGGTTTCTCTATGTGAAGTCTTGTGATGTCAGATAAGAATTGTAATAACCAATTATTGGCGGTCATACCACCGTCAACTTTTATAATGCTAGGAAGGCCATAGTCAGCTTCAAAGGCTGATAAGAGATCTTTCGTCTGGTAACAAACAGATTCTAGAGCTGCTCTGACAATGTGGGCAAAGCCTGTCTCTCTGGTAAGCCCCATAATGGCCCCTCTTGCTTCTGGATCCCAGTAAGGGGCCCCAAGGCCAGTGAAAGCCGGGACTAAGTAAACACCATGGTTATTGGTTAGCTCTTTAGCAATATTCTCGCTATCTTCGGCGCGTGCAATTAATTTTACAGCATCACGTAGCCATTGCACGGCAGCGCCAGCTACAAAGATACTCCCCTCAAGTGCGTAACTTGGTTTATTATTAAGACAATAGGCAAGGGTTGTAATAAGTTTATGTTTAGAAAAAATAGGCGTAGTGCCAGTATGTTGTAGTACAAAGCATCCTGTACCATAGGTTATCTTACAAGTGCTAGGTGCGATGCATTGTTGACCAATTGCGGCTGCTTGTTGATCGCCTGCTACACCTAAAATAGGTATAAAATGTGACACAGTTGTATTAAATAATGTACTCTTGACTTCTCCAAAATTGTCAGCTGAGTTTTTAACAAAAGGTAGAATAGATTTGGGTATGTTAAATATCTCTAGTAGATCGTCATCCCATTCTAATGTATTAATATTAAATAGTTGAGTTCTAGAAGCATTAGTGCTGTCTGTTACGTGAGATTTTCCGTGAGTTAAATGCCAGATTAAATAGCAATCGATAGTTCCAAATAAAATATTTTTATTGTTGAAAAGATCGTATTTTTTTAGTATCCAATTAATTTTTGTAGCTGAAAAATAGGGATCGATAAGCAAACCAGTTTTTTGATGAATAGTTGCTTCATAAGAAGATTTTTTTAAGTTTTCACAAAAATCAATAGTACGACGATCCTGCCAGACTATAGCATTGTGAATTGGTTTGCCAGTGTGTTTATCCCATACAACAGTTGTTTCACGTTGATTAGTAATACCAAGTCCTATTATTTGTGTTACCAATCTGTTTTTATCTAGCTTCAATAACTCACTTGCTGTATCAAGGCACTGGCTAATTAGTAAAATAATATTATTTAATATTTCTATAGGATCGTGCTCTACCCATCCAGGTTGTGGGTATATTGGAGTTACTTCTATTTGAGTTTTCGCGACTATCTGAAATTCAGTATTATATAAAATTACTCTGCTACTGGATGTACCCTGATCAATAACTAGTAGATACATAATAATTATTGATCGTCTAAATATTTTTCAGCATCTAATGCGGCCATGCAACCTGTGCCTGCTGAGGTTACTGCTTGTCTGTATACAGAATCCATAACATCTCCTGCGGCAAAAATGCCGGGAACACTTGTTGCAGTAGCGTTGCCTTTAGATCCGCTATTGACAGTTATATAGCCATGACACATATCTAACTGATCTGTAAAAATATCTGTATTAGGTTTATGGCCTATAGCAATAAACACGCCATCTACTTTAAGTTCTTGGGTTTGATTAAATGTAGTTGCTTTAACTTTGAGTCCGGTAACGCCGCTACTATCGCCTAATATTTCAGTTAGTTCATGATTCCATAATATTTCAATGTTACCAGATTGTTCTTTGGCGAATAATTTATCTTGCATAATCTTTTCAGCGCGAAGCTTATCACGACGATGAATAAGTGTAACTTTTTTACATATATTGGCTAGATATAAAGCTTCTTCAACAGCAGTGTTACCGCCACCGACTACGGCAACAGTTTTATTTTTATAAAAAAAACCATCGCAGGTCGCGCAGGCTGATACACCACGGCCCATAAATTCTTGTTCAGATGGTAGGCCTAAATACATAGCGCTTGCTCCCGTAGCTATGATTAAAGCATCGCAAGTATAGGTTGCATTATCGCCATACAGAACAAAAGGTTTTTTGTTTAATTCAGTTTTATTGATATGATCATGAATAATAGTGGTATCAAAACGCAAAGCATGCTCCTGCATTCTGTCCATCAAGGCAGGACCCTGTAAACCTTCAACATCACCAGGCCAGTTATCCACATCTGTAGTTGTAGTTAATTGCCCACCAGGCGCGAGCCCAGCAATAAGAGCAGGTTTTAAATTAGCTCTTGCTGAGTATATTGCTGCTG
The DNA here is from genome assembly GCA_964609155.1 of uncultured Gammaproteobacteria bacterium. Taxonomy (GTDB): domain Bacteria; phylum Pseudomonadota; class Gammaproteobacteria; order JAGOUU01; family JAGOUU01; genus JAGOUU01. The sequence goes on along the minus strand of CAZSRF010000024.1, from coordinate 14,173 downwards.
TGTAGCCTGCAGGGCCTGAGCCTAAAATTAAAAGACGATGATGTTCAGATTTCATACTAATAAACTCGTTAGATAATTTTTGATTACATCATAGCGTACATAAATCTATAATTAAAGCTAATAATAAGTTATAGTTATCTATATGTTTTTTTGTAAAATAGGCTAGGTTGATAGACAGATTATTCGAGTGAGGTGGGGGAAATTTTGATACAAGCAAGAAAACGTACAAATATTGAAAAATCGCGAAAGACACGTGTTGTAAATAAAATACAAGAAAAAAATAATCAAAAATCTAGATTAGGACATTTAGATCAGAGAGTGTACGAAGCAAGTGCTATTTTTTTATTTGCCTTAACTAGCTATTTGTTCATTTGCTTACTTACTTATAATTTAGATGATCCTGGTTTTACCCATATTAATAATAAGATCATAACTAATTATGGTGGTCAATTGGGTGCCTGGTTTTCAGATATCATGTATTACTTCTTTGGTTATTTATCATATTGGATTCCTGTAAGTTTGTTTTATGCGTCCTATGCTAGCTATGCGAAACGCAGCGAGGAGATAGAAATAAATTGGCTTCATGTCTTTGTGAAAGCTTTAGGATTTCTTCTAGCATTGCTTTGTGGAGCCGCTCTAGCAAGTTTGTATCTAGGCTATTTATTGAACTTAGATCCATTAATGATGGGCCCAGGTGGATTAATTGGAAAATTAATAAGTCATAGCTTTACAGCAGTTTTTAATAAAATTGGTGCAACAGTACTGTTAGCTGCTGGTTTTTTTATAGGCGTAACTTTGGTAACTGGGTTATCTTGGGTGCAAGCGTTGGATTATATAGGAAAACAAGTTATAAATTGGTCGATAGTACTTAAGCAGATAATATTTAAGTATTTAGATAGTCTTAAGAGTTGGCTATATAATTTTAGAAATAATGCAACCAAGAATCCATCAATATCAACATCGAGATTATCTAAATTTAAGGAATTTGATGTATCTAAGATATCCAAAATATCTCAGGTAAAGACAACGGATACAATAACAAATACAAAACCGAGCAAATTAGAAATTATAAAAAATAATCCTGCTGGAGAGAAAAGTATTAATGCAAGTAGTAGCTTAGATGTTTCAGCATTTAAAAAAATTAAAAATAATATTGAACAAGTAGTATTAAAACCCAAAAATCTTACTAAAGCCAAGCAGTTGCCTATCTCTTCTATTACTCCTGATGGATTACCTGATGTAAGTCTTTTGGAGATGTCAGCAAATGTAGAAGGTGCAGGTTACTCAGATGCAGAATTACATGATTTATCGCGTTTAGTAGAGTATAAATTATTAGATTTTGGTGTAGAAGCTCAAGTAGTTGGAGTGCAGCCAGGGCCAGTCGTTGTAAGGTTTGAACTATCATTAGCGCCAGGTATCAAAGTAAGTAAAGTCTCAGGCTTGGCTAAAGACATTGCGCGAAGCTTAGCTATAGTAAGTGTGCGTGTGGTTGAGGTTATTCCTGGTAAACCATATGTAGGCTTAGAGGTACCAAATACTCACCGTGAAATAGTACGTCTAAGAGAATTATTAGAACATCCTGAGTATGCTAAAAATAAATCACCTCTTACGCTCGTATTGGGTAAAGATATCTCAGGAAAAATTAAACTAGCTGATTTATCAAAAATGCCTCATTTATTGGTAGCTGGCACCACTGGTTCAGGTAAGTCAGTGGGGGTGAATGCGATGTTGCTTAGTATTTTATTTAAGGCAACACCTAAAGATGTTAGGTTGATTATGATTGACCCAAAAATGTTAGAACTTTCAGTTTATGATGGTATCCCTCATTTATTAGCTCCTGTAGTCACAGATATGCGTGATGCTGCAAATGCTTTAAAATGGTGTGTTGCAGAAATGGATAGAAGATATAAGCTGATGGCAGCATTAGGTGTAAGAAATCTTGCTAGTTACAATCGTAAGGTTGAAGAAGCCCAACAAAAGAATGAGCCTATTTTAGACCCACTATGGCCTGCAGATATTGATGAAAAAGCTCCTGAGCTGGAAACGTTACCATTTATTGTCGTTATTGTTGATGAATTTGCTGATATGATTATGGTAGTAGGGCGAAAGGTGGAGGAGTTGATAGCCCGGATAGCTCAAAAAGCACGTGCTGCTGGTATTCACATGATTCTGGCAACGCAAAGACCTTCAGTTAATGTGATTACTGGTCTTATCAAAGCAAATATTCCTACAAGAATTGCATTCTGAGTAGTATCTGAAGTAGACAGTAGAACAATTATTGGAAGAAAAGGAGCGGAGCAGTTATTAGGCCAAGGTGATATGTTATATTTGGCGCCTGGTAGCGGTTTGCCTGTACGAGTCCACGGAGCTTTTGTCTCAGATCAAGAAGTTCATTCTGTTGCAGATGATTGGCGAGCAAGACAAGCGCCAGATTATAATGAAGATATTACTAATTCAAATTTTAATATCCCTGGGTTGCCAAAATTAGCTACTGATGATTATGAGGACAGCAGTGATAATGATCCTCTTTATGATCAGGCTGTACAATTTGTCTTAGAAACTCGCAAAGCTTCTATTTCTTCAGTACAGCGTAGGTTCAAAATAGGGTACAATAGAGCTGCCAATATAATAGAGCAGATGGAAGCTGCGGGTATATTAGGTGGTTCTGGAAGTAAAGGAGGGAGGGAGATACTTATTCCAGAAGGCCAAGGAATAGATTAAGATCACTCAAAAGCTCAGTAAAATAAAGTTAATAAGACAAAGATTAAATTGTAAAAATCTATATAAAATATATACAATGTTAAATAAAAAAAACACAGTTCCCATATTAATAGCTTCTTTTATTATTTCTATCAGCCAAGTCTTTGCAGTTTTGCATAATATTGATGATGATCCTAAAATTCGCCAACAAGAAGAACTATTAGAAAAACAAAAAAAAGAGATTAAAAAGCCTATTTTAAGTCCATCGGCGCAAGAGTTTATGGATAGAATTAGTTCTGTCAAAACACTTTCGGCCAATTTTGTTCAAACAGAAGAAAAAGGAAATAGGATAGAAGGTAAATTAAAATTAGCCAGACCCAATAAGTTTGTATGGAATATTACCATGCCTCAAAAAGAAAAACAAAGTTATACTACCAATGGTTTGAAGTTTTGGCATTATGATGTGGGTCTAGAACAGGTAGTAGTTGATCAGTTTGATACGCGTAAGATAGCGAATTCGCCTTTTTATATTTTATTAGATACACCGGATAATGTTGCAAAAAAATATAATATTACAAACCAGAATGCTAGTACTTATAAACTATCAATGAACAAACTTACTGAACAGTCAGAACAAAATGATAGTAATTATATTTCTGATTTAACTATTTATTTTGACTCGAGAGTTAAGTCCAAAGTAATAAACAAAATAACTTTTGTCGCTGGGCAAAGTAAAAAGATTACGGTTGAATTAACAAATGTAATTATTAATCAAGGAATTAATAATAATACGTTTAATTTTATTGTTCCCAAAGGTGTAGATGTTATTAATGCAAGCGAAATTTCTTAAATGAAGCATACGGCGCCATTAGCGGCAAAATTACGACCAGAAATGCTTGCTGATTTTATTGGTCAAAGGCATCTTCTAGCTACAGGCAAACCTATTTGGTCTATGCTTAATAGCCCGCATAAAAAGATGCATTCTATGATCTTATGGGGGCCGCCAGGTACAGGCAAAACTACGCTTGCTCGTTTGATTGCCAAACATTTTACAGCAGCTTTTGAGCAGATATCAGCTGTTATGGGCAGTGTTAAGGATATTCGTGAAATAGTTAGTCGAGCTCAAACAAGGTTATTTAACCATGAGCAAACTATTTTATTTGTAGATGAAGTACATAGATTTAATAAAGCACAACAAGATGCTTTTTTACCCTATGTAGAAGATGGTACATTAGTTTTTATAGGTGCCACGACAGAGAATCCTTCTTTTGAATTAAATTACGCTTTATTATCGCGAGCAAAAGTTTTTGTTTTAGAAAGGTTAAATGATGAAGAGCTAGAACAAATTTTAGATCGAGCACTAAGTGATAAATATTATGGGTATAATAATAAGTTAACTATAGATGACGAGGCAAAAGCATTTTTAATTAGAATGGCAGACGGTGATGCACGAAGATTATTAAATCGACTAGAATGGGTAATATCGATCAGTAACTCTAATGCTATTGCTGTTAGTCATCTTGAAGAAATGATGAATGGTGAGCAACGGCGTTTTGATAAACAGGGTGATGCTTTTTATGACCAAATTTCTGCTCTGCATAAATCAATCAGGGGATCAGATCCAGATGCAGCGTTGTATTGGTTGTGTAGAATGCTAGATGGTGGTTGTGATCCTATCTATATTGCAAGAAGATTAATTAGGACAGCATCAGAAGATATTGGTAACGCTGATCCAAAGGCCTTAAGTATTTGCTTAGATGCTTGGGAAGTGCTAAAACGTTTAGGGAGCCCAGAGGGCGAGTTAACTTTAGCCCAAGCTGTGATCTATTTAAGTGTTGCAGCAAAAAGTAATGCTTCTTATGTGGCTTATAATAAAGCTATGCAGTCTGTTAAACAAAATGGTAGTTTGGAAGTGCCAAAACATTTACGTAATGCACCTACATCGTTAATGAAAAACTTAGGTTATGGTAAAGATTATAAATATGCTCATAATGAGCAATATGCTTATGTTGTTGGTGAAAAATATTTTCCAGTTGAAATGATACCAGAAAGATATTACGAGCCCGTTGAAAGAGGTCTTGAAATAAATATTAAAAAAAAATTAGATTATCTAAAAGGGCTTAATAACAGATCTGAATAATAGAAATAATTACATACTAAATAATTAGATAGAGAATAGTAACTTTATGTTAGACCAAAAATTATTACGTGAAAATTTACCATTAGTAACAGATATGCTACAAAAACGTGGTAAAAAAATTGATCTAAATATCTTTGTAAAGCTTGAGGAGCAAAGAAAAGCCTTACAAGTTGAAGTTGAAAACCTGCAAAACATAAGAAATACTGAATCAAAAGCTATAGGTCAAGCAAAAGCTAAAAAAATCCCACAAGATGAGATTAATGCTTTATTAAATAAAGTAAGCACTATAGGCGAAGACTTAAAAGTTCGTACAGAGAGTTTAGAGCAAGTTCAAAAAGAAATTCGAGATTTTTGTTTAAATTTACCTAATATGTTATATCCTGAGATCCCGGTAGGTAAAGATGAAACAGAAAATAAAGAAATTCGTCGTTGGGGAGAACCTAAAAAATTTACTTTTACTCCAAAAGACCATGTTGATTTAGGTGCTAGGAACGATGGGCTAGATATGGAAGCGGGTGTTAAATTATCCGGTGCAAGATTTGTTGTTTTAAGAAATAAAGTAGCAAGATTACACCGTGCACTTGCCCAGTTTATGTTAGATTTACACTCAGAACAACATGGCTACACGGAGGTAAATGTACCGTATTTAGTAGGCCTAGATATATTAGAAGGCACAGGGCAATTACCGAATATGCAAGAGGATTTATATTTTGTAGGAGAGCAGGGTTTAATCCCTACGTCTGAAGTGCCTGTAACTAATTTAGTGCGAGATGAAATATTAGATCCTAAAATGTTACCTTTGAGATATACGGCTCATTCTACTTGTTTTAGAAAAGAAGCAGGTTCTTATGGAAAAGATACTAGAGGCATGATTCGTGTTCATCAATTTGAAAAAGTTGAATTAGTCCAAATAACAACACCTGATGCTTCTTTTAAGGCTCATGAAGAAATGGTTAAACATGCTGAAAAAGTGCTGCAATTATTAGAGTTACCCTATAGAGTAGTAGAGCTTTGTTCCGGAGATATAGGCTTTTACGCCACTAAGACATATGACTTGGAGGTATGGCTGCCATCTCAAAACACGTATAGAGAAATTTCATCTGTGAGTAATTGTTCAGATTTTCAAGCACGTAGAATGAAAGCAAGGTATAGAAACCATGAAACAGGAAAACCCGAATTGGTGCATACGTTAAATGGATCTGGTGTTGCTGTGGGTCGAGCTCTGGTGGCTGTCTTGGAAAATTATCAGCAAGAGGATGGTAGTGTTTTGGTGCCTAATGTATTGAGAAAGTATGTAAATTATGAGGCTATCTAGATGGTCCTCTAGGTGTATCAGGTGGATCTATTAGTGGATGATCTTTGGTTGCATCTTCCTGGGGGCTGAGAGGGTTTCTTGGGCCTGTAGGGCTCGAGGGGTGACTTATTACAGTTGTAGCATCTTCTGATGGGGCTAAAGTTGAACTTGATGATCCACGCCTCCAAATAGGAAGAAGAGCAAATTTTGTATGATCGGGACTCATAGTAACTTTGGTTATAGCGTCTAAGACGGCAGGATCTAAACCACTTTTACCTGATCTAAGGTAACTAGGGAGCCCTTCGGTCCTAGCATCAATAGCCAAGGTTTTTCTAAAATCAGGAATTTTAGTGTATATTACCTCGACAGTGCCATCTTGGTTTATTTTAAATTCAACAAGAGTAGACTTAATACCAGGAGGTAACTCCCACTCTTTACCTCTAGAGGGAGCTTGGACTCTGTCTATTTGGCTCATAGCCAGGCCTGTAATGGAACCATCGTCTCTTATTACTGAGGCATAAGCAGGTTTTGTTGGGACAGGGAAAAAAGATAGATTATGTTCATCATTGGCGGCTTCGTATAAATATTTTAATACTGGTGCACTAATCGCTTGATTTAAATAATAAAGACATTCCTTTGGAATATGTTTTGCTTTTAAAGCAGCAAATAATCCTTTTTTATAGTTTTCAAAACCCTCAGCAGTATTTATATCATGCCGTGCTGCTATCTCCATAAATTCTGCTTTGCTAAAGATGATATCACCTTGTTCATTAAATATATTAATTTTCGAGCGATTGGTGTCGAGGAATACCTGTCTTAGGACTTTGTCCAATAGTTTTCCATCGTGAGTTTGTGATGGCCAAATACTACTAATTTCTTTTGTAAACCGCTCAAGAGTTTCAAAGGATGTACGTTTAGCTTCTACAATTAGTGGGATATAAGTGCTGATTAAATCTGCAGGACTAGGTAGCTTTAGATCTGCAGAGAGTTTTATTGCTTGCTCCATGCCATAGGTGTTACCTAAGCTAGCTAAGGCCATAGCCTGAGCAAAGGCTGTTTGCTTATCACCACTTTTTAAGCTGATATTTAAATTTTTTAGTAAACTTTCTTCATTAATCATGAATAATTAGATTTTTTTGAATATAGTCTAAAGATAGTCAAATATTGTTAATAGTCAAACAAATAACTTTTATTCCTAATTAGTATTAGAACTGAGATGAACTTTCAGCCTATAAAAAAGTCTAATTGCTTGGGGCAGTTGTGAGCGGAGTGTGGTTTTGTGCTCACTATAAATCAATAAGTTATGATCAGAATTGCTGAAAGTTGTTAATTCTAGCTTAAGATTGAGGAAATACAATGAAATTATGGAATCAACTAATTGTAATTATTTTATTTAAAAATTATGTCTACAGTTCCAAGAGATTTGCCAGTAAAAGTTCAAGAATTGAAAGATGGCGCACAGTTGGCAAATAGATTATGTTACGACTATCTGTTTGTTATAAGAAAGCATCAAAAAGGTCTCTTAGCGGAAGTACGATCTGATGCAAAGTTAGACCAATCATATGATCCTTATTATGCCTACGGAAATCATTATCGTGATTATTTGCTGGGTATGCAAAGAATGCTGACAAAAACAATGTCCGATAAAGATAGAGCCCAGTTGCGTCAACTATTTTTGGCTTTTTATGAAAATGACAACCAAGCGTTAAAGACTACAGCTCAATGG
>CAZSRF010000024.1:0-6303 GCA_964609155.1 uncultured Gammaproteobacteria bacterium | reverse complement strand
TACAACAACGCGCGATCAGATTAGGCAAGCTGCAAAAGCTCGTTCAAGAGGTATTAATTTTACCAATCCTGTTAAAGCAGATAGTGCATTGTCTGCTTTAAATGCTCTTATGGGTGCGTGGTATCAACCGATGTTGTCAGGTAGTATACCTACAGTCAGGAAGTATCATTCTGATCTGGGTTTTACAGAACTTCGTTTTGGTACTCAAGTTGAGGTCATAGATGGTAGAGTTAGAATTAACCCAATGTTTGAAGCGTATTTAGCCGCTAAGAAAACAGAAGATTCAGAGAAGATCACTAATATTTATTTCAATGCATTAAAGCATGGTACGGGTGCAATGGAGCGCCTTCGTGAGGGAAGTTTTACAAGAGCACTACATCAATTAGAAGATCGTCATTCGAACCTTGCTGTCATAACATTACCAGCAGATGGTGGATTACTAACGCGTCGGCATGTAGTAGATAACAGGCCTATTTTATCAAAAGAACTAGCTGTTCGTGAAATTAAAGCCTTAGCCTTAGATACTGGCAGTATGGATTTTCATATCAGCGACAAGCTCAGAACAAAAATTGGTTTGGATGGAGCTAAAATAGATGAATTGCTAGCAGCAAGTCTAAAAAAATTAGGATTGACTGAACATATAATGATTTCTCCTGCGCAAAGGCAAGCATTAATGTTTCATTTTGTTAAATTTGAATTAACCAGTTTTATAATAGAAAAACTAAATCCAGATGCAGTTAATTTTACTTGTAAAGATGCTATTGATAGAGGTGGTGCTCATTCTTTATATTTTAATTTATTGAAATCATTAGAATCTGGCCGAACCCCTATGATGAAAGACGAGTTTATGGAAGGGCTGGATGCAGCACCAACGTATGTGAAAGGTCGTGCTATGAATACACATGCTAATCTTGTTTGGAATGCAGTGGATAAGTATATTGCAGCTCACATAGAGACTGATGAGAGATTTAAAGAACATGGAAGTATGAAATGGTTAGTGGAATGGCGCGATAGCAATAGACCAAAAGAACGCGAATTTGTTAAAGTTAGTCGAAGGCTCGTTGATAACGAAGAAGAACAATACGATTTTGCTGCACAAAAGCATAGACGTCATCATGAAATAAGTTTTCATTTTGCAGCATTCTTACTTAAAATGTTTTGTAAAATAGTTTCTTTCTTTGCTGTTTGTCCTGAGATGAGGGGTGCAACAACTGAAAGTTATCGTGAACCTGTAACAAGTCCAAGCCCAGAAACGACAGTTCTACCTGAGTCCCCTGTATCTACGTCTCCAGGGGTTTTTATAGCATATAGTCAAGAGCAGGTGGCTGGCGATCCTCAGTCTGATGCTGCTGAATCTACTCCAGGTGCGCCTGGGGCAGGTGGTTGTCCTTAAGGGGTCATAAAAAAGGCTCTACTATACTCAAGAGTAGAGCCTTTTTAGTTATATTTGATGAGTTTTTACTATCTATTATCTGTCACCATAAAAAGCGACTAAAAGTTGTAAGATTGTCATAAATAAATTATAGATAGATAAATATAAGGAAACAGTTGCTAACACATAGTTGGTTTCACCGCCGTGTATAATGGCACTTGTTTGATAAAGAATTAACGCTGAAGATAGCAGTATAAACAAGACGCAAAGAGCAAGCTGTAAACCAGGAATATTAAAAACTAAGGAGACAACCATAGCAACCATAGCGACAATACTGCCGGCTACTAAAGCAGAGGCTAAAAAGCTCATGTCTCTTCTGGTGGTTAGGATATAACCAGATAACCCAAAGAAAACCATTGCGGTACCGCCCGCAGAAATAATAATAAGTTGAGCCCCGTTATTGAGTGTACTCATAACCAAGTTTAAAAAAGGTCCAGCTGTGAACCCCATAAAACCTGTGAACAAAAATGTAGCAAGTATTCCAAAGGAAGATTCTGCAGTAAAATGAATCAGTACTTGTAAGCCAATTGCCCCAGCTAAAAAGATCCAAGGGTTAATCAGGCCGACATTCATAATCACTGATACATAAGCCATGATTGCACTAAAGAGCAAGGTCATCGCTAGTAGCATATAGGTGTTTTTTAATACTGCGTGGCTCGACACAAAAGAGTAAGCGCTTCTTGGAGCGACGTTCGTATGGTATCCATTGGCATTAGGGGGTAGATTGGACATAAAGCCTCCATATTTCTTAAAAATAAGTATAACGATCTATCTTTAGTATAACGCATTATTTGTTTAATAAATATCAATCACTATATTTATTTATTAGGTTAATCAACCTGTTATGTTAGTTTATTTAACAACTGGTTAATAAAAATGTTATAAAACCTATTTCTGATATTCCCATTACTATTTTTTTATTGTAGAATTGCAGCTGTCTTAACAGGAGAGGTGGCAGAGCGGTCGAATGCGGCGGTCTTGAAAACCGTTGAAGGGCAACCTTCCCTGGGTTCGAATCCCAGTCTCTCCGCCACTTTAACTCAGTGTATCTTATCTTTATGCTCAGCTGTCACGCACAAATGTGAGGAAATGTCATCAACTAGAGTATGTGCAAGTTGGTTTATAAATTCTAATGTTTCACTATAAGTGTGAACACTAAGGTAGGCACCTAGAGCAGCTTTTGATAAGTTGTTAGTAGCTTTCTTTATTTCCTGGTGGCTTTGAGGTTTTAGACTCGTGATATAAGATTCTACTTGTTTAATAGCATGCCCTAATGTATCGTTAGATTTGCAAGGTTTTTTAGTTTTCACAAAGGTCCTTTTAATAATAGTTTTAATAGTAGTTTAAATAGTAACTTTAAGATCGTGTTCATTTTATGAAATATTTTCATATATGACAAGTGCGTCACACCATAAAGGTGCGATTTTAAGATAAAATTTATAGTACATCTATAGATGATGTTATTTATGTTTTTATTTATATACAAACAGTTGCAAACAAGCATCTTTTTTTATTATGATCTAAAAATGTGGGCTAATCAGAATAAGATTAAAGATAATAAAGGAGTGGCATCTTGATAAATGTACTACTAGTTGATGATCATGATTTGGTACGAGTTGGGATCCGCCGCTTACTTGCAGATGTCAGTGGCATTAAAGTTATAGGTGAAGCAAAAAGTGGTGAAGATGCTGTTAAATTAGCAAGAGAATTAAAACCACAGGTAATCTTAATGGATGTGAAGATGCCTGGTATTGGTGGTTTAGAGGCTACTAAAAAAGTATTAAGAACAGATCCTGATATTAAAGTTATCGCAGTTACTGTATATGGTGAAGAGCCATTTCCTACGCGTTTGCTGCAGGCGGGTGCTGTAGGGTATATTACAAAAGGTTCAAGTATTGATGAGATGGTCCAAGCTATTCGTGCAGTTTATGCTGGTCAAAAGTATTTGAGTCCAGAAGTTGCTCAGCAATTAGCGTTAAAGCATCTGACAAATCAAGATGATTCTCCTTTTGATTCTTTATCAGAGCGAGAGCTTCAGGTGATGATTATGATAACAAACGGCCAAAAAGTACAAGAGATATCTGATAAATTGTGTCTTAGCCCTAAAACTGTCAATAGCTACAGATACCGGTTATTTGAAAAGCTAGGCGTGGATGGTGATGTGGAATTAACACACCTAGCTATTAGACATGGGATGCTGGATACAGAACATATTGTCTAGCATAATAGTTGTGTGGTGTTAGGTTAAATTATGGCTATAGATCTTGATGTCAATGATCCGGCTAGCATTAAACAATTTATTAAAGACTGCAGTAAGAAACCGGGTATCTATCAAATGTTATCAGATACAGGAGATATTCTTTATGTAGGCAAGGCTAATAATTTAGCCAATCGTCTTGCTAGCTACTTTAATAAAAATACTGGATCAAAAACAACTGCGCTAATTAAACAAACGTGCGCTATCAACACAACGATTACTAATACAGAAGCAGAAGCTTTAATTCTTGAATGTAATCTAATCAAGCAACACAAACCAAGATACAATATTTTATTGCGGGATGATAAAAGTTATCCTTATATTTGTTTATCAAACCATATCTTTCCGCGAATTTATTTATTTCGCGGCCGAAGGCCCAAGAATTCTTTATGTTTTGGGCCTTATCCTAATGTTAATGCAGCTAAAGAGACTATTAAGGTATTGCAACAGGTATTTTTAATTCGTAGTTGCACGGATGGTTTTTTTAAAAATAGAACGCGACCTTGTTTATTATTTCAAATAAATAGATGCAGTGCGCCTTGTGTCAGTAATATTGACAAAGAAGTATATGCTGAAAGTATCAAGAATTCACAAGAGTTTTTAGAAGGTAAAAGTCAAGATTTAATAAGTAAATTTGCCAAGCTAATGGAGGAAGCTTCAAAACGGCAACATTATGAACAAGCTGCTATCTTACGCGATCAAATTAAAAAGTTACAAGCAGTTTTCACTCAGCAATATGTCGCGAATAATAAGACTAAGACAAATAAACCAACAGATGTGATAGCTTGTATAGTGACTAATAATATTTTAGTGATGTCTATACTGCAGTTTCGCAATGGCTCGCTACTAGGTAGTAGAGAGTATATAGATAAAATTTTATTAGAATATAATACCCAAGAAAGTTATGAAGAAATAATTTTAACAGCACTAGGTCAGTTTTATGTTAACCTACCAGAGAGTGCAATAATACCTTCAGAAATTGTTATTAATGTAGATTTTGTTGAAGATAGTAAAAAATTATTGAGTGATTTATTATTAAATCTCTCAAGTAATAGCCCTATTGGCAGTATAGATATTAATACTCATCCAAGGCGCAGTAAATTAAAATGGCTTAACTTGGCAGAGAAAAATGCTAGTGAGCTTTTGGAAAAAAATCGCAAAAAGGCGGCAGTTTATGAACATCAGTTTTTATTGCTAAAAAAAGCACTAGGATTAGCTAATATACCTGCCAAAATAGAATGTTTTGATGTGAGCCATACATTTGGTAATCAGACTATCGCAAGCTGCGTGGTGTTTAAAAGCATAGGTCCTGATAAATCTCAATATCGTAGATACAATATTGATTCTAAAAAAGGCGATGATGTTGCTGCAATGTACGATGTTTTACTACGGCGTTACAAAAAGATTTTAGTAACAGGTAATCTAGAGCTAATGCCTGATTTGATATTGATTGACGGAGGTAAAACTCAAGTGAATGCAGCAAAAAAAGTATTTCATGATTTAGACTTTGATCTCTGTGCAAGTAGTATTAAGATATATGGTATAACCAAAGGTGATAGACGACGTGCTGAATTTGATCGCATTTTAGTAGGGGAAACGTTGGAATATATCAATATGTCCGAAAAATCTGAAGCAAAGCATTTGTTGCAACAAATTCGTGATGAGGCGCATAGATTTGCTATAGTAGGTCACAGAGCAAAACGAACTAAAGAACAGACTACATCGATACTAGAAGAGCTACCAGGAATTGGGGCAATGCGTCGTAAAAATTTACTAATGCATTTTGGTGGTTGGCAACAAATAGCTTTAGCCACAATTGATCAGCTTGCAACCGTTCCTGGTATTAGTAAAGCTAAAGCACAAATGATTTATGATTATTTGCATGATAGAAATATAAAATATAACGCTAATGAAAGAAAAAATGAGTAACTTAAATTTCCCAAATTCGTTGACAGTATTTAGAATCGCTTTAATTCCTATATTTATTGTAGTTTACTATTCTCCTTTGCATTATCATCATGAGTTATCTGCTTTTATCTTTACGATGGCGAGTTTAACAGATTGGTTGGATGGTTTTGTCGCAAGAAGGTTAAATCAAGTAACCAGTTTTGGAGCTTTTTTAGATCCTATTGCTGATAAGCTCATAGTGGTGCTTGCTCTTATGTTACTACTTGGCGAGTATGATACTTTTTGGATCACTATACCAGCTTTTATTATTGTGAGTCGGGAGCTAATTATTTCAGGTTTAAGAGAATGGATGGCTAGATTAGGTAGAAGTGATGTTGTTGCAGTTACAAAGCTTAGTAAAATTAAAACAGCTTTACAGATGTTAGCTATTATTATTTTATTGAGCCAAAACCCTAATATGTCAACACAATTAATTAATTTTGGTGTATTGTTGTTATGTGTTTCAACAGTTTTTACTATTTGGACAAGTGTTTGTTATATAAATCAAGCGTTCAGTGTGGTTTTAAAACAGACGGTCAATTGAAATAAATATACATACAACTCATTGACGAAAGGAGATTTTCTAGTTATTATTCAGCTTTAGAAATACACACGGGGTATAGCGCAGTCTGGTAGCGCGCCTGCTTTGGGAGCAGGATGTCGGGGG
>CAZSRF010000023.1:22917-38758 GCA_964609155.1 uncultured Gammaproteobacteria bacterium | reverse complement strand
TACGCGAAGGTGGTAGAACAGTAGGCGCTGGTGTTGTAACTAAAATTATTGAATAAATAAAGTAATGGGTAATTTTAAATAAAGGTCTTACTATGAGTTTACCGCAAAAACAAAAAATTATAATTTCTTTAAAAGCTTTAGATCATAAGCTAATTGATTTATCTACAAAAGAAATTGTTGAAACAGCAAAAAGAACAGGTGCTATGGTGCGTGGACCTATACCCTTACCTACAACTATCGAAAAATTTACTATATTGATTTCTCCGCATAAAGATAAAGATGCAAGAGATCAGTACGAGATAAGAAAATATAAACGTCTGGTTGTAATTGTTGATCACAATGACAAAACTATTGATGCTTTGATGAAATTAGATTTACCATCTGGTGTTGAAATAGAATTAAAGCTTGGCGACAAGCAGTAATATTTTTTATAAAGAGGTTAAGATGTCAGTAGGAATTATAGGACGCAAATGCGGAATGACTAGAGTCTTTACAGCGGATGGTTTCGCTGTGCCTGTAACAGTTGTTCAAGTTGACCCTAACGTTATCGTACAAGTCAAAACTGTTGAAAATGATAATTATAGTGCTATTCAAGTAAAGGTTGGGCATAAGGCACCTAATAAAGTAAATAAAGCTATCCGTGGCCATTATGCAAAAGCTAATGTTGAGCCAGGTAGAGCTTTACACGAATTTAGATTGCCGGAAGATAAATTAAGTAACTATCCTGTTGGCACATCTATAGATGTTACTGTTTTTACAGAAGGTCAAAAAGTTAATGTTACAGGAACTACTAAAGGTAAAGGTTTTGCTGGTGCAATTAAACGCCATCATTTTCGTACTCAGGATAATTCGCATGGTAACTCATTATCGCATAGGGCACCTGGATCAATAGGGCAAAATCAAAGTCCTGGTAAAGTATTTAAGGGCAAGAAAATGGCTGGCCATATGGGTAATGTACAAAGAACTATTAGAAACCTGGAAGTAGTAAGAGTTAATGCTGATAAGAGCTTAATACTTCTGAAGGGTGCAGTACCTGGCTTTCCGGGTAGTGATGTTGTGATTTCACACGCTAATTAAACTAAAGTAAGCCAAGTAGAGAGTAATTAATAAATGAAACTTAATTTGATGAGTGCACAATTAAAGAAAACAGATAACTCTGTTGAGATGTCTGAAAAATTTTTAGATGTTGCATATAACGAAGCATTAATCCATCAGGTGATTACCAGCACCTTAACGAATATAAGATCAGGTACGAAAGCACAAAAAACTCGTTCTGAAGTAAGTGGTGGTGGTGCTAAACCATGGAAACAAAAAGGATCAGGCCGTGCTCGTGCAGGTTCTATCCGAAGCCCTATTTGGCGTACAGGTGGTAAAGTATTTGCTGCAAAGCCAAAGAGTTATGATCTAAAGATAAATAAAAAAATGTATGCAGGTGCCATGTGTTCTATTTTTTCTGAACTAAATAGAACAGACCGATTGGTTGTTATTGAAAATTTTGCAATTGCTCAACCAAAAACGAGAGATTTATTAAGCTTATTAGCACCTTATGATATTTCAAAGCAGAAAGTTACTCTTGTTACACAAGAATTTGATATGAACTTGTTTCTATCGAGCCGTAATTTAAAAAACGTGTATATGGTAGATGTGGAGCTTATTGACCCTGTAAGTTTAATTAGCTCTGATAAAGTAATTATAACTGCCGACGCTCTTAAAAGTCTTGAGGAAGTTTTATCATGAGTAATAAACTGAAAGAAATTGAAGCAATCAAAGTTGTCATTGGTCCACATATGACAGAAAAGTCATATTTAAATGCAGACAAGATTAATCAATATGTATTTAAAGTACAAAAAAAAGCAAACAAAGTAGACATTAAAAATGCTATTGAATTATTTTACAGCGTTAAAGTTAAATCAGTAAAAACTTTAAATGTACTTGGTAAAACTAAATCATTTAAGCAAAAAATCGGTAAGCGTAAAGACTGGAAAAAAGCGTATATACAGCTGCAAGAAGGCTTCAAGCTTGATTTAGTAGATGCTGTTGAATAGGGGTAAAAAAATATGGCAGTTTTAAAAAGAAAACCAACATCACCTGGACGTAGATTCGTTGTTGATGTGGTGAATCATGATTTACATAAAGGTAAGCCACACCGTCAGTTAACTGTTAAAAAGTCTAAGAATGGTGGTAGAAATAATATTGGCCATATTACTGTAAGACACCAAGGTGGAGGCCATAAAAAGAAGTATAGATTAGTCGATTTTGTGCGTAGAGATAAAGAAAACGTTCCAGCAAGAGTTGAAAGATTAGAATATGACCCAAACAGGACAGCGAATCTGGCATTGTTAGTTTATGCTGATGGTGAAAGGCGTTATATTTTAGCTCCTAAAGGTCTTAAAGTTGATGATGTTGTTAAGTCAGGAAGCAGCGCGGACATAAAAATAGGTAATGCTCTTCCGATACGTAACATCCCAGTAGGTACTGTGATCCATTCTGTTGAGTTGCGACCTGGCAAAGGTGCGCAATTAGCGCGAAGTGCTGGTGCTTCTGTACAGTTAGTCTCTGTAGAAGGACAGTACGCTATAGTGCGTTTAGCTTCAAAAGAGATGAGAAAGGTTTTAGCTGATGGTTATGCAACAGTAGGCGAAGTTGGAAACAATGCTCATAATTTGAGAAAAATTGGTAAAGCGGGTGCTAATAGATGGCGTGGTATCCGTCCTACAGTAAGAGGGGTTGCAATGAACCCGGTTGATCACCCTCATGGTGGTGGTGAAGGAAGGACTTCCGGTGGTAGACATCCAGTTACTCCATGGGGTATGCCAACGAAGGGTTATAAAACACGTCAAGGTAAGAAATCTAACAAGTTTATTGTAAGAAAACGTGATAAAAAATAGTTACAGAAACAACAAGAGGGTTAAATAGTGCCACGTTCATTAAAAAAAGGGCCATTTATAGATAGCCATTTACTAAAAAAAGTTGAAGGCGCCAAAAGCGAGAACAACAAAAAACCTATCAAGACATGGTCAAGAAGGTCAACCATTATCCCTGATATGGTGGGATTAACTATAGCAGTTCATAATGGTAAGTTACACGTTCCGGTGTATGTGTCAGAAAATATGGTAGGACATAAACTAGGAGAGTTTGCTGTAACAAGAACATTTAAAGGCCATTCTGGCGATAAGAAAACTAAGCCGGCAGCTGCCAAAGCACCAGCTAAGAAAAAATAACAAGAGGTAATTATGCAAGTAGTAGCGCACCTAAGATATGCTAGTGTATCTTCTATAAAGGCCAGACTTGTTGCTGATACAATAAGAGGGAAATCAATAGATAGAGCACTAGATGTTTTATCGTATACACCAAAAAAATCTGCAACAATGATCCATAAGTTATTACTTTCTGCTATAGCTAATGCGGAAAATAACTTTGGATTGGACATTGATAACTTATATGTGGCAAAAATCCAAGTTAATGAAGGTCCCTCTTTAAAAAGAGTAAGAGCTAGAGCTAAGGGTAGAGCCAACCGTATCGAAAAGAAGATGAGTCATATTTCAGTTGAATTAGCAGAAAAAGAGAGCAAATGATGGGACAAAAAGTAAATCCGATAGCAATAAGGTTGGGCATAAACAAAGAATCCAAATCAAAGTGGTTTGTTAGTAACAAGCTGGAATTTGCTAAGACACTCATTAAAGATAAAAAAATCAGGGATTGGTTGAAAAAAGAGCTTAGTGCAGCTGGTATTGGTGACATCATTATAGAGCGTCAGAGTGGTAAAGCAGGTGTTACTATTAACGCAGCTCGTCCAGGGGTAGTTATAGGTAAAAAAGGCGAAGATGTTGAAAAGTTAAAGAAACAAGTTTCTAAAATAGCTGGTGTTCCTGTACAAATAAGTATCCAAGAAATAAAAAAACCAGAGTTACATGCTCAATTAGTAGCTGAGACTATCGCTCAACAATTAGAGAAACGTGTTATGTTTCGTCGAGCTATGAAGCGAGCTGTTTCGAGTACTCTGCGTCTGGGTGCTAAAGGGATTAAAGTATGTGTTGCTGGTAGATTAGGGGGCGCAGAAATAGCTCGTACTGAGTGGTATCGTGAAGGTAGGGTTCCATTGCATACCTTTAGGGCTGATATCGATTATGCTACTGCAGAAGCTTTGACTACCTATGGTATAATAGGCGTTAAAGTGTGGATATACAAAGGCGATATACTTGGATTGAGCAAAACAAATGCTAGAGATGAAGATTCTTTATTAGAGTCAAAATCTTAATACCAGAAAGTGAAATGAACTAACATAACGCAATAGTAAATCAATAGTAAAATAGAGGTTTGAGATGCTTAGGCAGCCCAAGAAAACAAAATACAGAAAAGCCCAAAAAGGTCGTAATCGTGGTATAGCTACAACTGGTAATAAAGTCAGTTTTGGTGAGTATGGACTAAAATCAACAACTAGAGGTAGGCTAACTGCAAGGCAAATCGAAGCTGCTCGTAGAGCTATGACAAGATTTATTAAGCGTGGTGGTAATATTTGGGTAAGAGCCTTCCCCGATAAACCTATTAGTAAAAAACCGTTAGAGGTTAGGCAGGGTAAAGGTAAAGGAAGTGTAGAGTACTGGGTAGCAGAAATTAAACCTGGCCATGTTTTGTATGAAATGGATGGAGTAACGGAAGAAGTTGCTCGTGAGGCTTTTGCTCTAGCATCGGCTAAGTTGCCATTTAAAACAATTTTTCAAACCAGAACACCAATGTAAAAAAATGTAAAAAGTGGTGTAGAAAATTAGTAATAAACTAGATTAAACAGATAAAATTATGAGCAACGAAAGCATAAAAGATAAATCAGTTGATGAATTATATCAATTATTAGAAGAGCTAACAAAAGAACAAATAGGACTGAAGCTCCGTAAGGCGACTGGGCAGATATCTGCTCCTCATAGAATCAGATTGGTTAGAAAAAATATAGCAAGAGTTAAAACACATCTGCATTCATTAAATTTATCAGGAAAATCACAAAACGAAGCTGGAAGGTAGAATATGAGTAGTGTAGAGCACAGCGCAAATACAGAAGCGCAACCCAAAATTATCATTGGTAATGTTACAAGTAATGCTATGGATAAAACGGCTGTAGTCTCAGTAGAAGTAAAATCTGCTCATCCAGTCTATGGTAAATTTATAAAAAGGACCACTAAATATTATGTCCATGATGAAAAAAATGTACTAAAAGTTGGCGATACAGTGAAAATTCGGCATTCTCGTCCTCTATCAAAATTAAAAAGATGGGTTTTAGAAGAAGTGATAGCTAGCCAAGTTGGATAGCAGAGATAGCAAAATGGCTGCAGGTAAGCTAGCAGTCTGTAAAGTTTAATATTTGTAACTGTTTACAATACTAGGTTACGTGATATAATTTTTGCCTACATGTCGAGCTATTTATTTTATAGTTGATGGTGTGCGGCAAGACCAATAATAAAATCAAGATCTTAATATACAAGGTCTATATGGGAGAAACAGTATGATTCAGACACAAACTGAATTAAATGTAGCCGATAATAGTGGTGCAAAAATAGTAGAGTGCATTAAAGTATTAGGTGGCTCGCATAAAAGATATGCAAAAATAGGTGATATTATTAGGGTTACCGTGAAAGAAGCAATACCTAAAGGTAAAGTTAAGGCTGGCGATCTGTTAAGAGCAGTTGTAGTAAGAACAAAAAAAGGTGTTCGTCGTAATGACGGCTCCTTGATACGTTTTGACTCTAATGCGGTAGTTTTGTTAAATGCACAAGATCAGCCTGTGGGGACACGTATATTTGGGCCTGTTACCAGGGAATTGCGTACAGAGAAATTTATGAGAATAGTATCATTAGCAGCAGAGGTATTATAAAATGGCAAGAATCAAGAAAAATGACAAAGTGGTTGTCATCGCTGGTAGAGATAAAGGAAAAAATGGAATGGTACAAGCTGTATCTGGTGATCGTGTTGTTGTAGAAGGTATTAACATTATCAAAAAACATCAAAAAGGTAATCCCCAGAAGGGTGAACAACCAGGGATTGTTGAGAGAGAAAAAAGCATCCATATATCTAATGTTGCTATTTTCAATACAGAAACTAACAAAAAAGATAAAGTTAAATATTCTATTGATCATAGTGGAAAAAAATCAAGAGTCTTTGGCTCGAATAGACAGGCAATAGATTTATAACATAAGCAATAAATATTAATTAGAAAATTAAGTATAGTAAAGGGTAATCAAATGACGGCAAGATTGCAGACTGAATATAAAGAAAAGATTATGCATGACTTACATAAGTCACTGGGATTTAAGAGCATAATGCAAGTGCCTAGACTTAAAAAGATTACTATTAATATGGGTGTTGGTGAAGCTGCTGCAGATAAAAAGCAATTACAAAGTGCAATTGAAGACATGACAAAGATAACAGGTCGAAAGCCTTTGACTACAATGTCACGTAAGTCTATTGCAGGATTTAAAATTCGTGAGGGTTGGCCAATTGGTTGTAAAGTCACTCTTAGATCTCAAGCTATGTATGAATTTTTAGATAGACTTGTTTCAATCTATTTGCCACGTGTTCGTGACTTCAGGGGGTTAAATAAAAAATCTTTTGATGGTCGTGGTAACTATAGTTTAGGCATAAAAGAACAGATTGTTTGCCCTGAAATTCAATATGATAAAGTCGATGCAATACGTGGTTTTGATATAACGATAACTACATCTGCATCTAATGACAAAGAGTGTTTAGCCTTACTTAAGGCATTTGGGTTACCAATTAGAGATTAATGTAAACAACTATTATTTATATATTATTATACACAGGTTAATTATGGCGAGAAAATCAATAAGAGTAAGAGAAGCAAGAAGATTTGAGACTGTTGCAAAATTTGCTGCTAAGAAAGCTAAGCTCAAAGAAATTATCAAAAAAGGCACTCCTGAGCAAGCTTGGCAAGCACGTATGGAAATCAGTGAAATGCCGAGAAATGCTCATGCTGTTAGAACTAGATCCCGTTGTCAATTGACAGGAAGACCACGAGCAGTTAACAAAAAGTTCGGTGTTTGCCGCAATAAGTTAAGAGAAATGTTTAACCAAGGGTTAATACCTGGCATGTCAAAATCCAGTTGGTAATCTAGGAATATTAAATTAAGAGAGAAATAAATTATGAGTATGCAAGATCCAGTTTCAGATATGCTTACTAGGATTAAAAATGCACAAAGTGCAAGTTTTACACATGTTAGTATGCCGGGATCCAGGTTAAAAGAATCGATAGCCAAGGTAATGAAAGAGCAGGGCTATATTGATGATTTTAAATTAGATAACATTGAAAATAATAAGAGAATTTTGGAAATTAAATTAAGGTATTACTATGGAAAACCGGTAATTGCTGACATTAAACGTTGCAGCAAGCCGGGTCGCAGAGTATATAAAAAATTTGATCAACTACCTGTTGTTAAAGGTGGGTTAGGTATTAGCATTGTTAGTACATCAAAAGGTGTTATGACAGGTCAGCAAGCGAAAAAACAATCACTTGGTGGTGAAGTTATCTGTACTCTTTCGTAATGTAATAGGCTTTATATTTAAATTAGGTGTTTAAAATGTCACTTAGAACTGCAAAAAAACCAATACAAATACCAGCTAAAGTCGAAGTTAAATTTGAAGCTGGTATGTTAAAAGTAAAGGGTCAAAAAGACTCTTTGGCGCTTAAGATTGATGATGCCATCGGTGTTGATTTGAATAATAATGAAATCAATCTTGTTACTGATTTAAATTGCGATAAGAAAACCAGATCAATCATAGGTTCAACCTGTGCTAATATCAAAAACATGCTCACAGGTGTGAGTAAGGGTTTTGAAAAAAAATTACTACTTGTTGGCGTTGGGTACAGAGCAGCACTAAAGGGTAATGCAGTAAGCTTAAGTTTAGGGTATTCACATCCTGTAGAGTACGCGCCTCCTCCTGGTATAACTATTGAAGTTCCAAGTCAAACTGAAATTATAGTGAAAGGCAATGATAAACAGATCGTAGGGCAAGTTGCTGCTGAGCTTAGAGAATTTAGAGTGCCTGAGCCATACAAAGGCAAAGGAGTTAAATATTCAAATGAAGTCATTGTTATAAAAGAGACTAAAAAGAAATAATAGACTTGATTAAGTTAATGACTGTAAATGTTATAGGGTTAGGATGGTAAAAAGCAATGCAAGCTGAAAAAAAGATTAAAAGACTTAAAAGAGCAAAAAAAACTAGAACTAAAATTAGACAGTTAAATGTTAAGAGATTAGTCGTTACAAAATCTAGTAAACATATTTATGCACAAATCATAGAGCCGGGAGTGAGCGATGTAGTTCTGGCATCTGCTTCTACAGTAGATAAAGAAATTAGATCTGGTTTAAGTACGTATACTGGTAATAAAGAATCAGCTAAAGTTATTGGAAGGTTAATTGCTGAGCGAGCTAAAGCGAAAGGTGTGACATCTATTGCATTTGATCGTTCAGGCAATAGATATCATGGTAGAATTAAAATGTTGGCAGATGCTGCTAGAGAAGCTGGCTTAGAGTTTTAGGAGATAAAGAATGTCTGGTTTTGATCAAAATACCAAAAGTGATGGGATATTAGAAAAGTTAGTATCTGTCAGTAGAAATGCGAAAGTTGTAAAGGGTGGTAGAATTTTTAGTTTTGCTGCTATGGTTGTAGTTGGCGATGGTCGAGGAAAAGTAGGTGTGGGTCGTGGTAAGGCAAGAGAAGTGCCAGCCGCAATACAAAAGGCTTTAGAGTCAGCAAGAAAGAATATGGTTAGAATAGAGCTAAATGATGGTACTTTGCATCATCCAATTATATCAAGACATGGTGCATCAAAAGTAATTATGCAACCAGCTCCGCAAGGTAGTGGTGTTATAGCTGGTGGTGCTATGCGTGCAGTGTTTGAAGTTTTGGGTGTTACAAATATTTTAGCAAAATGTATAGGCTCGACAAACCCAGTAAATGTTGTGCTAGCAACTATTAATGGTCTTAAATCTACAGAAACGCCTAATTATGTAGCAAATAAAAGAGGCATAACTGTTGAGCAACTTATAGCAGCGGGTGAGTAACAATGAGTAAAGCACAGAATAATGTAAAAACTGACAGCCAAAAAGTAGTTGGTGTAAAATTAGTAAAAAGCCTAATAGGGCGTAAACAAAGTCATGTAGACACAGCTAATGCGTTAGGGTTAAGAAAGATCAATGCTTATGTGGAGCATAAATATACGGCACCAATAGCGGGTATGCTTAATACTATTAACTATCTAATTGAAGTAAAGGAAGTATAATATGAAACTTAATTCAATATCTCCTGCTGAAGGTTCAAAAAAGGCTAAAGTCAGGCTTGGGCGTGGAATCGGTAGCGGGCTAGGTAAAACATCTGGTAAAGGTCATAAAGGTCAAAAAGCTAGAGCTGGTGGATATCATAGACGTGGATTTGAAGGCGGTCAGAACCCTTTGCAAAGAAGATTACCTAAATTTGGCTTTAAGTCAAGAGTAGGGTTGTATACTACTGAGCTGCGTGCATCAGCATTAAACAAATTAGAAACAAATGGTGCTGAAGTTACATTAGAAAACTTAATCGATGCTAATTTAGTTGCAGGCAATATCAAATTTGTTAAAGTTATTGCTCATGGTGAGCTTTCTAAGCATTTAGTATTTAAGTGTTCTGAACAAATCAGAGTGTCTAAAGGTGCCAAAGAGCAGATTCTCGCAGCTGGCGGTAAAGTGGAAGAAGCTGCACCTACAGAAAATAAGTAAACAATAAAATAAATATATAATTTAGAATATATAAAAGGATATTTGTATATAATGCAAAGTACAAGTCGGGCCAGTAAAAATACATCGGGGTACAATGAATTAATTAGAAGATTAATTTATGTATTAGTAGGTATTTTTGTCTACAGAATTGGTGCCCATATTCCAGTTCCTGGGATAGATCCTGTTAAACTTGCACAATTATTTGACCAAAGCAAAAATACAATTTTTGGTTTATTTAACATGTTTTCAGGTGGTGCTTTGCAAAGATTCACTTTGTTTTCATTAGGTATAATGCCTTATATATCAGCATCTATTATTGTTCAATTAGTTAGTTCGGTTCACCCCAAGCTGGTAGAATTAAAAAAAGAAGGTGAGCAAGGTAAAAGATTAATAAAACAGTACACAAGATATGGAACTTTGCTGTTAGCTGCTTTTCAAGCTCTTGGTATGGCGAGGTATCTGTCAGCAGAGAATATCTCTATATTTAATGATTACAGCTATTATTTCACAACTGTGGTTACTCTAGTTACCGGAACAATGTTTCTTGTTTGGTTGGGCGAGCAAATGACAGAAAGAGGTATTGGTAATGGTATTTCTCTGATAATATTCTCGGGGATTGCAGCAAACATGCCTAGCACAGCAGCTCGTGTCTTTGATCGTATTAGAGACGGAGATATGTTGTTAATTAGTGCTGTATTGTTATTTGCATTCATGATGTTAATAGTGGCCTTTGTCGTCTTTGTCGAGAGAGCACAGAGAAGAATTACCGTTAACTATGCTAGGCGGCAACAGGGTAGAAAAATGATGGCTGGGCAAACTAGCCACTTGCCTCTAAAAATTAATATGTCAGGCGTTATACCTCCCATATTTGCTTCAAGTTTAATATTGTTTCCCGCAACGATTAGCCAGTTTCTTGCTAATGGACAATCAGGTATACTTGCTGCAGTGAGCTTGGCGTTATCACCAGGGCAGCCATTGTATTTGTTATTGATGTCTTTAGGAATTATATTCTTTTGTTTTTACTATACAGCATTGGTGTTTAATCCAACAGAAACAGCTGAGAATTTAAAAAAATCAGGAGCTATGTTGCCTGGCATAAGACCAGGTAAAAATACTGCGGAGTACATAGATAAAGTAATGACTCGGTTGACGGCTATTGGTGCGTTGTACCTCACTGCAGTATGCTTATTACCGGAGTTTATGGTCTACACCTGGCAGGTTCCATTTGCTTTTGGGGGGACCTCATTGCTAATTATAGTGGTAGTTATTATGGATTTTTGGGCTCAAGTGCAATCGCATTTAATGAGTCAGCAATATGCTAGTTTAATGAAAAAGGCTAATCGTAGAGGAATGCCTCTTGGACAGATGTAGGTAAATAATAATAGAAAAATCAGTAGGTTGTATTATGAAAGTAAAAGCTTCAGTGAAGGTACGTTGCAAAAAGTGTAAGATTATTAAACGTAACGGGCAAGTTAGAATAATTTGTGCTGAACAACGCCATAATCAAAGGCAGGGTTAATAGCAAAATTAAAGTTTAAATAGGTTGCTTATATAGCAATAACTATATAAAATAGCAGCTTAACGAAATATCGAGTATGTTTTGTAAAGCTAAGATGTTAATAATAAAAACAATTAGATTATCAGATTATTAAATTAGTTAGGAGTTAGTGAATGCTTCGTATAGCAGGGGTTAATATACCACCAAAAAAGCATCTAGAAATAGGTTTGACAGCAGTATTCGGTATTGGTAGAAGCAGAGCTATTGCTATATGCAAGAAATTGGGCATAGATCCTTCTAGAAAATCTTCTGATTTGACTGAAAAAGAAGAAGACGATATAAGAAACGCTGTCGCTGAATATGAAGTAGAAGGCGATCTTAGACGTACAATCTCAATGAATATTAAACGCCTTATGGACATAGCGTCTTATAGAGGAAGAAGACATCGTATGAATCTTCCGTGCAGAGGTCAAAGAACACGGACTAATGCAAAGACCAGAAAAAAGCGTGGCGGAAAAAAATAACCCATAATCTATAAATTATATAGTTAACAGAGAGCATCATACATGAGTCGACCTGAAAAAAATACTGCAGCAAAATTAAAGAAAAAAATTAGGATGAATGTATCCGATGCTGTAGTTAATATTAATGCTAGTTTTAATAATACAATCATCACAGTTACTGATATGCAAGGTAATGTCATTGCTTGGTCAACTGCTGGGGGTTCAGGCTTCAGGGGATCACGTAAAAGTACTCCGTATGCAGCACAAGTTGCAACAAGAAATGCGATGAACATAGCAAGCCAATATGGAGTTAAAAATCTTACAGTAAAAGTTAAAGGCCCTGGTCCTGGAAGGGAGTCTGCTGTAAGGGCATTAGGTGAGTTTGGTCGTGTGATTGAACTTATAGATATTACGCCGATTCCACATAATGGGTGTCGTGCAGAAAAAGAACGTCGTAGTTAGAAGTTGTTGGAGAGAATACTGTGAAATATACTGGACCAGATTGCAGATTATGTCGCCGTGAAGGTGAAAAATTATTCTTAAAAGGTACAAAATGTTACAGCAATTGTACTTTTGATAAAAAAAGTAACAGACCAGGTATGCACGGCACGAAAAAACCTAGAGCAAGTAACTATCTAGGGCAATTGCGCGCTAAGCAGGCTATGCGTACTGTATATGGTAATTTAGGAGAAGCTCAATTTATTAGAGTCTATAAAGAGGCTGATCGTCGTAAAGGTGCAACAGGTGAGAATCTATTACAATTATTGGAATCCCGCTTAGATAACGTAGTCTACAGATGTGGGTTTGGTGTATCTAGGGCTGAATCAAGACAGTTGGTTCGTCATAAAGCGATTAAAGTAAATGGTAGAATAGTAAATATTCCAAGCTATGAAGTGAAAGCTGGCGATGAAATATCTGTTTCTGATAAATCTTCAGAGCAGCTACGTATTAAAGCATCTGTAAAATTTGCAGAAGAACGTAACTTTCCAGAGTGGATAGATGTAAATGTAAGTAAACTTACGGCAGTGTATAAACAAAAACCAGATATCAAAGAACTAGCGACTACATTACAACCACATTTGGTGGTTGAGCTGTATTCTAAATAACATTGAGGGCATGCTAATGTTACCACTATCGGTAAATGAATTTTTAAAACCAAAAGTTGTTGATATTCAACGTAAAGGTGGGCACAAATCACGTATAGTTCTTGAGCCTTTAGAACGCGGCTTTGGTCATACGTTAGGGAGCTCACTGAGACGCATATTATTAGCTTCTATGCCTGGTGCCGCTATCACCGAAGTCGAGATTGATGGCGTTCTTCATGAATATAGCACTATTGAAGGTGTACAAGGTGATGTAATAGACATCCTATTAAATCTTAAAAAACTTGCTTTTATAATTAAAGGCAGAGAACAAGTGGTACTATCGTTAAAGAAAGAAGGACCAGGTCCTGTTACTGGTGCAGATATCGCTCTAGAATCAGACATTGAGCTAGTTAATCCGGAGCAGATTATCACAACGTTGGGTAATAACGGTAAAATTAACATGACCCTTAAAGTTAGCCGTGGAATAGGTTATGTTCCTGCTACAACTAGGTTGTCAGACCAGCTAAATGCTGAAACAACGCAAATAGGTGTATTAAAACTAGATGCTACATTTACACCCGTAAATAAAGTTACCTACAGCGTAGAGAATGCACGGGTTGAACAACGTACCAACTTAGATAAATTAATTATTGATATTGAAACCAATGGTACTATTGATCCTGAAGAAGCTATCAATTCTGCAGCAGCAATACTAAAAGATCAATTATCAGTATTTGTGGATATCAAAGCAGCAAATGAAGAAGTTGTTAAAGTCCCTGAAACTACTATTGATCCAGCTTTGCTTCAAACTATAGATGAGCTAGATCTTACAGTGAGATCGGCAAACTGTTTAAAAGCTGAAAATATATATTATCTAGGTGATTTAGTAAAAAGAACCGAAAATGAGCTTCTTAAGACTCCTAATCTAGGTAAGAAATCTTTAAATGAGATTAAAGAATTGTTATCTTCTAAAGGCTTAAGCTTAGGAATGAATATTGATAACTGGCCGCCTGCGGATAGAAGCTAAATAATAATTAGAGTGATTTGTAAGATAATCAGAATATAGTAATTAATTAAGGTGTATAGACAATGCGTCACAGAAAAAGTGGTAGAAAATTAAATAGAAATAGTTCACATCGTAAGGCGATGTTTAAAAACATGGCAGTGTCTTTGTTCGAACATGAGACTATTAAGACTACTTTGCCAAAAGCTAAAGAGTTAAGACGAGTAGTTGAACCTTTAATAACTCTTGCTAAAAACGACTCTGTAGCTAATCGCAGATTAGCTTTTATTCGTTTACAAAGTAAATCAGCTGTTGGTAAATTGTTTAGTGAGCTGGGACCTCATTATAAAACTAGACCAGGTGGTTACATTAGAGTTCTTAAATATGGCTTTAGAAAGTGCGATAATGCACCTATGGCTATAATACAACTTGTAGACCGTGAATCAGTCAGCCAGCAAGTAAGTTGATTATCAGCCTTCAATTATTCTTTAATCTTCTTTATAAAGCCAATTGTTAATATTGGCTTTTTTACTTATAATTTTTTTTTATCATTACATAAATTGCACACATACTGAAGATTACTCAAAAGAAGACTATTCAAATTGCATTTTTATTGCCACCTATTATACTAAGTCTATAACTTATATCTTAACTATGATTTGGGTAACTATATGATATTTAGAAATACTTTTTTTATAGCTTCAGTTGGTTTAATTTTTTCAACAAGTTCACCTTTGTTAGCTCAAGAAGCGTTAATGAATCAGAACATAGATCAGCCTGAAATAGCTCCAGCTCCTGATACTGCTGTTACTACACCAGCCCCTGGAGCGACTGCTGTTACCCCATCCTCTGGAACAACTATTGTTACACCAACCCCAGGCACAACAGTTGTTACTCCTGCTCCGGGTACAACAGTAGTTACTCCGGCAACCGCAACAGGAGCCATGACTGTTGTTACTCCAGCTCAAAAAACTGCTGCAGTAGCAAGTGTTACGCCGGCTAATTATACGATAGGAGCACCAGGGGATTGTAGTTACACGGATGAAGATAATATTTTGACTATTGCCGAGTCTACACTGGCTAGTTGCGCTATGGAATGCGATAACAATGACAGCTGTACTTCATTTATTTTTAACAAGATTAACAATAAATGTATATTGACAGATTTATTAAGTTGCAGCTTACCACAGGCGAACAACGAGCAGCAAATCTACTATAAAAAAGCATTAAATCAGAATGCTGCACCCGGTACAGTAACTGCTGAGCCTGAAATTACAGGCAAGAAAACAGGAAGTTAATGATTGGAGTCTTATTTAGACATTAAATCTAAAGTGTACAACATCACCATCAACCATGATGTACTCTTTACCCTCTAAGCGCCAACGGCCAGCTTCTTTAGCACCTTGTTCGCCGTTGTATTTAATGAAATCATCATAATTGATAATTTCAGCTCGGATAAATCCTTTTTCGAAATCACTATGGATGACACCCGCAGCTTGTGGCGCGGTACTATTAGTTCGAACAGTCCATGCACGGACCTCTTTTATTCCAGCAGTAAAATAAGTCTGTAAATTTAACAGACTATAACCTGCGCGAATAACTCTATTTAAACCAGGTTCTGTAATATTTAATTCTGTAAGAAACTCAATTTTTTCATCGTCATTCAATTCAGCTAGTTCAGCCTCAATGGCTGCACTAATAGGAACAACAGTGTAACCATCTTTTTGCGCATATTCTAGAAAGCTATCAAAAATTGGATTGTTATTAAAACCATCTTCTTTGATATTTGCAATATAAAGCATGGGTTTTGCAGTAATTAAATGCAATGAGTCTATAAGCTCTAATTGTTCAGCATCACAATTTACTAAGAAACTACGAGCAGGTAACTCTTGCTCAAGATGTTTACCAAGTTTCTCTAAAGTAGTCTTGGCTTTAAGTAAATCTTTTTGCCCAGTTTTAGCATTTTTAGATGCTTTCAATAAAGATTTTTC
>CAZSRF010000023.1:8958-22907 GCA_964609155.1 uncultured Gammaproteobacteria bacterium | reverse complement strand
CAAATAAGTAGCAAAACACTGTTACTTTAAAACCAATAAAGATTTTTCGATGCTTTGCAGATCAGCTAAAATTAACTCTAAATTAATAATTTCAGCGTCGTGAACAGGGTTGACTCGCCCAGAGACGTGTGTAATATCATCATTCTCAAAACACCTAACTACATGAGCAATAGCATCTGTCTCACGTATATGAGCCAAAAATTTGTTTCCCAACCCTTCGCCTTTTGCCGCACCGGAAACTAAACCTGCTATATCTACAAACTCAATTGTTGTTGGAATAACTTTTTGAGGGTTAATAATAGTTGCAAGAGCATTCAATCTTGGATCTGGTACTGACACAATACCGACATTAGGATCTATGGTACAAAAAGGATAGTTTTCTGCAGCAATTTTCGCTTTTGTAAGAGCGTTGAATAATGTTGACTTGCCAACATTAGGCAAGCCAACGATACCACATTTAAAACCCATAGGATTTAATAGGATAACAGATTAATTTCTGCGATCGCCGCCACGGCCACCACGTCCACTATCTTCTTTTTCTTTGGCAACGTTAACACGAATTTGACGGCCTTGTACTTCTTTACCATCAAGCGCCAATGCTTTTTTAGCATTTTCTTGGCTTGCAAAGGTAACAAACCCGAAACCTTTTGATCTGCCAGTTTCACGATCTGAAATGATTACTAAGTCTTCTACTTCGCCGAACTCTTCAAATACGTCTTGTAATTCACTACTAGATATCTTAAAAGGTAAATTACCTACAAATAATTTTCTTTGGTCCATAACACACTCATTTTATATTAAATTAACAATTGACTATTATCTGTTTTTGCAGAGAATAATGCACTAAGCAAGATATACACTTATACCAAGCTTAAAGATTGTACACTGAATTAAGCATTCCTGCAATATACTTAGAGTGGATTATCAGACAGAGAATATTAGGCAGTTAAATGGCAACTTTTCGCCTGCTCTGGCTTAGCTAACAGATAATATTAACAGGTAATTAGAGTTTTTTTACAATCTTGTATATTTGTTCTAACTTAGCCTGTATCTCGTTTATTTCTTTTGCTTTATTTCTTTCTTCTTTCAGATGATCAGAACTTTTTTGCATGGCATCAACGATTACAGCAATAAATAAATTAAGTACAATAAAAGTAGCTGCAAATAAGTAAGTTATAAAAAACATCCATGAGTGAGGATACTTAGACATTATAGGTCGTACTATGTCTGGCCATCCTTCAGTTGTTAAAATCTGAAACAGGCTAAATACAGAAGACCCTAGGGTGCCAAAATACTCAGGAAATTCTTCACCATAGAGATTAGTTGCCATTAGCGAGCCTACATATAAAACTATACCTAAGATAGTAAAAATAGAGGTAATGTCAGGTATAGCCTTCAAAAGCCCTTCAACCACACGTCGTAAATTTGGAAAAGCTGAGATTAGCCTTAAAATCCTAAGTACTCGCATTGCACGAAGTGAAGAATAAGCTGGATTAACCGAAAAAATCGCTACTGAGATAACTGTTGCATCAAATAAATACCAGGGATCGGTTAAACATTTTTTTGTGCCATAGGTATAAAGATAGAGCGAGAGCTCGGCTACGAAAATAAATAACATAATATCATCGATGATAATTAGGGTACTACCCATTTCTTTCATGATGTTTGGATAGGATTCTAACCCCAATACTATAGAGTTAAGTAAAATAAGAATAATAATAACGTGGAGAAACTTGGGTTTTTCGATCAACTTTTGGACTTGGGTTTGTAAGCGTGATTGCATAACAAGATAGATATATTTTTTAATTATATTTCAAGTTTAGCAGTAGTATCCCCCTTGTGTATGTTGCCTATTAACATTTCTATCTTTCTCTACATGATTAAGTTAAGTGATGATTTAAGGCACTTTATTAAAGATAAATTCCGCACCATGAAACTTTACGATATATTGCTGAGAATTGGCGCAGACTAATTCTGCATGAAATGGATTGCCGTTGGCCAAACCAACAGAGCTGTTGCTTTCGCTGTAGAAAGTTGCTGCAACCTGGTTATTTTTAATATCAAAATACCCATATGCTGAGTTATAAAGCTCATTATTTGTATCATACATTGTAAGCGTTAGCATGCCAGTTGCACCGTACTGCATAGTTAAAGCATAGCTATTGTTTACTAGAGAAAGACTATTTAAAGACCACGTACCAACAATAAGCTTTTGATATTCACTGTCTGAATGAGGCATGCATTCGTCAGTTGCATTCTCATTAGCGCAAATATTAGTAATGTCAGAAATACCAGACATACAACTAATAAATGGGATGACTAAAAAGCCTATGAAAAAAATACTTTTTATAATTTTGCGCATAATTGCTCGTTAAGCTGAAAATACAAGAAAAATCGTAAGAAAGTTGACATATTAACATTTTTTTAGTAACCTGTCAAACGCTGTCCCTAATGGTTATCCTTAACGTACTGTCTTACTATAACACTATATAAAAAATAACATAGTGGCTATAATACAAAGCTCTAAATTAAGTAATATGTACTATGTTAAATTTTAATCAAAATTTGATTCAATTGGATTTAAAGCATATTTGGCACCCTTGTAGTCAGATGAAGGATTACCAAATAACAATACCCTTACTTCCTATAAAAAAAGCTAAGGGCGTATGGTTATATGATTTCAATAATAATAAATATCTTGATGGCATAAGCTCATGGTGGGTGAATTTATTTGGGCATTGTAATGAGTATATCAATAGTAAAATTAAACAGCAAATAGATACACTTGAGCATGTTATTCTAGCAGGTTTTTCGCATGAACCTATTATAAAACTTTCCGAACAATTATGTAAATTAGCGCCAAAAGGACTCAATAAATGTTTCTATGCAGATAATGGCTCAAGTGCTATTGAAGTTGCATTAAAAATGAGCTTTCATTATTGGCAAAATATAGGTTACAAAAACAAAACAAAGTTTGTTTCATTAAAAAATAGTTATCATGGTGAAACTATAGGTGCCTTAGCAGTAGGAAATGTAGAATTATATAAAGAAACTTACAAACCTTTACTAATAGATATTATTAGCGCACCTACGCCAGATTGTTTTTTTCGTGAGCAGGGTGAAAGTTGGGAAGAATATAGTTTACGAAAATTTTATGAGCTTGATATTATCTTAGAAAAAAACAATAATCATATAGCTGCTATTTTTATTGAACCTTTAGTGCAGTGCGCAGGTAATATGCGTATGTATCATCCAGTTTATTTAACAAAACTGCGAGAAGCCTGTGACAAATATAACATACACTTAATTGCAGATGAAATAGCTGTAGGGTTTGGACGTACTGGCACTATGTTTGCATGCGAGCAGGCAAATATTACACCTGATATCATGTGTTTATCTAAGGGTCTTACGGGAGGATACCTGCCTTTAAGCGTGACAATGACCACAGATAAAATTTATCATGCGTTTTACGATGACTATCAAAACCTAACGGCTTTCTTGCATTCACATAGTTTTACGGGTAATCCTTTAGGGTGTAGCGCTGCTTTGGCAACTTTAGAACTATTTGAGAAATATAATACGATAGAGAACAATAAAAAATTATCTCAAATAATGTGGAATAATATCTCGGATTTAGCTGATCATGATCATATTGTAGAGATAAGACAGCAAGGCATGATAGTAGCGTTTGAACTAGCCCAACATAAAGCCAATAAAATTTTATACCCATGGCAAGAAAGACGAGGTCTGACAGTCTATAATCATTGTCTGAAAAATAATGTGCTGGTACGACCACTAGGAAACACAATTTATTTTATGCCGCCTTATATCATTACTGAAGAAGAAATAGAATTAATGATTAAAGTAGTAAAAGAAAGTATAACTTTAGCTGTGAAATAAATATTTAGGACTTAAAACCAAGAGAATTCAATGCACATACCACGAGTTTATCTGAATCAAAAGTTATTTGAAAATAGCACAATAGATTTACCAAAAGAAACTGCAATACATCTAGTTACAGTATTAAAACGTAGAGTAGGCGATAAAATTATTTTGTTTAACAACCAAAGTAGTTTATGTAGTTTATGTAGTCAAGAAGAGTTATTGGGTGAATATCATGCAGAGATTGTAGTTAGTAAAAAAAATAGCGTAATAGTAAAAGTTTTAGAATATACAGCTAAAAATACTAAATCTAAAGTTACCCTAGAACTTGCCCAATGTATTAGCAAAGCGCAGCATTTTGATGTTACTTTACAAAAAGCTGTTGAGCTTGGAGTTAATATTATTACTCCTATAATATCAGAACGATCTGAGAGAATTATTAAATTTGATCGTTGGCAGAGAATTGTTATTAGTGCCTGTGAACAATCGGGCAGAACAGATTTACCTATACTGAACCAACCAATAGAACTTATTACCTGGTGTGGTAATGCGAGCAACCTAGATGCAAATGAAACATATCTTTTAGCCCTGTGTACAAAAACTAAAAATAATATAAGTAATTTATGTGCAGATTTAACTCACAAAACCCATATTAAAACTCTTATAGGTTCTGAGGGGGGGCTTGCTGATTCAGAAATAAATTATTTATTAAAAAATAATTTTAATTTAGTTAATCTTGGCAACAGAATACTTAGAACTGAAACTGCGGGCATAGCAATTATTTCAATCCTACAATTCGTAACACAAGGATTTTAGTTTATGTAAGCTCAGCCATCAAAGCATCTTTCTTATCCAGTTTTTCCCAAGTAAAGCCTTCTTCTTCACGACCAAAATGGCCGTAACTCGCAGTTTTGCGATAAATAGGTTTTAATAAATCTAAGTGGTTTATTATTCCTCTTGGGGTTAGATCAAAATGTTTTTTTATCAAAGCCTCTATTTTGCTATTAGGAATTTTCCCGGTACCAAAAGTTTCTACGTGAATAGATACAGGTTGAGCTACACCAATCGCATAAGCAACCTGGATCTCACAACGGTTAGCTAAGCCTGCTGCAACAATATTTTTTGCAACATATCGACAAGCATAAGTAGCTGAGCGATCAACTTTAGACGGATCTTTACCTGAGAAAGCACCACCACCATGACGTGCCATGCCACCATAAGTGTCAACAATGATTTTACGGCCTGTTAGCCCAGAATCACCTTGTGGGCCGCCAATAACGAATCTTCCTGTAGGGTTTATTAAATATTTTGTTTGGTTAGTGATAAATTTAGCAGGAATAACGGGCTTAATTATTTCTTCTATAACAGCTTCTATAAGCGTTTCATGGTTTATTTCAGGTGAATGCTGTGTTGATAGAACAATAGTATCAATACTCTTAGCTACGCCGTTTTCATAATAAAACGATACCTGGCTCTTAGCATCTGGACGAAGCCAAGTTAATACCTTGTTTTTACGGCAGTGAGCCTGACGTTTGACTAAATTATGAGCCATTGTGATAGGTGCAGGCATGAAAACTTCAGTTTCATCTGTGGCATAGCCAAACATAATCCCCTGATCGCCAGCGCCTAAGTTATCATTCTCTTGATCAACACCTCTGGCAATATCTGGCGACTGTTTACCAATTGCAGTAAGTACAGCACAAGACTCCCAATCAAAGCCCATAGCAGAGTTATTGTAACCAATATCTTTTATAACCTCACGCGCTAGGGCTTCTGTATCAACCCAAGCAGAAGTGGTAATTTCACCACCAATTAAAACCATACCAGTTTTAACAAACGTTTCACACGCGACCCGTGCTTTAGTATCTTGTTTTAATAACTCGTCTAGGACAGCATCAGAAATTTGGTCGGCAATTTTATCTGGGTGACCTTCTGAAACAGATTCTGATGTAAAAATATAGCTATTTGTCATATGTGCTACCTGACTTTAATAAATTAACCTAAATATCGCAAGCAATGGTACACATTTTGTTGTAAAATTGCACGTAAAATAAAGTTAAATCGACAAGTAAGTAAATTAATAAAACATGGTCAAACTAGCTACCCCGGTATGTGATTTTGGACGTAAGGCAGTTGATTTTAAGTTATCTGATGCAAATGGTAAGATGTATGCCTTAAGTGACTGCTTAAGTAAAAATTCAAAAGGTTTGCTAGTGATGTTTATTTGTAATCATTGTCCTTATGTACAGGCTATAAGTAATGATTTAGTGAGAACTACGGACAGACTAGCGAAATACGGCATAGATACAGTTGCCATTATGTCTAATAACTGGGAAGAATACCCAGAAGATTCACCAGAAAAAATGCGAGAGTTTCAAAAGCAATTTAAATTTAATTTTCCTTATCTCATAGATGAAACACAAGAAGTAGCAAAACAATACGGTGCTGTATGTACCCCTGATTTCTTTGGCTATAATAAATCTCTAGAATTACAATACAGAGGAAGATTTGATGCAAGAGGGCGTGATCTACTCAAGGCAGATTCAAATAATCAAAGTAATCAGTTGGAGCAAGCAATGTTATTGATTGCACAAACAGAGCATGGTCCAGAAGAACAGTATCCTAGTATAGGTTGTTCTATTAAATGGAAAGAGAAGTGAGAAATAAAATGTCAGAGGTTACTGAGGCAAATAGAGAAATCAACAAGATTGAAAAAAGAGCGAGCGCAGTGGATAAAAAATTATCAAGAAGACAAAAAGCTAACGCTATTCGTGCGTTATCAATGGATGCAGTAGAGAAAGCAAATTCTGGTCATCCTGGTGCTCCAATGGGAATGGCTGATATTGCAGAAGTACTATGGAATGATTTCTTGAAACATAACCCTAAAAATCCTAAATGGCCTAACAGGGACAGATTTATTTTATCTAATGGCCATGCATCTATGTTATTGTATAGCTTGCTGCATTTGACAGGTTATGATTTAAGCATTGAGGAATTAAAGAATTTTAGACAATTACACTCCAAAACTCCGGGACATCCTGAATATGGCATAACTCCAGGCGTAGAAACGACTACAGGTCCATTAGGTCAGGGGGTGGCAAATGCAGTTGGTTTTGCACTGGCTGAAAAATTGTTAGCGGCTAGATATAATCAAAAAGATTATAATATAGTAGATAATTTTACTTATCTTTTTTTAGGCGATGGTTGTCTGATGGAAGGCATATCACATGAAGCCGCGTCTTTTGCTGGTACCTTAGGGTTGGGTAAGCTTATAGCTTTTTGGGATAATAATAATATATCTATAGATGGCATTGTTACGCCATGGTTCAACGAAAATACGGCAGAAAGATTTAGATCTTATGGTTGGCAGGTTATAGAAAATATAGATGGGCATGATAGTACAGAAATTTATAATGCTATAGTGGCTGCCAAAAAAAACCTACAGCAACCAACATTAATTTGTTGTAAAACTTTAATTGGTTTTGGTGCCCCAAATAAGCAAAATACTGAACATGTCCATGGCTCACCATTAGGACGAGATGAAATAAAAGCTGCGCGCGACTTTTTAGATTGGCCATATGAACCATTTGAGATCCCAGAAGAATATTATGAACAGTGGGACGCATCAGCACAAGGAGCAAGAGAAGAAACTAGCTGGCTGCAATTATTTGATAAATATAAAGCAGCTTATCCGGATTTAGCAGAGGAGTATCTGCATCGTCAAAATAATTCTTGTTCGTCCAGCTTTGTTAAATTTACTACAGACTATATTATAGATTTGCAAAATAATGGGTACAAAGATTTAGCCACAAGACAGCATTCACAAAATGTTTTGACTGCATTTGCGCCCTTATTACCGTCTTTATTTGGAGGCTCAGCAGATCTGACAGGCTCTAATGGTACATTATGGAAAGGCGCAAAATCAGTAAATAAAAATAATTGGGATGGACAATATTTACATTATGGAGTACGTGAATTTGCCATGACAGCAATATGTAATGGGTTAGCACTTTATGGAGGTTTTATTCCGTATAGTGGTACTTTTTTAACATTTTTAGATTATGGACGTAATGCAGTACGGTTAGCTGCTTTAATGAGAATACAAAATATATTAGTTTATACTCATGACTCTATTGCATTAGGGGAGGATGGACCTACGCATCAACCTATAGAACATTTAACAATGCTCAGAGTTACCCCAAATCTGGATTGTTGGCGACCTTGTGATGCAGTAGAAACAGCAGTAGCATGGCAACAAGCTATTATAACAAAAGATCGTCCGAGTGCTTTAATTTTGACTCGACAAACAGTTAAAGCACAGCTAAGGGATCTAACTGTAGTAAATAATATTGCTACAGGTGGTTATGTTTTGGCTGATTTTAGAAATAATGATAAGAATAAATTGATTATTATTGCAACTGGATCAGAAGTAGAATTAGCTGTAGCTGTAAGAATACAGCTTGAAGATAAGTATAATATACGAGTAGTTTCGATGCCATGCATGGATAAATTTAAAGTTCAGTCTCAAGAATATAAAGATACTGTGCTACCGAATAATATTAAAAATAGATTGGCAATAGAAGCAGGCGCTAGCATGTGTTGGTTTGAATTTGTATCGCAGCAAAATTGTATAATAAGCTTAGATTGTTTTGGAGAATCAGCACCAGCGGGACAGTTATTAGATTTCTTTGGTTTTACAGTTGAAAAAATAATTAATAAAATTACTCAATTATTTTAGTTTTAGATTTATTACAGAGTGAGGCAGTATGAGCATAAAAGTCGCAATCAATGGCTACGGTAGAATAGGAAGGAATATTTTAAGAGCTATCTATGAAACCAAACGTAATCACGAGATACAGATTGTAGCAATTAATGATTTGGCAGATTTAGAATTAAACGCTCATTTAACCCGTTACGATACAACACATGGGAGGTTTAATGGTACGGTAGCTGCTGAA
Organism: uncultured Gammaproteobacteria bacterium; assembly: GCA_964609155.1. GTDB lineage: Bacteria > Pseudomonadota > Gammaproteobacteria > JAGOUU01 > JAGOUU01 > JAGOUU01. The sequence continues at coordinate 14,067 of CAZSRF010000023.1, read as the reverse complement.
GGGGGGTATCTTGTCGTTAATAAAGACAATATTAGAGTTTTTTCAGAACGTGATCCATCTAAATTGCCTTGGGGAGATTTAGATATTGATGTTGTATTAGAATGTACGGGGCTCTTTTGTAGCCGTGCAAAAGCCAAGGTTCATTTAGATGTCGGTGCTAAAAAAGTATTAATTTCTGCACCAGGTGGTCATGATATGGATGCAACTATTGTTTATGGAGTTAATCATCAGATCCTAAAAGCAACAGATAGAATTGTATCAAATGCTTCTTGTACCACAAACTGTTTAGCGCCTTTGGTTAAACCATTGCATGAAGCCTTTGGTATAGAATATGGTTTAATGAATACTATACATGCTTATACAAATGATCAGCGAATTATTGATTCACATCACGAAGACTGGCGTCGCGCCCGTGCTGCTGCTGCTTCTATGATACCAACCAAAACAGGGGCAGCTTCTGCAATAGGTTTAGTCATACCAGAGCTAGATGGAAAGTTGGACGGTTTTGCTGTGCGCGTGCCAGTTATTAACGTCTCTGTCGTTGATTTGAGTTTTGTTACTAAAAAAGATGTGACGGTTGAGAGTGTGAATAATGTATTAAAAACTGCTGCTAATGGTGAGCTTAAAAATATATTAGGCTACTCTGCCGAGCCTTTAGTTTCGACGGATTATAATCATACAAGTGAATCAAGTATTGTTGATGCAATGCAAACAAAAGTGAAAGGTAATTTGGTAAAGGTGCTTTCTTGGTATGACAATGAGTGGGGCTTCTCCAATAGAATGCTAGATACTACTCTTGCGATGATGAATTGTTAATTCTATTAATGCGCTTATAATAGATATATATATTTATATCTACATTTGTGAGAAAAGGATTTTCTAGATGCTAGAGTTTTTCAAAAGATTTAAGCGCATTAATTCCTCATTAGATAGCCTAGACAATCAAGTTAGTTGGGATGCTTTGGAAGAGCAGCGACAAGAAGATATTCTTAAAGTTGAGCAATGGTTAAAACAACATGAGCTTTATGGAGCTTTTTTCTCTAAAAATTGGCTATCCCTCAAAAAGTACATTCGTTTAGAAGACTATCATAGGGATGTATTTTTTGTAAAACATGATGAATTAACAAGAAAAGTTTTTTTGTTAGTATCAGGGGCTGTTGACGCTTATGTCATTAGTCCAGATGTTGCTCATCCTATAGTAGTTTATACATACTCTCTCAATAGTTTAATGAGTGAGCTAGGTGCTTTATTTGGCTCGCCGTGGCACTTTGGTTTATTGGCAACTAGCAATTGTTCTATTATTTCTATAGATTTAGATTATCTGGAGGATGAAGAAGCAATAGAAATGGATTCTCAGCTTTATAGAGAGTTCATAGAGCTTTTATATAATGAAACAGGTAAGGTTTGTACTGAGATTTTTAATTATATGTTGGCTAATAAAATAGATCTTAATGATCTTTTAGGTAAACATAATTTCTTTGCAGATATAAAAAAACTTAATACTAATAACCTGCATAAATTAGTTACTAGCATGGAATATGTCTTTTTGCCTAGTAATACCATGATATTAGATCAAAATAATAGAAAAGATGTCTATATAATAGAATCAGGAGTAATAGAACAAGTTAAAAGCTATGACGAAGCTGATAGTAGTTTAGCATATATAGAGAACAATAATTTACAAGCAGTAGATTTTATTTACAAGAATTCTCAAATTGATACAACAACATCTGAAACTATCGTGTCTGGACATAAACAAGAACCAAAGACAAAAAAATATAATTATAATAATACAGATCAACATTACGACTTTAATCGCAGACTTATTACGAAAGACTCTAGTCAAGATAAAAAAATTATTATTAAAGAAGATATCTACCGATACGGTACTGTTGGTGAAGAAAATTTAAGTAAATTTAATAATATTGAAATTTTGGCTACAACTAAAACATCGTGTTGTTTACTAAGCATAGATATTGAGAAAATTATAGCCAAGGATAGTTTTATTGCTCAGATATTTGGATTTTTTAACAATAAAGTAAATAATCTAGAAAATAAAATTATTAATAAACATCATCATGTCACTGCAAAAGACAAACATAAAGCTAAATTTGTTAGTTTTAGTTTTTTAGTTTTAGTAGTGATGGCTATTATGAATCTTATTGCTGAAGCCAGCAATTTTTTCAATTTACCTGCTGTTTTTCAGTTGGATTCTATATTATTATACAGAGCTTTTTTAATTACAATAGCTTATATTACAATGGCATATTTAATAAAGTTGTATGAATTAAGACCTAAAGATTTTGGTTTTGTAGAGCACAATTTTGCACGTAGTGTATTTGAAGCATTATTTTTAAGCATTGTTTTTATTACGGTAATCATCGTAATTAAAGATTATTTCTCAATACATTTAATTCAGTTTGATTTAAACTATTATAATAATTTAAACCCGTGGAATTTTGGTTTATTTTTATTTGTTTATAATATTTATTTGTTATTGTATGAATTCTGTGTTCGCGGAGTGTTACAAAATGTCCTCAGTAGAATTTTAGATGTTAATAAAAATATGCAATTCTGGGGTAGTATTTTAGCAGCAAGTATTATAGGCACCCAATTTCATTCTAGTTTATTTCAAGAGTTTAGTTTAATATTTTTAATAATAAATATATGTGCAGGTATTATTTATGCTAGAACAAAAAACCTATTCGCATCTTATGTGTTACATGCGATTGTAAGCAGTTATATATTATTTATAGGTAGTCATTACTAATATGTTGGACAAAAATAATTGGATAGATTATTACAACGCTCCTGATAGGCAGTACTGGAATGGACGGACTGATAATGACTTTCCAGAACGATTTCATCAAGCGGTAAAATTAGTGGATTTATTAAGTAATTCTTATAATAGTCTTTTGGAGGACGATAAATATACTTTTGTTATTATAGGCTTTGCTTGTGATGAAGGGGTAAAACGTAATCAAGGGCGTGTGGGAGCAAAAGATGGCCCTGATAAAATAAGGAGTTTTCTTGCTGGATTGCCATTTAATTATGCAGCTAATATTAATATATTTGATGTTGGCAATATTTATTATGATCACGACAATTTTGAGCATAGTTTAGAAGGTGCTCAGCAGGTTTTAGGCGATTTAGTAGAAGCAATTTTATTAGCAGGTTGTCATCCTATAGTTTTAGGCGGAGGTCATGAAACCGCGTGGGGTCATTATCAGGGTATAGCTAATACGGACTATACAGAAAATCTCGGTATAATCAACTTTGATGCTCATTTTGATCTAAGGCCATTATTAAATAATCAACTAGGAACTTCTGGTACTCCTTTTACTCAAATAGCCCAAACAAGGCGAGATGATAATTTAGATTTTGATTATTTTTGTATTGGCATTCAACCTATGTCGAATACGTTAAGTTTATATGAAGAAGCTGATGCCTTAGGCGTAGAATATATAGAAGCATCTGAGCTAACTGGACATAGCATTGATGAGATTAAAAATTCAGAAAATTTTGAGAAATTTATCAATTTTATTGAAGATCATGAGTCGTTATATGTTTCAATTTGTTTAGATGTGTTCATCAGCAGCTCAGCTCCTGGTGTAAGTGCACCGCAACCATTCGGCTTAATGCCACAGGTGATTTTACCTTTCTTACAAGTTTTGGCTCAAAGTAATAAAGTAGTAAGTCTTGACATAGTCGAGCTTGCACCAAATTACGATATAGATAATATGACCGCAAGATTAGGTGCTCATTTATTAGCTAATTATATAGATACGGCGTGTGCTTCTGATGCATGATTTATTACTATACGATGCAAGAATACTCTCTTGTGAGTCAAAAAAAAACTTAATTGTTAATAATAATCCTAATAATTACATTACTATAAAGAATAAAAAGATAACTTCTATAGGCCATATAAATCATAAAGATATAGCCGATAGAAAAAAACTTAGTGACTTAATTGCTCAGAGTAAAAATAGTATAAATCTTGACAATAAATGGATGACCCCAGGTTTGATCGACTGTCATACGCATTTGGTATTCGCAGGCGACCGCCAACATGAGTTTACGTTACGTCTAAATGGTGTAAGCTATGAACAAATAGCAAAACAGGGGGGTGGCATTAATTTTACAGTGAAAAAAACTAGACAAGCTAGTTTTCAAGAACTGTTAAATTTAGCAGAAAACAGATTAAAACAAATGTTAGATAATGGCGTGACAACGGTAGAAGTAAAATCTGGATATGGTCTTGATCTAGAGACAGAAAAAAAAATTTTACTGGTTGCAGATAGCTTAGCTAAAAATTACCCTGTTACAATACAGAAAACTTTTTTAGGTGCCCATACTTTACCTATAGAATACAAAAATAAACCAGAAGAATATATTAATTATTTAATTAAAATAGTTTTGCCAGATTTAGTGAGATCTGGATTGGTAGATGCGGTAGATGGTTTTTGTGAAAAGATAGCTTTTACAGCAGAACAATTAAAGCCATTATATAAAAAAGCCAAAGAATATGATCTAAAAATAAAGGGCCATACAGAGCAGCTGTCAAATATTGGTGGTGCAAATTTAGTTGCGGAATTTAATGGACTTTCTTGTGATCATCTCGAATATGCTAATTTAGATATAGTAAAAGTACTTAAAAAAAATAATATTACTGCAGTATTATTACCAGGGGCCTATTATTATTTAAACGAAAAGCAGCAACCACCCATTGTAATGCTACGTGAGTACTCGGTACCATTGGCAATAGCTACAGATTTTAACCCAGGGACATCGCCAAATATTTCTTTGCTGACGGTTATGAATATGGCGTGTGTTTTATATAAGTTAACACCAGAAGAAGCTTGGCTTGGAGTTACTATAAATGCTGCAAAGGCTTTAGGATTAGATCATTTTGTAGGAAGTTTAGAAGTGGGTAAACAAGCTGATATAGTTGTTTGGGATTTTGATCATCCTAATGACGTTTGTTATTATCTGGGTTACAACTGGAAAAAAACTGTAATTAAGAATGGTCAGCTAGTTAAAATGGATAGTTAGGATAGTTAGGATAGTTAGGATAGTTAGGATAGTTAGGATAGTTAGGATAGTTAG
>CAZSRF010000023.1:4306-8858 GCA_964609155.1 uncultured Gammaproteobacteria bacterium | reverse complement strand
GATAGGACATCCATATGAAATATACTAAATATAGAGATTGTGTCATTCAATCCCCCACGGGTAATAAATTAAATACTGCTAATTGGCAAATAGAGGCAGCATTTAGGCTAATACAAAATAATCTGGATCCTAGTGTTGCTGAGAATCCTAAAGAACTTGTAGTGTATGGTGGTATTGGGCGTGCTGCGCGCAATTGGGAGTGTTTTGATAAAATTTTAGAATCATTAAAAAAATTACAAGGTGATCAAAGTTTATTGATCCAATCAGGTAAGCCTGTTGGTATTTTTAGAACACATATTGATGCACCTCGAGTTCTTATTGCAAACTCTAATTTGGTTCCTAATTGGTCCACATGGGATGTATTTAATGCATTGGACAAACAAGATTTAATGATGTATGGTCAAATGACAGCTGGCTCTTGGATATATATAGGTAGTCAAGGGATAGTCCAAGGCACCTATGAAACCTTTGTTGAAATGGGTAGACAGCACTTTGATGGTCAAATTGCGGGTAAGTGGATTTTGACAGCAGGTTTAGGAGGTATGGGTGGCGCGCAACCATTGGCTGCTACTATGGCTGGGTTTAGTGTGCTAGCCGTGGAGTGTGATTATAGTAAAATATTAAAAAGACTTAACACAGGGTATTTACAGCAATTTACAGATGATCTAGATGAAGCACTAAATTTAATAAATACAGCAGTTGAACATAAACAAAATATATCCGTAGGTTTGTTAGGCAATGCGGCAGATATCTATCCAGAATTAATCAAAAGAAATGTACGACCAGATCTAGTGACTGATCAAACCAGTGCACATGATCCATTAAATGGTTATTTGCCACAAGGCTGGACACTTGAGCAAGCAGTTAAATTACGCCGTGAAGATCCTAAAAAAGTTACTCAGGCAGCCAGAGAATCAATTAAAGTTCAGCTAAAAGCGATGCTTGATTTTAATAAAAGAGGGATCCCTACAGTTGACTATGGTAATAATATACGCCAAGTGGCTTTTGAAGAGGGAGTAAAAAATGCCTTTGATTTTCCAGGGTTTGTGCCAGCTTATATTAGACCTTTATTTTGTAGAGGTATTGGACCATTTCGCTGGGTTGCTCTGTCAGGTGAGCCAGAGGATATATTTAAAACAGATAAAAAAGTAAAAGAATTATTACCCAATCATAAGAGTTTGCATCGCTGGTTGGATATGGCGCAAAAACACATCAAATTTCAAGGACTGCCTGCAAGAATATGTTGGGTTGGTTTAGGAGATAGGGATCGATTAGGCGTAGAATTTAATAATATGGTTGCGCGTGGTGAGTTAAGTGGCCCTATTGCTATAGGCCGTGATCATCTAGATTCTGGCTCTGTTGCGAGCCCCAATCGTGAAACTGAAAGTATGAAAGATGGATCTGATGCTGTGTCAGACTGGCCATTGTTGAATCTATTATTAAACACTGCAAGTGGTGCAACTTGGGTAAGTTTCCATCATGGTGGTGGTGTTGGTATGGGGTTTTCGCAGCACTCAGGGTTTGTTGCAGTGGCAGATGGCACCAAAGAGGCTGAAATAAGATTAAAACGTGTGTTATTTAATGATCCCGCAACAGGTGTTATGAGGCATGCTGATGCAGGATACCAAGATGCTATTGAGTGTGCCATCGAAAATAAACTTGATCTACCGATGTTATAGATTTAACCACTAAATATAAAGATTAACTATACTATGATTGAATCATGCACAAAAAAGAATTTTGTTTTATATCCAGGTGAGATTGCTCTTGAAGATTTAAAATTATTAATGCTTGGTGGATCTACAATTAAGCTTGCAGCTGGTGCCATAAAAAATATTTTAAATAGTCGAGAATTTTTAGAGCAATCTCTCAGTAAAAATGAGCTTATTTATGGAGTTAATACTGGCTTTGGATTATTGGCTAATAAAAAAATTGATGAGAATAATCTTAATGCATTACAAGAAAATTTAATTTTATCTCATTCAACGGGTGTTGGTAATTATCTAAACCAAGAGATTACAAGATTGATTTTAGTTTTAAAAATTAATAGTCTTGCCATGGGATATTCTGGAGTTAAACTAGAAACTATAGAAAAACTTATAGAATATTATAATACGGATGCGTTGCCATGCATTCCTGAAAAAGGTTCTGTTGGTGCATCTGGCGATTTGGCACCTTTAGCACATATGGTTGCACCTTTAATTGGATATGGAGAAGTTTATTATCAAGAAAAAATTATTTCCGCAAAGCATTGGTTAGAACTCACAAATAAAAAGCCGTATCTATTCGCCTCTAAAGAAGGTCTTGCGTTACTCAATGGTACTCAGGTGACAACAAGTTTGGCTATATATAGCCTATTAAAAATTGAGCATTTACTTAATGCAAGTTTATTAATTGGTGCTATGAGTGTTGATGCAATTGGTGGTTCTCGTATGCCATTTAATTATTTAATTTCGAAAGTACGGAATCAACCTGGGCAAATAAAAGTCGCTGAGCAATTATATAACTTATTGGAAGGTAGCGAAATATTAGAATCTCATAATAATAAAGACTGTGTAAAAGTTCAAGATCCTTATTCAATCAGATGCCAGCCTCAAGTGTTGGGAGCTTGTTGGCAGCAGTTTGAGTTTGCACAGCAGGTGATCATTAATGAAATAAATTCTGTTACTGATAACCCATTAATATTTAGTTCTGAAGAAAAAATATTATTTGGTGGTAATTTTCATGCAGAGCCAATTGGGTTTGCAGTGGATAATTTGGCATTAGTTCTTGCAGAGATGGGTTCGATATCAGAACGTCGCACGTCTTTGTTAGTAGATCCTCATTTTAGTGGTCTACCAGCGTTTTTAGTAAAAGACAGTGGGCTTAATTCTGGCTTTATGATTGCCCAAGTTACAGCCGCAAGTTTAGTAAGTGAAAATAAAGCCCTTGCTACTCCAACTGTTACTGATAGCATCCCAACATCAGCTAACCAAGAAGATCATGTTAGTATGGCTACGTATGGAGCAAGAAGATTAATTAATATGATAGAGAATTGTACTCACATCCTGTCTATAGAGTTATTATCAGCTGCGCAAGGCATTGAATTACGTCGACCCTTAAAAAGTTCCATGGTTATTGAAAATATAATCACAGAATTAAGAAAAACTGTAGATTTTTATGAGGGTGATAGATTTTTTTATACAGATTTGAAGGGAGCGTATGAATTCTGTCAATGTAATTTAGAATCCTTGAAAAAGAAAGTTGTTTAACTATAATTGAAGATATATTTACCTAGAGAATATAGTAGTGTTGCTTCAGTATGAAAATTAACTCTCTGATATTTGTTTTGTTGTATTTTATATCAAATTTTGCAGCGTATGCAAACTGGGGGTCTCATGCTCATGATGTTCAGCTTGATGCTCATTATCTTGTGCTTTCCCAGAATATCTCATCTGGTTATTATTATACCGTGCGAATAGACACGATGAATGGCTGGTGGTTTCCTGTTCGAAAATTTACTGCGGTCGGGCTTACATACTCCAACGCGCTGCCGGGTAAATTCGTAGCTTATGGACAATTAGGTCCAGACAGGTGCTCGTATGTGTTGATTCCCGAAAAGACTATTGAGGATCCAAGTGTAGATGTCAATACACTTGAGCAACAGTGGAAGGATGTTTCGTGTCTGGATGCCACTTTTCAAAACTTAAAGTACTTAGTTGCTGTTATTCCAGGTTCTCGCTATGATTCTGCCACTGCTGGAGGGGTATTCAATATAAAGGAAGCTGCTATCGATAGCCTCTTAAATCTTCAGATTAAAGAATCACCCTCAGCTTGTGCATCAGGCGGAGGTGTTTTTTGTTTTCAAGGTAGAGTAGATTCAGTGAGTTCATTAGGACAAGGCATTACGAGTTACTTTAAACTTGGCCAAGCGCAAAATGCGATAGCATGTTCTCTTGACGCTGCTGCTAACAGGTTAGTTTGTGTTGCTGAAGATAATGATGCAAATTGTCAATATCTTGAAATGCAAAATCCTTCTACCGATAGATTAAAATCCGTAGGATTGGTTAGCACACCTTGCTCAGATTCAAAGTTTCAAATATTAAAAACAGAAGTACTTAATTCTGCAGACAAAAGAATGGTTGGTGAGTTTACAAATGCCCCGATGCAAAATGGCATTTATACTTCGGGTAATGATAAAGAAATAACAGCTGATGCATGTTACACTCTGCATGCAAATCAACGGTTTTTGAATAGTACCTCGTCTTTGCTAAATAAAGTGTTAGATCCAAGCATAAGCGATGCAGCAGATAAAACTAAATGTATTGGCGCCTCTGGTAAGTTAACAGGGCCAAATGCATTTCCTTATAGTTGTATGAATATTGCGATGCAGCATTGTGATTCGTGGTCCTCAGATAATGATAGAGCCAAAGCTTGTGGAAGAGAGTTATTACGTAATAACTGTTTAAATCAAGATGCTATAACTGTATATAATGCAAATGGGATGACAACAGCGACTGGCATTTATACTTCGGGTAATGATAAAGAAATAACAGCTGATGCATGTTACACT
>CAZSRF010000023.1:0-4206 GCA_964609155.1 uncultured Gammaproteobacteria bacterium | reverse complement strand
AACTGTTTAAATCAAGATGCTATAACTGTATATAATGCAAATGGGATGACAACAGTGACTGGCGTTTATACTTCAGGTAATGACAAAGAAATAACAGCTGATGCATGTTATGCTCTGCATGCAAATCAACGGTTTTTGAATAGTACCTCGTCTTTGTTAAATAAGGTGTTAGATCCAAACATAAGCGATGCAGCAGATAAAACTAAATGTATTGGCGCCTCTGGTAAGTTAACAGGGCCAAATGCATTTCCTTATAGTTGTATGAATATTGCGATGCAGCATTGTGATTCGTGGTCCTCAGATAATGATAGAGCCAAAGCTTGTGGAAGAGAGCTATTACGCAATAACTGCGTGAATCAAGCTACTATAGATGTCTATAAAGCAAGTGGCATGACAATACAGCCCGTTACACTGACAGCAGTAAATGAGGGAAATAGATATGTATTAAAAGCTGATGGTATAGAGATTGCTGGTGGAACACATGGTATAGTATGTAAGAAAGACGCTAGTTCGATGTATACATGTATAGCTGTAAATGATAATGATTGCTGGGTATCTCCAATTGATGTAAATAAGTTCAAGAATTCAGCGTGGAGCCTATCGAGCGTATGTAGTGGATATTATGGTGATATAACTGCAATACAGAATATTGTAAGTGATCAAAGTAGTGATATAAAAGCATTTGCGCCATTGTACACAGAAAAACTTACTAAGTATAATTACTGTACAAATGCTTGTGTTAGCACTATTGTGCCTAGTCCGAATAATGATGTAATGCCTCTTGACATGGCTATTGCTCAAGGTCGTATAAAATCCCCACTTACTTTTAAACAAGCAGTAGAGCAGGCCCTGATAGAGAAACACGGATTTATATGTTACGATCAGAAGAGGTGCTATATGTGGCGGCCTGGTGAGTATGAAGGGATGGTTGGTAGTGGATGTCAATCATCAGCTAGGCCTGGTGGCGGCTCCGAGGATCAGTATCAATGTTTTGGCTCGGTTGACACATATAGCTATCATTAATTACGGTGCGTGAAAATTTCTTGCAACAGATTTTTGTAAATTTTCATATTCCCCGCAATAATTTTACCTGAGGCCAAGTAGTCTTCGCCGCCTTTAAAGTCTCCCACATAACCACCAGCTTCTGTTACTAGAAGACTGCCTGCAGCAAGATCCCAAGGCTGTAAATCGCTTTGATAATAGCCATCTAATCTACCAGCAGCGACATAAGCTAAATCAAGCGCTGCAGATCCTGCAACACGTATATCAGATGCTTGTTTTATAATAGAGCTAAATATTTTAATATTTTGATCCAGTTGTTCTGGCTTGCGAACAGAGTACCCGGTTGCTAAAAAACATCCTTCTATGCTAGTTTTTTTATTAACACGAATGCGATGATTGTCTAAGCTTGCCCCAGAGCCGCGAGTTGCCGTAAAAAGCTCATTACGAATAGGATCGTAGATAACACCATGTTCAACAACATTATTAATTTTTAATGCTATTGATACACAAAAGTGCCCAAAGCCATGAATAAAATTTAAGGTGCCGTCTAGTGGATCAATAATCCATTGATACTTAGAATTCCTAATCTCATGACTTCCTGACTCCTCAGCTAAAATACTGTGATCAGGGTAAGCTTCTTGTAGTATTTTAATAATGGCGCGCTCAGCAGCTTTATCCACTTGTGTTACATAATCATTAAGGCCTTTAGTATCAATAGTTAAACGATTCTTATCATCGTAAGCGCGCAATATAATTTTCCCAGCCTCTCTGGCCGCGCGGACGGCAGTATTAATCATCGGATGCATAGTACAACTTTCCAAACCTAAGTTATGTGAGTTAAGTGAGTAATTTTTTAAAGAAAATAATCAATATTGATCAACAAGGTGTCAATAATATAGAATGTCAGTCAAAAATACAATTAAATTTAATAACTGAAAGAGCATATTACTGATATAATTAGCAATTAAGTTAAGAATGAAGTAAGAAGTCATGTCGAGTAGTGAGTCGTGCTTACCAGCAGATACTCAAAAGAATACTCAAGAAGTAGAGCAGGAACTTTTAATTACCCCAGCAGTATTAAAAAAACTGATCCCTGTTCCTATTGAGATATCTAATAAGATCGTCAAAAGTTGTGAGACAATTGTAAATATCTTGCATCACCGTGATCCACGTCTTCTATTAGTAGTAGGGCCTTGCTCTATTCATGATCCGATAGCAGCATTAGAATATGCCCAAAGATTGCAACAGTTATCTTATCAAGTAAAAGATAAATTATTTTTAGTTATGCGTACGTATTTTGCTAAGCCAAGAACATCTACTGGTTGGCAAGGTTATCTCCATGATCCTTATCTAGATAACAGTAATAAAATTAATACTGGGTTATTTAACGCAAGAGAACTTCTTTTAAAAATAAACGCATTGGGTGTACCTACAGCGACAGAGTTTTTAGACATGATTACTCCCCACTATTTATTAGATTTAATAAGCTGGGGAGCTATTGGTGCAAGAACTGTTGAAAGTCAGATTCATCGTAATTTTGTGTCCGGTTTAAATATACCTGTGGGATTTAAAAATGCGACTGATGGTCAAATGGATAGTGCTATTGCGGCATTAGTAGCGTCTAAACAAAAAACAATTAGTTTCTCTATAAGTGAAAATGGATTAGCTTGTGCGACTAAAACTAATGGCAATAAGAATACTCATTTAATCTTGCGTGGTGGGTGTAATGGACCAAACTATCAAGCTGAAAATATAAAACAAGTTTTAGACAAACTTAATTTTTTTCACTTAAACCCAGCTATTATGATAGATTGTAGTCACGGGAATAGCGGAAAAGATTATCAAAATCAAAGAAATGTATTTTTTGATGTTATTAGGCAATTGCAAACTCCCCAAGGCAAATATATCAAAGGCATGATGCTAGAAAGTTTTTTATTCCCAGGTAATCAGAGTAGTAAGAATATAGATCCTAAGCAATTAAAATATGGGGTTAGTATTACAGATTCTTGTATTGGTTGGGATGAGACAAAGGACTTGATCTTAAGATTATCAAAAAGTACCATTGGATGAAACCTTACTAAGTAATAAGAAAAAATTTGCCATATGTCAACCATATAAACCATAACAGTATGATTAATCAGGATAATTATTTTTCTTGGGTATTGAAACTCGGCCTTCTGCTGTGACAATCTGTTGATTTTTAATGACCGCAGGTCTAGTGAGCCTAGGGTATACCCCCAAATAGAGCTGTTTATAGAGCTGTTTATTTGACAGATTACTTTAATAAGCTAGTGTTGAATATATACTGTTATAAATTATCGATTAACATGCTTGATTTTCCCTCTTTAAGATATGGCGAGCTAAAGAAGCTATGTGATGCTATTATCGAAAAAAAATTATTCGATGAGCGTAAATATACAGAGGCAGGTGAGAGGGTGGTGGTGAATGGAGGGGTGATTGCAAAGTTTGTGGGGTTTTTTAGAGGGGTTGCTGGAAAAAAACAAGATGAAGTATATGTTGCTGCGCGCGCATATCAAACAGAGTATGAAGATCTAATTAAAAAAATTGATGAGCACAAACGTGAAGCACGTGAGGGAAGAACTGGCATGCAGGGACGTCATGCAGATGGTTTTGACACATTAGAAGAGAGCAAATTAAAAGAGTTAACAACAGCTCTGATTAAAGCCATCACTTCAAACGACTCAAGGGAAAAAAAATACAGGCCTATGGCACAAGAAATACTGGATCAAAGGCCGCCACCAGAGCTAGAAAAACTTATGAAACTTCTTAGTAAACGGGGTGTCAGGGTAGAATTTGCCAAAACATGGCATAAGAGTAGTGAGCAACCCATGCTCCTGCTAACTTGTAATAACGAGACGGTATGGCATGGTTTTACAACTGAGTTTTATAGGAATAAAGATCGGCCGTGCAGGAGTGTCTATAGTTCGAGTGAAAGTGTTGGATTTGATGCCGCTAGTATTCCAAATGTTCTAGCTAACATCAAGGGTGGCTCTTCTATTAATTCTGAAAAGCTTATTGAAGAACTCAACGATTTTGCAGTTAGCTCACCCAGCTCACTTGGCTCAGCTCCACCAAGACCTGGTTCTTAATTTCTACTAAATTATTACATCAAGATAGCTTACATCCAGTGTAACCCTTCAGCCATAGTGAGTTTGTTTTCTTCCCCTTTAGGGGAAGTGGCGA
>CAZSRF010000022.1:0-39150 GCA_964609155.1 uncultured Gammaproteobacteria bacterium | reverse complement strand
TCGCCACTTCCCCTAAAAGGGGAAGAAAACAAACTCACTATGGCTGAAGGGTTACTCCAGGATGGTTAATTGGTGGGCGTTCACCGGCCCCTATCCTCCCATGCATAGTGGTGGTAAATGTTAATTGTCATATTCCTCGAGCGGTAAGATCATCATTGGCATAGACTTTTGAGCAGGGGACGCCGTATTATTTGTCGATTCATAAAAGTTGCGCAATTGACGTCCTTGAGTTACACCATCTTCTAATAAATTTTTATATGATTGGGCAGAGTTAAGAGCATTATTAGTTTCTGAATTAACATTAACACTAGTATTTTGATTTAATTCTGTCTCTTGTTCCTGCTCAACTAATTGTTCAACCTTATTTTGCGAGTTTTGCGATTGATGTTTAAAATACTCCATTTGTTCTGCAAACAACAGTGGTTCATATTGCTCTTGGGCATAACTAGATGTTATTTGCATTAACAAATAAATCAAATATCCTATTAAAAATATTTTAACCATCAGTTTCAATGCTGACCATGTCATTTTCAGTAACAACATTGCGATTAACACAACCACTGCTATTTGTATCATGGGAATCATCTGTATCATAACTATCACTATCAGATTTATTAGTTTTTATATTTTCTAATTGCCATTCATTACCAAATTTTTTAGATACTTTCGCGCCTAGTTCACGTATTTTCTCAGATTTACTAATAATATTTCCACGACCTGAGGCCAATTTATTAATAGCCAGATGATAAGCTTCATCAGCTTTACTTATAGCCATACCTATTTTTGTCAGATCCTCGGTGAAAGATACTAATTTGTCGTATAATAATCCAGATTCTTTAGCAATTAAGACCGCATTTTTATTCTGTTTTTCAACTCGCCAAATACTGTCTACAGTTTTTAAAGTAGCTAATAATGTTGTCGGGCTTACTATAACTACTTTACTATGCCAAGCTTCCATTAGTAATTCTGGCATAGTTTGAATAGCTAAAGAAAAAGCACCTTCAATAGGTAAAAAAAGCATGACAAAATCCGGTGTGCTTAATTTTTCCAAGTATTGATATTTTTTATTACTTAAATTGCTAATATGATTTTGTATTGATTTGATAAATAAATTTAAGTTATTTTGTGCTGCTTGTTTATCCTCTTCACCCAAGGCTGTTATATACTGCTCGTAGTGGGTCAAACTTACTTTAGAGTCTATAATTAACTGCTTATTATCTGGTAAATTAATGATTACATCTGGTTTTAATGTTTTGTTATCCTCTGACTTTAATTTTAAATCTCTTCCTTGTGTAATATATTCTTCACCTTTTCTCAAACCTGAATTTGCCAGTATCTTCTCTAAAATTAACTCCCCCCAGATCCCTTGCACTCTAGTATCACCTTTTAGAGCTTTAGTAAGATTTTCGGTTTCTTTAGTTATAGTAATATTATTAAGTATTAATTTATTAAGCTCATTTTTTAATGAGAAAATTTCCCTTGATTCACTTTGATAAGTTTGCTCGACTTTTTGTTGAAATTCAGCAATCTTTTCTTTAAGAGGTAAGATAACACTATTGATATTAGCCTTAGTTTCACGTTCTAAATTTTCTGCTTTAATATTAACTATTTTATTTGTGTAGTTTTCAAATTCACTTTTTAGATATTGCTCTGATACTTCTAATTGCTTAGCTTCAGAGATTATAATGATATTTTGCTTTTCTAGTTTAAAAACACGAGTAATTAACATAAAAATAATTAGACCTAATAAGACTAAAATGCTTAATAAAAAAACTACTGTAATATTTAACACACATACGCCTTATTAAAAATTAAAACTGTCTAGATATTGCTACATTTCAGCCTGAATAGTAATATGCTCAATTCCATAATGATTTAATAATCCAGATTTAGCCTCTTGCAGAACTGCAGGCCATGCTGCTAGATTCTTTATCTTT
Organism: uncultured Gammaproteobacteria bacterium; assembly: GCA_964609155.1. Lineage (GTDB taxonomy): Bacteria > Pseudomonadota > Gammaproteobacteria > JAGOUU01 > JAGOUU01 > JAGOUU01. The sequence goes on along the minus strand of CAZSRF010000022.1, from coordinate 37,213 downwards.
ACATGAGCTGTTAAAGCTATATATCCCGACGAGAGATTCCATACATGAAGATCACTGACATCAATAATATTTGATAAGCCGCCCAAAAATTTATTAATTTCTCGTAAATCTATATGTTCAGGGACTCCCTCCATTAAAACTAAAAAACTTTCTTTTAATAAGTGATACACTGAACGAATCACAATAATACAAATTACCATCGATAAGATAGGATCTATTGGCATCCAACCTGTAAAATAGATAATACCCCCTGCTAAAATAGCAGCAACTGATCCAAGTAAATCTCCTATGACATGCACCAAAGCGGCTCGAGTATTCAAATTAGTGTGCCCATGCCCATGACTTGCGCCGGACAGCTTAAACGCTACTAATAAATTAATTAAAAGCCCTATCGTAGCTACAATAAAAACACTAGAACCATCTACGTCCGTAGGATAATGCAGTCTTTCAATAGCCTCATAAACAATTGCCGCGATCACTAGCAACATAAATAAAGCATTAATCACTGCCGTCACGACTTCAATCCTTGCAAACCCATAGGAATGTCTTTTGGATGGGGGTCTACGCATGAAGTAACCTGCTAACAAAGCAAGTAATAAAGCTGTGGCATCTGTTAACATATGCCCCGCATCTGATAATAAAGCTAATGATCCTGACCAGTAGCCTACCGCAGCTTCTACAAATGAATAACCTAAAGTAATAAACAAAGCAAAAGCCAAAGATTGTTGGTTTTTATGATTATCTAATTTGAAATTAGGCTGGCAATTATTAGTCATATATCTTATCTATTACTGTGTTTCTTAACTTTAGCCAATTATAGACACTTTCTAGTCCCGAAGTAATGTCATTAATAGGCTCATAATTTATTTTATCCCGCGCCAAACTTATGCTAGCACAAGAATGCTTGATATCACCAGCTATAAAGTCTTTATATATCGGTCTAATATTATACTCATTATTATTTTTACGTGAAATATCCAGAAGATGATTTAATAACTCTGCTAATTGTATAGACTGTCCGACTCCAATATTGTATACCTGGCCTGAGCAAGTGCTGTTAAAACAAGCTAGAATATTGGCCTTAATAACATTAGCTATATAACAGAAATCTCTTGTTGTTGTTCCATCGCCGTTTACATGCAGCTGTTGTCCATTTAAAATCTGATTTATCCATTTAGGTATTACTGCAGAATATGTACTATTGGGATCCTGCCTTGGGCCATAAATGTTAAAATATCTTAATCCTATTGCACATAAGCCATAATGCTTGGCATATTGTTCAGCATAGAGTTCATTGGTATATTTACTTAATGCATATGGAGATAAAAAACTTCCAATTTTACTTTCTATTTTTAAAGCATCTGTATTATCACCATATACCGCACTTGAGCTGGCATATATTAACGCTTTGACTTGAAAATCTCTAGCAATTTCTAAAATATTAACAAAACCATCTATATTCACTTTTGTAGTTAACTTGGGATCATCGATAGATAAAGGCACTGAAGCTATGGCTGCATGATGGAGAATAAAATCAATTTTAGTATTAGATAATGCTTTTTTACAAGCATTGTAATCAGTGATATCAATATTATAAAATTTAAAATTATGTGCTTTATCTCTAATATTAGGATTTTCCAAATTCTCTACTTTGCCACTAAAAAAGTTATCAATCCCTATAACTCGTTGATTTAACAATAACAAATGCTCAAGCAAATTAGAGCCTATAAACCCCGCCACTCCTGTTATTAACCAAGTTTTAGGCTGTTTTTTTAGGTTCTCTACTATTTGGGTAAAACTATGCATTTTGATCACCAAAATTTTTTAATTTACTTTCCAATAGACTATATATCTTTGAGTTAGGTGTAAAACACTTTAAAATCCTATTAAAGTCTTTAAGCTGAGCTTTTTTAAAGAAATAATTTCTTTTATATCTTCGCATCGCATCTAAATCTAATACCATAAGTTGATCATTACTAATACCTATATTCACAGTTTTAAAGTCAGTATGTACAAGTTTAAGATTTTCAAATCTGGTTAACAAATTACTTATTTGATCACTTAGAACTGTTGCAACATTTGTATTTTCTAAGTCTAAAGTTTCCATAACATCAGCTATATTTCTATAATCTTCACTATGTCTCATAACATAAAAACTATGTTTCACAAGAAACCATTTTTTTATGATAATGCACGCTATAGGTTTTGGCGTTGGAATTTGAAATTGTTCTAGTAAATTGCCATTATACCAAGATTGATTAACACGAGATTTGTTGAAAAAGGTCTTCACTGTATTTAAAATTTGTTTAAAAATGCCTTGAGGCAAATAATATTTAATCACAAATGGAATGCCTTTGTAATTAACTAAATATACATGAGCTGTGTTACCTAATTTTAAATTTGAACTTTTATAGGTTTCAATAAATTTAAATGGGTTTTCTAAAAAATCAGTAGTAATACCATACTTAAGATTATTATATTCGCGTTTTATAGCGCACCAAATTGACGTATCTTTAATAATTTTAAACTCAGTACAATCTCTATTAGTTTTCTTTAAGAAATGATTAATATTTAAGCCTAAGTACTTTTTGGCTTTTAAAGAAATTTTATTAATTATCTCATCTGTATCTTTAGCATTGGCTATGTTCGGTATCAAACACTGCAAATAGTGTTTAGAATATATAGCCCATTTATCATGATACGCAACATCTAATTGCGCCAAAAAACCAGCGAAATTTTCCGCTCCTTTGTTATTGACTAATTTAGAATTCATTGCATACAAACTTTCTGTATCTAAGTAATAAATTTTTTTATTATTAATCAAAAAATTATTTACATGCAGATCACTATGATAAATATTATTTTTATGTAATTTTGCAATTGCTGCAATATATAATTTATAATAACTATCTTCATTACACATTGAATAATTAGGTTCGATATAGTCACATATTATATAAGATAGCTCATTGAACTTATCTATAGCAGAATATAAAATCTGCGGCGTTAACAAATTAGCAGCATTTAATAACTTATACCCCTCTAAGGCTAATTGATAATCACGTTGGTTTTTTCTTGAACTTATATACAATTTTATAACTACTTTTGCCAATGTATGGCTATCATAAGCCAGCAAAACCAATCTACGATTTGGTAAAACCCTCAATAAGTTTATTATCGTAAATTCACCATCTACCATATTGATTTTAAATGGTTTGATTTTTTCAATATAATTATTGCTAATATTATACGTTTTTAAATACTCTTTTAGGTCTTTTAATTCTACAACTGCAGGCAATAAAGAGTCTATTATATTGCTATTTTTATAGCTTGATGCATTTAGTTGATCTTGTACTATCTCAACATCCATTTTTTTAACCTTTTTCTCTGATTTGAGATGCTTTATTAATTACATCATCCCAAAATTTAAAATCTATTGGGATTGAATTATCTGAATAATTTTTAACAAATCTTAAATAGTCCCGATAAGTAAAGTTGTATTTTTTAACTGAGAATAACAGGCCACTTAGATCTTTAATAATAAATCTTCTAGGGACTTCTTTACGTATTTGCATACGATGAAGATCTATTAAGAATATTTTGTTTAATTCTAAATTCTCGCTGTTTATGTTTTTTTTCTGCTCTTGACTATCTATCTGCAAAAGAAAATGGCATATATAATAATCTCTATGATTTAGACCATTAGCATGCATTTTTTTAGATATTTCAGCAATAAGTTTTATTAAAACTCTTTTTAATTTAAAGTAATCAGGTTTATGTTGATTACGTAGTAACAACTCATCAAGGCTGATATTGGGGTTAATTGCTTTAGTTATTATAAAGCTGCTTAAACCCTTTCTGCCATACCCTGCTATATCTAATGTGTTGATCCCTATTTTTTTTAATTTTTGTATGGCATTGCATTCTTGTTGCGCACTAACAAAGGGCCAATTTAAACTAAATATATTTTTTAAAAATTCTTGCAGACTGATCTTATTATGAATTTTGATAAAATACTCTTGATCTAATTGTATTCTCAGAGTTGATCGAGATTTAACCTGACGATAAACATCACCTTTGATTTTGGTAAAAAAATCAAAGGTCTTATTCTTATTTAAAGCTATACTTAAATCTTGAAGATTCTTAATATATTGCTCTAAATCAGAGTTTAAATATAAATCAGCTATCGCCATATTATTTTTAGTTTTCAATTACTATTTCATCCAGTATTTTCAGCAGCTTTTCATCAGCATTGTATATTTGGCCATATTCACGAAACTTTAATCCTGAATCTTTTAGATCTTGCATGCTTTTATCTTCAGCAAGTAGTTGAGATACAGCTTTATAAAAATTTTCATCACAAAAAGGCTCAGCAATAACTTTGCCACAACCAGAATCAGTGATATATTTTGCATAACCACAAATACCACTTGCTACCACAGGGAGTCCCATAATAATACTTTCTAAGATAACCGTACCAGTATTTTCTCTATAAGCAGGATGCAATAATAAATCGCAAACACTCATAAAATCAGGGATATCTTCACGACCTGATAAAAACCTAACTTCATTAGATACACTTAAATTAGCAGCTAATTTTATAAATTTATCTGGGTTATCTTGGCCAATAACAATTAAATTTATTCTATTATTTTTTGATGTACCTAAATCTGTATTTTTTTCACGATCTAACAAATACTTCAATAATTTAATACTTCTATCAACACCTTTGGTTTTAAACCCTGATCCTACCATTAATAGCCATGTATTATTTATTGGCAAATCTAATTCTTTACTTATTTTATGCTTTATTTGCAATTTTTGATCTACAGATATTACTGGTTGAAATCTATTTTTATTTATATTAGGAGGGAGCAAATAGCATTTCGTCTTTTTCGTCTGATAACAATTGTAATAATTACTCTGTTCTTCTTCTGATAAAAATAAAATTTTTGTCTTATACTTATTATTAAAAACCGAGTTTTCTAAAAAACTTAATTTTCTATAACGAGAAGTTATTTGATAAAAGGATTTTATTAATCTTGTCTTCTGCTCAGCGACTTTGGCTATATAACAAGTATCCGCACAATAATAAATATCTAATTCTGGTATTTTATTAAAACCAACTATTAAATCATATTTATTTATAGAAAACTCCGCTTGTAGTAACTTGCTGAATCTAAACATACGACTATGATTGGTATAATCATAAAACAAGGGTGGTATAACATTAATAATTAAGTTTTTATGCTCTGGCTGCACTCCTTCCCATCGCATCGCATAAACAGTGACAGAATGCCCTTTTGCAAGGCAAGCATTCATAATGCGCAGGAAATCTCGTTGTAAACCTCCATAAGGAAAAAAGCGAAATAAACAAAGCGCTAATTTCACTGGTGATCCCTACCTATTTGATTTGTGTTAAGAATATATCTTGTACTACAGTAAGGGCATGTAGCCTCACCAGTTTCCGCGATAGGCAAATAAACTCTAGGATGTAGATTCCATGCCTCTGCTTCTGCTGTTGGGCAACTTAAAGGCAAGTCATTCTTATTAACAATAAAATAAGAAGACACATTTGTTGATTGAACAGTTTTTTTTCTAGACACCATGATTGTATCTCAAATAATCTTATTGGGTAAATTATAACACAAACGCAAAAAACCCCGCAATTGCGGGGCTTCTTGATTCTTAGTATGACTGACTAAAATATGTGTGCCAGATTACATCATGCCACCCATTCCGCCCATACCTCCCATTCCGCCCATGCCACCCATGCCAGACATGTCAGCAGCACCAGCTTCATCTTTGTCTTTTACTTTAGCAACCATTGCTTCAGTTGTAATCATTAAACCAGATATAGAAGCAGCATTCTGTAAAGAAGTACGTACTACTTTCGTAGGATCAATAATACCAAAGTCCATCATGTTACCAAATTCATCAGTTGCAGCATTAAAACCAAAATTACCTTTATTGTTTAATACTTTATCAAATACAACTGAAGGTTCACCACCAGCATTTGATACGATTTGACGTAATGGGGCTTGGATGGCACGACGAATGATATCAATACCAACGGTTTGATCTTGGTTAGCACCAGTTAACGTTTTGATCGCTTGGAATGCACGAACTAAAGCAACACCACCACCAGGAACAACACCTTCAGCTACAGCAGCACGAGTTGCATGTAACGCATCGTCAACACGAGCTTTCTTTTCTTTCATTTCAACTTCAGTTGCAGCACCTACTTTAATTACAGCAACACCACCTGCTAATTTGGCTACGCGTTCTTGTAATTTCTCACGGTCATAGTCAGAAGTTGTTTCTTCAATTTGTTGTCTGATTTGTTTTACACGTACTTCAATGTTTTTACCATCACCCGCACCATCAATCACTGTGCAGTTTTCTTTAGTTACCACTATACGCTTAGCACTACCCAAATCTTCAACTGTAGCATTTTCAAGACTTAATCCTACTTCTTCAGAAATCACTGTCGCTTTTGTTAAAACAGCTATATCTTCTAGCATTGCCTTACGACGATCACCAAAGCCAGGAGCTTTAACCGCACAAACTTTAACAATCCCACGAATAGAGTTAACAACTAGAGTAGCTAACGCTTCACCTTCAACATCTTCAGCAATAATTAATAATGGACGTCCTGATTTCGCTACTGCTTCAAGTACTGGTAACATTTCGCGAACATTAGAAATCTTTTTATCAACTACTAAAATAAATGGGTTATCAAGTTCTGCACTCATGCTTTGTTGATTATTAATAAAGTATGGAGACAAATAACCACGGTCAAACTGCATACCTTCAACAACATTTAATTCTGTCTCTAAACCTGAACCATCTTCAACAGTAATAACGCCTTCTTTACCAACTTTATCCATTGCCTTTGCAATAATTTCACCAATTTCATGATCTGAGTTAGCAGAAATTGTACCAACTTGCGCAATAGACTTACTATCACTACATGGAACAGACAATGCTTTTAACTCGTTTACCACGTTAGTTACAGCTAAATCAATGCCACGTTTAAGATCCATAGGATTCATACCAGCAGCTACTGCTTTCATGCCTTCTCTTAAGATAGCATGAGCCAATACAGTTGCTGTAGTTGTACCATCACCTGCTAAATCTGCCGTTTGAGAAGCAACTTCTTTAACCATCTGTGCACCCATGTTTTCGAAAACACATGGTAAATCATCAATCTCTTTGGCTACAGATACACCATCTTTAGTGATAGTCGGAGCACCATAAGATTTTTGGATAGCAACATTACGTCCTTTTGGACCTAAAGTGACACTAACTGCATTAGCTAAAGTGCTTACGCCCTTTAGTAAGCTGTCACGAGCATTAACTGAAAATCTAATTTCTTTTGCCATAATTTTACCTACTTAATTCAATATTATTTGTTTAATATTTCGCGTGGAACTTAATTAATTATTAAGCTTCTACGACACCCATGATATCTTCTTCTCTCATTACTAAAAGTTCTTTTTCATTAACTTTTACTTCTGTACCAGAATATTTACCAAATAAAACTACATCGCCAACTTTAACATCAAGGGCACGAGTTTCACCACTTTCAAGAGTTTTTCCTTTTCCAACTGCAAGAACTTTACCACGCACTGGCTTTTCTTTAGCAGTTTCAGGAAGAACTATTCCACCTGGAGACGTTTTTTCTTCTGCTACTCGTTCAATAATAACGCGATCGTGTAATGGACGAATGTTTGAACCCATATATACTCCTATTTTATTTGTATTATCAAAAACCTACTGGCTTTATTAATTAATTGTCTATTTTATCAATCAATAAGCTATTTATTTGATTGCTGATTCTGGAGATGGGGGTTATAAAAAAAAATTCAAGGCCGATGCCCATAAATTTGTATTGTTTATGGGATATTGACTACATGAACACCAAGATTATTAGCAAGCAATCTAGATAATTAATCCTCTTTCGCCCGGCTTATATATTCACCAACTCTAGTATCAACTTTAATAACTTCACCTACCTGAACAAATAACGGCACACGAACTACTGCGCCCGTTTCTAACGTAGCTGGTTTACCACCACCGCCAGAGGTATCTCCACGTAGGCCAGGATCGGTCTCTACTATTTTTAGGTTCACAAAATTAGGTGGAGCCACGCTCAAGGGGCTACCATTCCATAACGTAACTGTACAAAGACTTTGGTCCTTTAACCATTTGAGGGAATCACCAACAGCTGTTTCATTCGCTACATGTTGTTCAAATGTGTCATTGACCATAAAATGCCAGAATTCACCATCACAATATAAATAAACCATCTCAACATCAACAACATCCGCAGCAGGCAAGCTTTCACCAGACTTAAAAGTACGCTCAATAACTCTTCCTGTCTTTAAATTCCTGATTTTAACCCTATTAAAAGCCTGACCTTTACCAGGCTTAACAAATTCATTTTCAATAATACTGCCTGGATCGTTATCCAACATCACCTTAAGACCTGATTTAAACTCACTAGTATTATAGCTTGCCATTCGTTATAATCCCCTTACAAAATAATTGGCAATATAGCACACTCTTTAGATGCATCATAGTCTTTCTGATAGTCTTTCTGACATCCATAGTAATATTAATCATCCTGTTGGTATGTCTTGGCAAGAGCAGTTAAAAACAACAGTGAATAATATTAAAGATCTCTGTGTCGCTGTGCACCTAGACTATAATATATTAAGTACACAACATTTAAATTTAAACCCAAGTTTCCCTGTTCGTGTGCCAAAATTTTATCTTGACAAAATAACTAAAAATAATCCTTACGACCCTTTACTTTTACAAGTTTTGCCAATGGCAGCAGAAACTATCCATCAAGTTGGGTACTGTCAAGATCCCTTAAAAGAAACTGAGCTTTATTTAAAAGCACCTGGATTAATTCACAAATATTATAACCGAGTGTTATTAACGCTTACTGGGGCATGTGGTATTCATTGTCGTTTTTGTTTTAGACAATATTTCCCTTATAGTGAAAACATCCTTTCTACTAAACATCGAGGCCTTCAGTTAGACTATATAAAAAATCACTCAGAGATTAACGAGATTATATTAAGTGGTGGTGATCCACTTTGCGTAAGTAATTCCTATTTAGATCTATTATTAAAAGACTTAAGTAGTGTAGACCATATCAAAACTATTAGATTCCATTCACGAATGCCCATCGTCATTCCTGATAGAATTGATAGTGACTTCATTAATATCTTAAAAAAATATAACCATTTTAAATTTGTGTTGGTTACTCATTGTAACCACCCACAGGAACTTGATAATTATATTAAATTTAAGATTTCATTATTGCGTGAACTTAATGTAACCGTATTAAACCAAACAGTCTTATTAAAAAATATTAATAACACAAGCGATGTCTTAATAAGATTAAGCAATAAACTATTTGAATGTCATATTCTGCCATACTATTTGCACCTATTAGATCCTGTCAGCGGTACTGGTCATTTTAATGTTGATGTTGAAAGTGCACGATTAATCCTCAGGGAAGTTAACGCTAAACTCTCAGGCTATTTAGTCCCTAAATTAGTGAAAGAGGAAAGTAATCACCCAAATAAAAGCATGGTTTTCTATTAAAATTCCTGTCACATTATTTAGTCTGAGATCATTTGTTTTCTTAAAATAAAAACATTCACAACTGCCCAAGATGTTTATGTTTCAACGTAACTTTTGCCTAACAGCATAACCACACATATTTTCCAACTCACTGTGAGCTTCAGCATCGCCTTGTTTTGCTGCTAAGCTAAAAAATTTAAACGCCTCATGGTAACTTTGCGTAACAATAATACCATCGTAATACAGACGTCCTAAAGCAAGTTGCGCTTTAGAATCACCCTGTTCAGCTGCTAAGCTACACAATCTAAAAGCTTCATGAGAGTTTTGTGGAACTTCCCGACCTAAATAATACATTTCGGCCAAATAATATTGCCCGATAGCATTTTTTTGCTCTGCAGATAAGCTAAACCATCTCAATGCTTCACGGTAATTTGGTGTAACTCCAGGCACATCATAATACATCTTACCTAAACAAGCTTGTGCAAGAGCATGACCCTGCTTTGCTGCTAATTTGTACCATTTAGCCGCTTCATGATAATTTGACGTAACTCCTTGCCCGTGAAAATACATACTACCTAGATTATATTGAGCTTGAGCATAGCCTTGGAGTGCTGCTAAGTTAAACAATCTAAACGCTTCACAATAATCTAGAGTAACTCCACGACCGCAATCATACATACAGCCTAATTTAAATTGGGCTTGAGCATACCCCTGTGCTGCGGCTATGCTGAACCATTTAAATGCTTCTGTATAACTTTGAGCTACTCCACATCCCAACAAATACTTACAGCCTAATACATAGGTTGCATTTATCGTCAGCATAGAAGAAGTTGCTGATAGCAGTCTATTAGAAATATGTATAGTACATTCAGTGCTTGTTCTTGAGATTCCACTTTGAGCAAGCAGAGTATAAAAATTTTGATCTAGATCCTCATCAACGAATATTCTTTTACCAGAACTTTTAAACTCAAAGTCTGATTTTTTCATTTTTGTTTTTAACTCGATAAATTCCAAAATGTTCTTCAGTGTCGTATGTTCACTAATAATTATAGAAATAGCTTCGCCAGTAATTTGTTTAATATATAATTGCATTCTGAGTATCCTTATTTGTGTGAAAGATTATAAAGTAAATAAAATACAATTTCCAGCTGATAAAAAAAAATTATAATGTACATATAAAAATTTAATTTCACTTTATCCTGAGCTAGCCGATATAATTACAAACAGAAGATTATTGATCGATCTTTTTTAACCTTTTATATTATCCTGTAGAGAGTAAGTTATGAACAACAAATCAATACTTATGGTAACGTTGGTAACTTTGGTAAAATCTGTAATAATATTGATAACATCAAGTGTAGCCATCATGGCAGCTACGGTAACTCCAACAGCCTGGGATATATCAATTACTCCTCTATTTTTAGCTAAAACAGCTGATCCTCTTATCACTTTGATTTGGGATGATTCTGGCTCTATGTTAGTAGAAAATTCCCCTGAAAGTGAATATTATGCTAATTTTGCTTTTCCTGTATCATTCAGTAGCGCGCAGTATTATGCTACAGCTCAATTCGGCACGGGTACTAATTCTAAACTTGTTCGTGATCCAAAACAGAATGCTTTATTCTTTGATCCATTTAAAACCTATAAACCTTGGATTCAAGCTGATAAGACATTATTACCTAATGCAACCTACACGGCATTATGGAAGTCCCCTTTTAAAACACATCCTGATGACCAATATATAAACGCTAACAGCAGATCATGTACAACTTTAAATTTAGCTTCCACAAGATTCACGCCATGTTATTCTTATACGTATTGTAATGGTTACAGTAGTTGTACCTCCTCTGGTAAAAAAACAGCATTTGTACCTGGTGATATGTACTACAATGGTAAAGCTTATTCTTTGAAAACAACAAGTGCAACTTTCGCTGCAGGTTATTTTTACACTGGTAGCCCTGCGATGAAAGCATCAGATATGTTAGCAAATGCTGCTAATTGGTACACATACTACAGAGATAGAAAAAACACTGGTAAAGCGGCATTGAGTTATGCATTGCAAGATATACCAGATAATATCAATATAGGGTTCACAACTTTCACATATGCCCAAAACAATCCTAGTAGTCCACTACTTTTTACTCATAGAAAATTTACCAGCACTAATAAACAACCATTATTTGACGCTGTTTTCAATGAAAGTAATGCTGGAGCTACACCAATGCGTGAAGCATTATTAAATGTCAATAATTATATTAAAAATACTGATTCTTTATGGTATGACAACGGTGCGCCATTGTCTTGCCGTCGTGCATATAATATTATCATCACTGACGGTAGTTGGTCTGATGGTACAATAAGCTTTACAAAAAATTCCGATGGCACATCAGGGCCTAGCGTAACTGGTACTGATAATAGACAATACTCGTACGATCCTGCTGCTTCAACTTCTTATCAAGACAGTTACTCAGCCACACTCGCGGATATAGCCATGGAATATTGGAAAACAGATCTTAGACCTGACTTAGACAATCTTTTGTACGCACCAGAGGATAATAAAGATCAGGCTTTTTGGCAACATATCGTAACAAATTCTATAAGTTTAGTTGATGATGTTCCATCAGATATTCCAAGCATATGGCCTAACGTAATTTCCAGTTCAAATGCAGCACAACGTTACATGGACTTATGGCATGCAAGTTTAAATAGTAAAGGTAATTATCTACTCTCTACAAATTTTGATTCTACCGTAACAGCTTTAAAAGCGTTTTTAAACGACGCTTCAAATCTAACATCTAATGTTGGATATATTAATACTGGTCTTGCTGTTAATAATTATAAAACAGCTTCTGATTCAAAGTTGTTTAAAACGTTTTTCAATCCTATAAGTTGGAGTGGTGAAATAAAAGGATATAACCTAGACACTAATGGTAACGTTCTTGCATCAGTACAACCGTGGGTAGCAAGCAGTCAATTACCTGCTCCTGACAGTAGACAAATGATCGCCATGCTTAAAGTATCTGGCCTTACAGTACCAAAAGCTTTCAACAGCACCAGTTTACTGCAAGCATTACCTGCTGCACAGGTTTTATCGAATAATATAATTAACTATTATCGTGGTGATCGTTCTCAAGAAGGTTATCAATATTCAACTGGTGTTACAGGGCTTCGCGCTAGATCGACTCCATTAGGTGACTTCATCAATGCAAAGCCTGTTTATGTTGGCGCACCTAGTTCTGATTACTCAGATACAACTTATACCACTTTTAAAACAGCTAATGCATCTCGCACGCCTGTATTATATGCTGCAAGCAACTCTGGGTTTCTCCATGGTTTTAATGCCAATACTGGTGTAGAATTATTTTCTGTTATACCACAACTAGCTTATAACAAGCTGGCTGCCAATAGTGTTTCTGGAGCTGCTCATAGTTATGGTCTTGATGCTACCCCCAGGGCTGGTGATGCTTATTTTAACAATCAATGGAACACCATATTAGTTACACCTATGGGAGCTGGTGGTCAAGGGATCTTTAGTATAAATATTACTAATCCAACTTCTATCAGCGAAGCTAGTGCTGCCAGTTTGGCAGGCAATGGTTCTTGGCAATTTGATGATACCAATGATGTTGATATGGGATATGCCTATTCAGAAACAAGCATCTCAAGAGTAAGCAACTCTTCAACAACTCCGAAATGGGCTGTCATCTTTGGTAATGGTTATAATAACACTTCAGATGTGACAAATAAAAGTCTTACAGGTAATGCTGTTTTATTTGTTCTAAATGCACAAGATGGTTCAGTGATTAGAAAAATTGATACCGGTGTTGGCACGTCAAGCGATCCTAGTGGTCTAGGTCGCCCTAATGGATTATCTACACCTACCGTAGTAGATTATGATAATGATGGTATTGCTGATTACGTCTATGCGGGTGATATCTTTGGTAATGTTTGGAAGTTTGATATAAGATCAACCACTCCTGCCAGCTGGACAGCTGTGAAATTGTTTAGCAACACTAGCTCTCCTATGCAATCAATAACAAGTGCTCCTGATGTTAAAAAATTTACAAATGGACAAGGCATCATGGTTTATGTTGGAACTGGTAAATTTATTGGTTCTGACGATATGACAGGAACTCAAAAAAATAGTATTTATGGTATTTTAGACAATTTTAGTAAAACTGGTATTACACCAGGTCAATTAACAGTACAAACCTTTACGAATGTAACAAGTGGTAGTGTAACTGCAAGAACTCTATCAGGTAATGCTGTAGATTGGAGTACCAAGTTTGGATGGGTTATAAATCTTCCAACAAATGAACTTATTTTAAATAAGCCAAGACTTAGCCAAGGATATCTATTACTATCTTCTTATATACCAGATCCTAATAATACTGTTTGTGTAAACAATCAAAAAGGCTATGTTTATGCTATTGATCCTACAAATGGTGGTTCTTTGCTTGGAAGTGCTATAGATATTAACAATGATGGTGTCATTGATAGCAAGGACTTGATTAATAATCTACCTGCGAGTGGTATTCAAATTAATACTGAATATAGTAGTAGTCCATTGGTCATGCAGGTTAACGACAATAATAACAAATTGTTAATCAATACGCAAAAAGGCTCTGTATTATCAGTTATTACAGCTAGAAGCTACGCTGATCCTAAGCAGCGTTCTTGGAAAAAGGTACGCAGTACGGCTGCTGAAGGTATGTAATAACAAAAATAAGCCTATAATATGGGCTGGAAAGCAGGTATTGTAGGCTCTTGTGTAAATTCTGATGGTGTATCAGTCCAGAACATGCTCAATAGCTTTGACCAATTTTGACTTGTCATATGGTTTTTTCAAATAGACATCTACGTTTAATTTCATTGCCTGTTCACGATAACTTTCATCATCACGAGAAGTCATAATTATCACTGGGGTTTTATTAAATTTTTCTTGCTGTCTTATGTATTTTAAAAAATCTAACCCATTCATATTTGGCATAACTATATCCAGTAAAATTAAATCAGGATTAAATAACATAATTTTTTTAATTCCATCAACACCATCTACAGCTGTAATTAAATTATATTTAGTACCATCTAGATATTGTTCAATAGCGTGTCTCATCGTTGCTGAATCTTCAACAACTAAAATATTGCTTGACGTTGAGTTATTCAATGTTTCTTCTAAAGATGCTTTGACTTCTTCATATGATTTGTTTGAAGTATTAACCTGTTTCTTTTTGAAATTATTTAATATTGTTATTAAATCTAGTATTAAGACCACACGTCCATCTTTATAGATAGTTCCACCCATATACTCGTTTATTTGTCTCATTTGCGCTGGTAGTGATCTTATAACAGCATCACGAGTTTCATAAATCTCATCAACTATAAAACCTAGTTTTGTAGAGTTATAATTTACAACTACTATATTAAAATTATTTTCTGATCTATTGTTATTACTGGAGCATACTTGATACTCTTTTTTATCCATATTAATCAAATCAAACATATTGTATACTTCTATATTTTTATAAAGCACATGAGAATCTGATGTCGTTTTTAAATCTGATTTTGCAACATTTATAACTTCATCAATTATCAAAACAGGTATAGCATAAGTTAAATCACAAATCTTCACAAATAACAAAGATTGTTTAGTAAGGCTATATGGTATTTTAAGACTAAATTTAGTACCATGATGCTTTTTTGTTTCTAGTTTTATCACGCCACATAATTGGTTAACAATATTTTTAACCACGTCCATGCCAATACCACGACCTGAAATTTGTGTTAATTCAGCAGTAGTAAAACCAGGTGTAGTTATAATAGAAATAATCTCATCATTACTTAAAGGCTTAATGTTCTGGATCAAGTTCATTTTAACAGCCTTTTCTGCTATCTTTTGAGCATCTATCCCTGCACCATCATCACTAAGATCTATGATCACTGCATTATCTTCCGTATAGATACTTAGATCGAGACGTCCTATAATGTTTTTATTAAATTTTCTCCGTATATTTTCAGATTCAATCCCATGATCAATAGCATTACGAATAAGGTGATCCAAAATGGGTGTAATTTGCTCTAAAACGACTCTATCGATATTTCCTTCTAGTTTATTTAGATTTAAACTAATTTTTTTGTTTAATTCGTTTGCGATTGTTATCACTAAATTTTCTAATCGTGACTTTATGGCATTAATTGGCATCATCCTTAGGTTAATTAATCGTTCGAATATACCTGCAATATTGCTTTCGTTTGTTTTAATAACTGAAGCATATGTTTTATTAATATCTTGTATGCTTTTTGTTATTTCAGCAATTTTCTCCGAAGAATTTGCCTGTTTTAATTTATCAGAAAGTATTCTGTAATAACCTAACTGTTCAGATAGTTGATGTTGTCCCATAATCAATTCACAAACTACATCCAATAAATCATCTAATTCATTATTTGCAATTCTTACAGTTTGGCGTGTTGGTATTGTATGGTTAGTAGGATTAGTAGGATTGGTATTATTAACATTACTTTTTTTTGCTTGACTTTCTTTTAAAATAGAAGCAATAGAAATCTGCGTATCATTTTGCGATTCATTATAATTAAAATTTAATTTTCTTGGTATCTCAGGGGTTATGTTTGACCTATATGAAGAAATCATACTATTTAAAATACCCACTCCTGATCGTAGAATATCAATATGCTGTGCAGAAACTTTTTCAATTTTTGTCAAACATTCTTCGCATAACTCTTCTAGATGGTGTGCCCAATCGCTTAACCTCGCAAAACCTACCATTCTACTAGCACCTTTTAATGTATGCAACTCACGAGCAAAACTATTAATGAGTTCTTGATTATCCGGAAATTTATTAGTTTTATCTAAGATCACATAAATATTTTCTATTATATCTTGTGCCTCATCAAAAAATACTTCTTTCAGATCTTGAGCAGTTTGAACTTTCTGATGTAACAATACATCTGATTCATTTTTAACTTCTTGAGCTACCACGTCATTGCCTGATTCAATACAGCTTGTATCTAAAGCAGCGACAGGCAGAAAGTCTATTAATTTTTTTGCAGCTTTTACATAAAATATAAAATCTCTTTGATTGTGTACGGCACGCACAATTTCTTGTAAGTATTTTATGAAAATTATTGTGTTTTGTTTAACACTCAAATTTATAGTAGAGCTATTTTTAATTGTATTTATTTTATTAATATATTGATTGACTATAATCATAACAGCCTCAACACCAAGAATATTAAATATATTCACAATTTTATGCAAAGAATCTATTACATAAGCTAATTGTATTTCTTGTTTACCTTCCAGAGAATGTAAAATTTGATTAATATGATTCAATTGCTCTTTTAGCAGGATTCTTTTGGCTTCAGCATTAACTTCAGCTATGCTACCATCATCAGATAGAATTTCTTGAACCGGATCATCTGAAATGAAATCAATACCATCTGAAAAATTATTGATGGCAGACTCAATGTTTTTTATCAATGTTAACATTATTTCTTCTATAACGTCTATATTTTGACCATCTAAATACCGAGTAGAAATTACATTTTTACTGATCAATTGTACAGCGTTGTAATAAAATTCTATAGGAGCATATGTTCCTGTTAATATACAACTATCGATGTGTTTTTGAAGTAATTCTAGTAACCATGACAAATCCATCCTTTTTTTTCGCTTACAATCTTGTAATCTACTTAAAGCTAGATCTAATTCTGAAGAAATATCTAGTATCAAAATCCAACCATCTGTTTCCTGCATACGTTCAGCAAACGCCATATAATTACTAAGTGACTGGCGTTCGTGAATAACTAATATTTTCAATATCTTATCTTTTGTCGCCTGTGGCAAAATAGAAAATCCATCACAATAAATAAGATTAAAACAAAAAGTCCCGATCCAATTTGCCACTAATTGAGCTAGTTTTTCAAAACCCATTTGATCAAATAAACTATTGCTGTAGCTAGACAAAATTTCCGGCAGTATTAAATCTATTACATATGTAGATTTTAAATTGTAATTCTTTTCTAATAATATATAAGCATAAATCAATTCCCATAATAAATAATGAGCTGTGCCTTTAAGTTCATTTTTAATTATATTAACATTAGCTAGTATTTTATCATTGTCTTGTTTTTTATCATAAAACTCCTGGATAATTGATAAAGATTTGCTAATATTATTGCGTTGAGTTTTACTATAGTTTGTTGGGTATGCAGAAATATTATGCTGCTGCACACTATTTACTATATAAGAACATTGCGAAAATAGTATTTCAGAACGTACTGCTCTTAGTTCGTCAATAACAAATACATAATATATTAATAAATCTCCATAACCCTGAATAATATCTTCAATATAGCTTTCTATTTGATGAATATTATTACTGATTATATTATATTTTATTTTATATTCTTGTTCTTGATGGTTCTTTAATTTCTTTAAACTAATAATCGCTAATCGAAACTCATTAATGAAGAAAACACCTGCAGAAATATTCAAAGCATAAAAAACTTTCGCCAAATGCGACAATCTGCTATCAATCTGACGAAAAGTATCATCGTCTAAGCTAAATTGGTTTAATGAATCAGTGATTAAAGATACATCTACTTTAATGTGATCATATAACCAAGATAATCCCACTCGATTTATTAATTTTTCCATATAGCCTCAATGTATATTTTATTTGACTATTTATTCAACAGTTTCTACTTTTGTATTCAATTCAGCACTAGTATCATTTCCAGCGTTAATTTCAGTGATTTTTTCAGAATCTAGCTTTGTCTTAGGATCTGTGTTGACCTCTATACTTTTTTCTGAATTGACATGATGACTGAGCAAGTATATTTCTTTTTTATGAAGATAATTGTTATATGCTTTTTTTGTTTTTTTACTTATCTTTGCTATACCTATTAGACCGCTCAATAAAATAGAAGTAAACAATAATGTTATAATTATAATTGTTTTTTCATCTATAATACTATTAGTATCTAGTTGTTTAATCTTGACTTGACTAATCATATTATTTAAAAAACTTTCTGTTTTAACTAGCGCAAGGTTTGCTTCGGATAAATCTATTAACATTGGCATTGTTAAATTAAGCTCATTGAATAATTCATCAAGATTAACTAGGATAGGATAATTATTATTGTATATAGAAACATTACTGTTATTTTGGATAATACTTTTTAATTGTTCTACTTCTTGGCCGATTCCTTCTATAGTTTTTTGAAATTTTTCAACATCATTTTTAGATAACCAATAATTATATTTTAAATTTTGTAAGAAAAGCTCTATCTTATCTCCCAACAGCAATAGCTCTTTGATCACTATTAAGTTTTTATTACCTATTGCACCAGAGTTGTTATTAATATGGTCTAAATTCGCTAGATTATATTGCTTAAGATTATTATTAATTCGTATTAATTTATCGATTTGCTGATGAAGAATTTTTAATGAGGGTATTTTAGCTACAATTTGTTCTATTTCCTGGTAAAAATGACCTGCAATATTTTCTGCATTATCCAAATTCTCTAGTGTATTAGTCAATTTTATACTCTTTTGTACTAAAGAATAAGCATTTTCATCTGGTTTTCTTTTAAATTCTGTTAAAGAATATTGTAAATCATATAAATCATCCATTACTGCCAGTTTTTGATTATGAAATTTATAAAATTTTTGTAAATCTTGTTTTGAACTTGAGACCAAGGGGTAAAAATAATTAATACCGCTTATAATTAGAAAATTAATAATAAGAAAACTTATAAGAATCTTCCAATTAGAAGTAGTTTCATCTAATACGAATGGAGTAGCAATATTTTTTTTTTGTTTTTTTTTATCTAGCATTATGTACAACTTTTATTAATTTTTATCAATCTATTATTACTTTGCTAAGACTACATTATTTATGGCCGTAATTAAATCTTCACCTGTAAATGGTTTTGAAATGAAATCATTAGCTCCTACCACGCGAGCTTTAGCTTTATCATATACTCCATCTTTACTAGATAACATTATAATAGGTATATCTTTAAAATCTTGATTATGTTTTACTAGTGCGCAAGTTTGATACCCATCTAGTTTTGGCATCATAATGTCTAAAAAGATTAAGTCTGGTTTCAAATCAACAATACGAGATAATGCTTCATAACCATTCTCAGCAACAGCAACCTCATAACCAAGATCCGACAATAATTTTTCTGCAGAAGATCTTATTGTCTGACTATCATCTATAACCATTATTTTCAAGCTTTCTTGCTTACTTTCCATATTTACCCCAGTATGTTATTATTTATTTAATCTTATTATATCAGCAACCAACAGAATTTTTGTGCATGACTATTAAATTAGCTATTGTTATGGATCCTTTGGAGACCATAAATATAAAAAAAGATTCTACTTATGCCATGATTAAAGAAGCTTTTCATCGTCGGTGGCAAATATTTTGTTGCACTCCCAATGATCTCTATGTTGATAATAGTATACCAAAAGCAATATTCACAGAAATTGCTTTAAATAATGATACGAAAGAACAGTACATTGATTCTACAAACTATACTTTCAATAACCATTGGTACTTTGCAAAACAAATATCTCATCTCGACTTGCGAGAGTTTAATCTTGTTTTACTACGTAAAGATCCCCCTTTTAATATGGAGTATATTTACTGTACGTATATATTAGACCTAGTTACTAAAGCTGGAGTACTTGTATCTAATAATTCTTCTGCAGTAAGAACCTATAATGAAAAGTTTTCAACACTTAATTATCCGGCAATAATCCCACCTAGCATTGTAACTAAGAACTCTAATAAAATATTAGAGTTTCTTAAATACCATAAGATGATTGTAGTTAAACCTTTGGATGGCATGGGAGGCCGATCTATCTTTAAGATCACTGATGGTGATGAAAATACCTCTGTTATTATAGAAACTATAACTAATTATAGTCAACAAACAGTGATGGCTCAAAAGTATATTCCGGAAATTAAAGATGGCGATAAAAGAATTCTTTTGGTTAATGGTGAGCCCATACCTTATGCTCTTGCAAGAATACCCGCTAAAGGAGAGATGAGAGGTAACCTTGCTGCTGGCGCAACAGGTATCGGCGTTGAACTAACTAAACAGGATAAACTCATATGCTCTACGATTGGACAAAGTTTAAGAGATCTTGGATTATATTTTGTGGGGATAGATGTTATTGGCAATTATCTGACCGAAATAAATGTCACCTGCCCTACTTGTATTCAAGAAATAGATACGCAATTCAATACTAATATTAGTAAAACTTACTTAGACTTTTTGGAAACTAAAATTAATCATTAGCCTTTTATTTTTTTAGAGTTTTATATAATCTTATGTGCAAAGAAAGTTCATAGATACGTTCACCATACTATGGTGATTAAAATACGGCGTCATTGCGAAAATGCTGCCAACTTCGATATTGAGAAAAACACCAGACTGGCGCAGCATTTGAAGCAATCCAGATCAATTTAGAAAATTTTTCAGTTCCTATCTAGATCGATCCTGGATTGCTTCAAATGTCGCGCTCGTATGGAATTCTTTTCGATTTAGGAGTTGGCGACATTTTCGCAATGACGCCGTATTTTAATCACCTTACAGGGTGAACGTATCTGCGAAAGTTCTTCTGTCTTGCTCTAAAATAGCCTGAAGAAGAACTTTTTATGCACTAATTAATTAATGAGACATACTATCAGAGCCTGTAACACTTGCATTATTACTATTACTATTGCCGTTGCCTATAGGGTTTGGTGTAATAGTAACATTTGTACTGCCATTATTAATTGGATTATTAGTAGTGTTGGTATTCGAATCCATAGCTCCACTTGTACTGCCTGAACTATTAGTATTAGCACTAGAGCCCATGTTATTTGCAGTAGAAGTGTTAGAAGTTGATGGCCCCATGTTATTTACTACTGGTGCAGCATTATTCATACCATTACTCATGCCAGTTGTTGCAGATCCCGAACCAGCTACCTCACCTGATCCTGATGTAACAGAATTTGAAGTTGCTGCCCCGCCTGATACAGTATTAGCATTAGGTGCTACAGAACTTGAGGTTGCTGCCCCGCCTGATACAGTATTAGCATTAGGTGCTACAGAACTTGAGGTTGCTGCTCCACCTGATGTAGTACCTGTATTGCTCAACATATTATTCACTGGGTTATTTGAAACGCTAGAACTATCTCCAGAAGTAGAATTATTATTATTACCTGTTACAACACTAGAGCTAGAAGGAGCTGCATTGTTATTCACACCCGTTGCGATACCAGGGTTAGCGGGAATCATACTATTATTATTAGTAGTAGTACCTGTAACATTAGATGCTTTAGAATTATCTGGAGTCATACTATTAATGTTACTAGTTGTAGCATTTGGCATACTAGAGCTACCAGAAGTCACATTATTAACATTATTAACATTATTATTAGCAGGAGCTGGCATAGTATTCGCCCCAGTTACTGTATTGTTATGCACTGCTGTGCCTGCTGTACCCATATTAGTGTTAACACCTGCACCAGTACTTGGAGCAGAGGTAGCAGCTGCAGCTGGCGCAGGTAAAGCAGGAGCATGTGGCACAGTTTTCACTTGAGCACTTGTAGGGGGCACAGGTTTAGCCTCAGTAGCCTTTTCTGGCGTACCATACCACCAATCTTTAATAGTGTCCCAAAAGCCTGCATAAGAAGATGAACTAGCAACTACAGTAAACAAACACGATGCTAGAATTGCTTTTTGAACTTTTTTACTCAAACCGTTAGAAGTTGGTTGTTGCATAGTTTAATCCCCTAAATAATACATTGATATACAATTAATTTAATTATTATAATTCAATCCTAGCAAAAATAAGTTTACTGTCAAACTTTTAACCTAAATACTCCAAACAAACACAAACACTTCAAGCCTCCATAATAGTGTATAATGTGAGCTATAAAAAAAATTTATTATCCCTTTCTTACACATGGCTACAACATCACTTTTAAATAAAAAACTAATACTGGGCAGTACTATTGTTGCTCTACTTGTTACTTTTTTTTTCTGTTTTATCTCACTCTCTCAAGAGAAACAAACTACCCAGAGATATCATTTTTTACATTTCGGAACAATCATCCAACTTACTCTTGCACCAACTGAAGAAGCGTTATCACAACAAACTATTGATAAAATAGACAACCTTTTGCATAAGTTACACTATAAATGGCACCCATGGCGTGCTGGTGAACTTAAAGATTTAAATAATAATCTTGCAACATTAAAGTGGTTCAAAACCAATCTAGAAATAATAGAAATTATTGAATTATCCAAAGATCTATACCAAAAATCTTTACACTACTTTAATCCTGCCATAGGAAAATTAATAGCCTACTGGGGCTTCCATCAAGATAACCCAATAAATAATAAATACAATGACAATCGCCACAAAATCAATTATGCAGAATATATAAAAAATCTTCCTGCTCCAACTGATATCAAAATTAATTATAAAAAATTAGAAATAAAAAATAACAACACTAATTTACAATTAGACTTAAGTGGTTTTATAAAAGCAAGAGCAATGCTAGAAATTAGAAATATTCTATTAGCTATAGATATCAAGAATGCTCTGATAAATGTTGGCGGAGATATTTATGTTATGGGTAAAAAAAATATAAATACCCCCTGGGTCATTGCTGTTAATAACCCTAAAAATAACACCCCAATAAACCTAGAACTGCACAATAACGAGACCATTTCTACATCTGGAGTTTATGCTAGGCGTAATAATAACGCCGAACATCACCTTATCAATCCTAAAACAGGTAGACCATCAGAGGGCTTTGATTCTGTCACTGTTATTCATCGTGATCCCTATATTAGTGATGCAGGAGCTACAGCTTTGTTAATCGCAGGGAAAAGCGATTATGCTAAAGTTGCTAGGTCAATGGGGTTAGAAAAATATATTCTAATCTGATACGTTAGTAGCAACTTCCTGGTCCCTCTGATACATAAAGGCTATTAATTGCACACTTAAAAAAGACGATGGTACCCCACTACTGGAGAATATCTAAACCACGATCTGAAACAATATTTAATAATTTTAAAGAAGTACCTCTTGGATGTTTCTCTCCTTGCTCCCATTGTTTTATAGTAGACGTAGTTGTATTTAAGTATTTAGCAAAAATCGCCTGACTTACTTTTTCTCTCAATCTAATAGCTTTGATTTCTCTGGGTTTTAGAGGACGAACAGGCTTAAGATATAAAGCATCATATTCACGCATAGTTACAATATCAATAGCTCCTACTGAATAGAGATCATTAGCGAGATCGTGTGCATTGTCTATTAAATTTTTATTACTCATTTTCTCTTACCTCAATTAAAATTTTAGCCTTGCTCGCAACCGCATCGCTAAATGTTATCAGGAAGTTAGATCAATTCTACAAATGCTCAACACTAATCAACTCATAATGCACAGTCCCATTAGGTGCATTAATCCCTACTTCATCGCCCACATTTTTACCAATTAAGCCTCTTGCAATCGGGGAACTTATAGAAATTTTGTTCTGCTTTATATCAGCTTCGTCATCACCAACAATGGTGTAAGTAACCTCTTGATCTGTAGCTACATTTAGTAGTGTAACCGTAACACCAAATATGACACGACCTGTATTTGCTATAGTCGATATATCAATAACTCTGGCATTTCCAAGCTTCTGTTCAATACTAGCTATCCTGCCTTCTATAAAACTTTGCTGTTCTTTTGCTGCATGATATTCTGCATTCTCTTTAAGATCGCCTAAGGCTCGTGCTTCAGCGATAGCATTAATAATTCTTGGGCGTTCAACTGTTTTCAAATGAGCAAGTTCTTGTTTTAATTTTTCTGCACCATTGACAGTCATAGGTACCTGGGACATATTACCTCCTAATATAAATTTTGCTAATTTTAAAAATTAGCTATGCAATTCTTGAAGTTTATAACACGTTTCATCATTTGTATGTTGCAGGGCACGAATTATAGCCTGACTACCTGCAATAGTTGTTGTATAAGTTACTTTATATTGTAAAGCAGTTCGTCTAATTATATAAGAATCTTCTATCGCTTTTTTACCCGATGTAGTATTAACAATTAAATCTATCTCTCCATTTTTTAATAAGTCTACAATATGTGGCCTACCCTCGGCAACTTTGTTAACCGATTCACAAGGGATATTATTACTATTTAATACTAGAGCCGTACCCTTAGTAGCATGCAGCTTAAAACCTAAACTAATTAAGTCATTAGCAATAGCTATAATCTTTGTTTTATCTTGATCTTTCACACTTAATAAAGCAAAACGACGTTTTTTGATTACTACCCCTGCTGCCAATTGAGCTTTAGCAAAACTCATAGCAAAGCTAGTACCTATACCCATAACTTCACCTGTAGACTTCATTTCCGGACCTAAGATTGGATCACTACCAGGAAATTTATTAAAAGGAAAAACTGGTAGCTTAACTGAAAAATAATTTAATTCAGGATCTACCATGATTTTCTGCATAGCTAAACTTTGACCAACCATACACAAAGCTGCGACTTGCGCCCATGCTATACCAGTGGCTTTTGCCACAAAAGGCACGGTTCTTGAAGCACGTGGATTAACTTCTAACACATAGATATCTTGGCCACACACTGCGAATTGAGCATTTACCAAACCAATCACACCTAATTCTTTTACTAACGCACGCATTTGATCTTTTATTTTTATCTGAATCTCTATTGTTAGATCATAAGGTGGCAAACTGCAGGCAGAGTCTCCTGAATGCACTCCTGCTTGCTCTATATGTTCCATAACGCCACAAATAATTATATCCTTACCATCACTGACTGCATCAATATCTACTTCAACTGCGTCATCAATAAACCTATCTAGTAATACTGGCGAGTTGTCTGAAACGGCAACAGCGCTGTGTAAATAACTGTTTAACTCATCTTCATCATAAACAATTTCCATAGCTTGACCGCCTAGGACATATGACGGTCTGACCATAAGAGGATAACCTAATTTTTTTGCTTTTCTTATACCTTCATCATAATTTTTAGCTATATCATTATCAGGTTGTTTTAAGCCCAATTTTTTGACTAATTTACTAAATCGATCTCTATCCTCAGCCAAATCTATTGCATCTGGTGAAGTTCCAATAATTTTCACTCCTAAGGAGTCTAATGATTTAGCTAGTTTAAGTGGTGTTTGCCCACCATAATGAACAACCACACCATCTGGTTGTTCAAGATTGATAATTTCTATAACATGCTCCAACGTTAAAGGCTCAAAATATAATTTATCAGCAAGATCATAATCAGTAGAAACAGTTTCCGGGTTACAGTTAATCATGATAGCTTCATAACCTGCCTTTTTCATCGCAAGCACAGCATGCACACAGCAATAATCAAATTCGATTCCCTGTCCTATTCTATTAGGTCCACCACCAAGTATTACAATTTTTTTCTTATTACCCACACTAGACTCTGTATAGGTATCATAAGAAGAATAAAGATATGATGTTTTACTCGGAAATTCAGCAGCACATGTATCCACATGTTTATAAATAGGCCTTATATTTAACTTATATCTAAGATTTCTTATTGCATCCTCTAAAATAGGCTGATTAGAATATACTGATAAAAAATTGGCTATGTATCTATCAGAAAAACCATATTGTTTTAATTGTAATAAAAATTTAGTATCAATATGCTCAATTTGTTTATCTGCTGCAATAAAGCAATGGTGTAATTTTTTTTCTAAAATTATCAGATTCTTAATTTCCGTTAGAAACCATGGATCAATATTTGTGAGGTTATGAATACTCTCAATATCCAAATCTAACCGTAAAGCATCCGCTATATATCGTATCCGATCAGGGCGAGTGTGTTGCAGCTCGCTTCTAATAATTGCTAATAATTCAACTGTGGTTTTATTAAATTCTCCAGAATTAACAAAATAATTATAAACTGACTTTAAGCCATATAGTCCAGTTTCAAGTCCACATAAAGCTTTTTGAAAAGCCTGAGCAAAAGTTCTGCCAATTGCCATCACTTCACCCACTGATTTCATCTGAGTAGTCAAGATACGATCAGTGTTGGGGAATTTCTCAAAATTAAATCTAGGTATTTTAACAACAACATAATCTACTGTTGGTTCAAATGAAGCGGGAGTCATACCACCAGTGATATCATTAGCAAGCTCATCTAAAGTATATCCTACTGCTAATTTTGCTGCAATTTTTGCAATAGGGAATCCAGTTGCTTTGGATGCTAAAGCTGAAGATCTTGATACTCTTGGATTCATCTCAATAACAATCATGCGGCCATCTTTTGGGTTAACTGCAAACTGAACATTAGAGCCACCTGTTGCAACACCAATTTCTCGCAATACTGCAATAGCAGCATTACGCATAACCTGATATTCTTTATCTGTTAGCGTAAGTGCAGGTGCTACAGTTATGGAGTCACCTGTGTGTACGCCCATAGGATCAAGGTTTTCAATAGAACAAACAATAATACAATTATCATTACTGTCCCTTACAACCTCCATTTCAAATTCTTTCCAACCAATTAAAGACTCTTCTATCAGTAGCTCATGGGTAGGTGATGATTCAAGACCAAATTTACAAATTTCAAGAAATTCTTCTTGATTATAGGCTATGCCGCCACCTGTTCCTCCCATAGTAAATGAAGGACGAATAATAGTTGGATAACCAATAGACGCCTGTACTTGTATGGCTTCTTCTAGACTGTGAGCAATAGCAGAACGAGGTACTGCTAAATTGATCTTGCGCATTGCTTTGGCAAATTTTTCGCGATCTTCTGCTTTATCGATTGATTCTTGATTAGCACCAATTAATTCAATATTATATTTTTTTAAAATACCGTTTTTAGCCAAATCAAGCGCACAGTTCAACGCAGTTTGCCCACCCATTGTTGGTAAAATAGCATCAGGCCGTTCTTTTTCTATAATAGTTGCAACTGTCTGCCATCTAATAGGTTCTATATATGTAGCATCTGCCATCTCTGGATCAGTCATAATCGTTGCAGGGTTAGAATTAATTAAAATAATTCTATAACCTTCTTGACGTAAAGCTCTACATGCTTGAGCACCAGAATAATCAAACTCACATGCTTGACCAATAATAATTGGTCCTGCCCCAATAATTAGAATAGACTTTATATCTGTACGTTTTGGCATAGTATTTATCTCGTTTCTAATTTTTCTTCGTTTATCATACAAGTTGAATTGACTTTAAAATTTTTAACATTTTCAATAAAGTCATCAAATAAATATTCCATATCTTTTGGACCAGGGCTAGCTTCCGGATGGCCTTGGAAACTAGTTATCGGTAAAGTACGATGTTTTAAACCTTGTATAGTATTATCAAATAGAGATCTATGCGTAACTATTATTTCTGCAGTAAGACTTTCTTGGTCTACCATAAAACCATGATTTTGACTAGTGATCATGACTTTATTATTCTTAAGATCCTTCACTGGATGATTACTACCATGGTGACCAAATTTCATTTTTACTGTTTTAGCCCCCATAGCAAGAGCTAAAATTTGAAATCCTAAACAAATACCATAGATAGGAATGCCTTGTTTAATAAATTCTTTGGTACTAGCAATCGCGTAATCACAAACAGCAGGATCTCCGGGGCCATTAGATAAAACAATACCATCAGGTTTGAGCTGTAACACTTCCGTGGCCGATGTTTCTGCAGGCACTACCATCACTTGGCAATTACGATCAACTAATAGTTTCAAGATTTGTAGTTTCACACCAAAGTCATAAACTACGATAAGATATTTGGGTAAAGAATTGCCATTATTATAATAATAAGACTTTTTTGTACTTACTATTTTAGCCAGATCTGTATTTTCTAATGATTGATGAGCACGTGCCAATGCAATAGGTTTCTTGTAGATATCTTCTGATACGTTTTCTTTTACTATATAAATACACCCACGTTGAGACCCTGTATCTCTTAGAATATGAGTTAACGCACGGGTATCAATATTTGCAATACCAATCAAATTATTTTTTATTAAATAATTATTTAAGCTATTTTTTGAACGCCAATTGCTGTCTATTAAAGAAAGAGAAGAAATTATAATCCCTTTTGACCAGACTTTATAGGATTCTTCATCCTCTACATTTACGCCAATATTTCCTATATGTGGGATAGTGAACATAACAATTTGTTCACAATAAGAGGGATCACTAATGATCTCTTGATAACCTGTCATCGCTGTATTAAATACAACCTCACCACAAGAGTAAGCAACGTTATCTACAGCGCCAATAGCTACACCTGTAAAAACCTGTCCATTTTCTAAAGCTAATATTGCAACCGGCTGCTCATTGCTACTCATCATGATTTTTACCAGAATTAATAGAATTATTTACGTATTATTCTATTAATTCTTACCAATATTATCAATAAAACGCTTAGCTTTCTGTAGCCAACTTACCGAGCTAGGAGAATGTTTTTGTTTATCATTTTGCATAGTCTTTTCTAGTTTAGTCAATAACTCTTTTTGTTCTTGAGTTAAATTAACTGGAGTCTCTACACTTACTCTACACAAGAGATCACCAACACTACTGCTTCTAACTTTTGGCACCCCCTTGCCACGTAAGCGAAATAATTTACCAGACTGTGTTTCACTAGGGATCTTTAATTTAACATTACCTTGTAAAGTTGGTATTTCGATTTCCCCACCTAAAGCAGCACTAGTTAAAGAGACAGGGACTTCACAATATAGATCTTCACCATCACGCTTAAACAGTTCATGCTCTTTTAAAGTAATTTGAACATACAGATCACCTGGTGGCCCGCCATAAGTTCCCGCTTCACCTTCTTGAGTTAATCTTACGCGATCTCCTGTATCAACTCCTGCAGGAATTTTCACAGATAATGTTTTTGTGTGTCGTACTCGCCCTTGACCACGGCATGGACTGCACGGATCTTTTATAATTTTACCACCACCATGGCAAGTTGGACACGTTTGCTGCAAAGTAAAAAAACCTTGCTGCATTCTAACCTGTCCTACTCCATTACAAGCTGTACAATCTACAGGCTTTGAACCTTTTTTAGCTCCAGTGCCTGTACATTCTTCACAATTTACATAAGTGGGAATTTGAATGCTGATCTGTTTACCAAAAACAGCATCTTCTAAGCTTATCTCAAGATTATATCTCAGATCTGCACCACGCTCAGGGTGAGGACCGCCTTGATGTCCACCACGCGCACGAGCGCCACCACCAAACATATCGCCAAAAATATCTTCAAAAATATCACCAAAAGGAGCTTGCCCACCTGAGCCGCCACCAACACCTTGGTTTACACCAGCATGACCAAAACGATCATAGGCCTGACGTTTAGCAGGATCTGACAAAACTTCATATGCTTCTTTGATTTCTTTAAATGTCTCTTCAGCGTTTTTATCTCCAGGATTTCTATCTGGATGATGCTTCATTGCTAAGCTACGATAGGCTTTTTTTAATGCTGCTGCATCCGCATCTTTGCTGACACCAAGCATTTCATAGTAATCTTTTTTTGACGTTGCCATTATTAAACCTATACTGATCTCTAAAATAAAACAACGATGTTTGACATCGTTGTTTTTGAATGCTCATGCACTTTGTAATCAATCGTAACTATCGATTATTTTTTTGTTTTGACTTCTTCGTACTCTGCATCCACAACTTCTTCATGATGCTGATCATTATTCTGAGTTTGTCCCTGACCTTGATCATAACCAGGAATATCTGAACTTCCCTGCTCATTAGCACCTGCAGCGTACAGCTTTTCAGCTAATTTCCCAGAAAGCTCTGATAATTCTTTTGTTTTGCTTTCAATTAAATCTTTATCAGAACCTTTGATAGCTTCTTTTAATTCTTTGATAATAGTTTCAATTTGGGCTTTCTCAGCAGCTTCCACTTTATCAGCCAAATCAGTTAAGCTTTTCTCAGAACTGTAAACTAGATTATCCGCTTGATTACGAGCAGAAACTAATTCATGAAATTTCTTATCTTCATCAGCATGTTCTTTAGCATCATTAACCATTTTTTCAATTTCAGCTTCTGATAAACCACTTGATGCTTTAATGACTATAGATTGCTGCTTGCCTGTTGCTTTATCTGTTGCAGATACATGCAAGATACCATTAGCATCAATATCAAAAGCAACTTCAATTTGCGGCATACCACGTGGCGCAGGAGGAATATTAGTTAAATCAAATTTACCTAATGATTTATTTGCTGATGCCATTTCACGTTCACCTTGCAAAACATGCACTGTGACTGCATTTTGGTTATTCTCTGCAGTAGAAAATACTTGCGCTGCTTTCGTTGGTATAGTCGTATTTTTCTCGATAAGCTTAGTCATAACTCCACCTAGAGTTTCAATACCCAATGACAAAGGAGTGACGTCCAATAATAAAATATCTTTTACATCACCCGATAATACAGCTGCTTGAATAGCTGCACCAACAGCAACAGCTTCATCCGGGTTCACATCACGACGTGGTTCTTTACCAAAGAAATTTTTAACTGTTTCCTGGACTTTCGGCATACGCGTTTGGCCACCGACTAAAATAACATCCGTAATATCAGAAACATGACAACCCGCATCCGCTAAAGCTGTTTTACATGGTTCTAGCGTTTTAGAAATTAAATCATCAACAATAGCTTCTAGTTTTGCTCTAGTAATTTTAATATTTAAGTGTTTAGGGCCAGAAGCATTTGCTGTAATATACGGCAAATTAATTTCTGTTTGCTGACTTGTCGATAATTCTATTTTAGCTTTTTCAGCAGCTTCTTTTAATCTTTGTAATGCTAAAGAATCATTGTGCAAGTCGATACCTTGATCTTTTTTAAATTCGTCACATAAATAATCAATTAATCTTGTGTCAAAATCCTCACCACCAAGGAAAGTATCACCATTTGTTGCTAATACTTCAAATTGATGTTCACCATCTACTTCAGCAATCTCAATAATAGAAATGTCAAATGTACCACCACCCAAGTCATAAACAGCAATCTTAGCATCGCCTCTTTTTTTATCCATCCCATACGCTAGCGCTGCAGCCGTAGGTTCATTAATAATACGTTTTACATCTAACCCAGCAATACGTCCGGCATCCTTAGTAGCTTGTCGTTGTGAATCATTAAAATATGCAGGAACAGTAATCACTGCCTCAGTTACAGTTTCCCCTAAATAATCTTCAGCTGTTTTTTTCATCTTCATTAAAACATCAGCTGAAATTTGAGGTGGAGCTGTAGGATTGCCTCTTACCATAACCCAAGCATCACCATTCTTTGCTTTGGTAATTTCATAAGGAACAATTTTAATATCTTTTTGTACAACAGCATCATCAAAACGGCGACCAATTAACCGTTTGATAGCAAAAAATGTATTCTCTGGATTAGTAACACGTTGATTCTTTGCAGTTTTACCAACTAGTTTCTCACTATCTGTGTAAGCGACTATAGAAGGCGTTGTCCTGTCACCTTCACTATTTTCAATAACTCGTGGTTTGTCACCATCTAATATAGCAACACATGAGTTTGTTGTTCCTAAATCTATACCAATAATTCTACCCATTGTTATTATCTCCAATACTTTTAAATTTGTATATTTTGCAATTTTCAACCCACCTATTCGTTACATGGGGGCAGTCAAAACTTTTTCAACTTTTAATGCAGCAATAATAAAACAGCTACATAACATATAACTCATTGATAACACTAATAAAATTAACATTTTAATTTTTAACTACAATCACACGAGCAGGTCGTAATACACGTTTATGTAACACATAACCTTTTTGAACAACAGCAGATACGATACCGTTATCTAAGCTTGTAGATGGCTGCATGGCTATCGCCTCATGATGGTTAGGGTCAAAAGGCTTATATGTTGGGTCTATAATTTCTACCCCAAACTTAACTAACATGTCATTAAACATTTTGATACTTAATTCTATACCAGCCTTCACATTGTCAAAATTTTGACCTTGGGGCAACGTTAATAAACCCTGCTCAAGACCATCTAACAAAGGGAACAACTCTGGTATAAACCTATCTAAAGCATATTTATGAGCATTACTGATATCTAGTTCTGCCCTTTTTCTTACATTATCTAACTCAGCTTTACTGCGAACAGCTAAATCCCAATTTTTTTCAGCTTTTTGCTTGAAAGCTTCTAATTGCTGTTTTAGTGTTTCGATTGTATTAGTTTGTGTATCAGAAAATTTTTCAGTTTCCGGCTCTAAATCTAATTCTGACTCTGGTTCGCCCTCGCTTGACATCTTTTCTGTAAAAAATTCAGCAGCTTCCTGTTCATCTTGATTTTTAGCGTTTTTTGATCTGTCTTTCGTCACTTACAACCCCTCTAGATAAATAGTTATTTTCTCGGATATGGGGATGAGAGGTTTATAATTCAAGTAATAACTTGGTATTTTAAGTCAAAAATTTCACGTCCAGCAGCAATTCCACGTTGTTCAAATTTTGATAGAAACCTCTTATCTGGAATTTTGCTCGTATAATGATTACTTTTTGCTAAAACTTCTTGCATCTGAGTAGCATAATCGGCCCAGTCAGTGGCTAAATGAATTGTCCCTCCCGTTCTTATTTTGGTGCTTAATAAGTTTATAAACTCTTCTTGAATAAGCCTACGCTTATGATGTCTCGTTTTAGGCCATGGATCAGGAAAATAGATCTGAACTTGAGCTAATGACTTGTCTTTAATGCAATTTTTTAAAACTGTGTTTACATCACCCTCACAAACTTTAAGATTTTTTATATGACTAGAGAAAATATTTTTTAATAGATTAAATAACCCTGTCTTATAAACCTCTACGCCTATATAATTATTTTCTGGGTGTTCTTTTACATCCTGTAATAATGTCGTACCAACTCCAAAGCCAACTTCTAAAATTACATTTTTATCTGATCCTTGAAATATCTCTTTAAAATTCCATTGGCAATCCATGGGTAATCCTAATGTGCTATAAAGCGCTTCATAGCGAACCTGCTCAGTTTTTGAGAAACCTCGACTTCTCTTAGTAAAACTCTTAACTTGTCGGTAAAATACAGGTGGTTGCAAACTTGCTAGCTCTTTATTAGTAGGATATATCATATAGTTCTAGAATCAACTTAAAATCAATTTAAAATCAATTTAATTAACTTATGCTGTATAATACTATATAATAAACAATTTAGGATCACAATTTTTATATTAATTATTTTCTGTCAATTATCTAATTAATAATTTTTGTTATGACATACTTTATAGTTGCAAAAATTCTATAAAGTGTTAGATTATCTAAATCGTGAAAATAAAGTGTATGACTAAAAATAAAATAAACGAGCATTATCATGGAAAACTTGGCAAAAAATCTCAAAGTATTAATTGAACGTGAAGCAATAAGTGAGGCCGAATTATCTAGACGTTGCGGCGTGACCCAACCCATGATTAACAGAATCGTTAACGCCAAGACTGATAATCCAAAACTAAAAACTCTACTTAGAATTAGTAGATATTTTGGTATTACCATTAGCGAGTTGGTAGAAGCAAAAATGGCTGAAAAAATACAAGCTGAAACTAAGCTCGAAAAAACTAATCAAATTACAGCTGCTTAATCACCTATCATACTCATCCTGCCTGGTGAGAGTACACTAAGTATTTCTCGCCAGTTAAGTGCAGAATGCAAGGAATCAGCATCACTGCTACGATACCTGCTGCAAGAGATAGATTTGCCACTTTAAAAAATGCGCTTGTATATGCTTCTAGCATAACTTGCATATCCGTTACTCCCTGTGGAATTTCTATTAAATGTCCAACCAACCCAGAGATCCAACCAGCTATTGCCAACGCTAATAAAAAAGCCCCCATAAAAATAGATATATATCCTGGAGGAGCTAATTTACAAATTAAAGCTAATCCCAAGGCA
Source organism: uncultured Gammaproteobacteria bacterium (assembly GCA_964609155.1). Taxonomy (GTDB): domain Bacteria; phylum Pseudomonadota; class Gammaproteobacteria; order JAGOUU01; family JAGOUU01; genus JAGOUU01. Next base: position 2,615 of record CAZSRF010000022.1, on the reverse strand, counting down.
CTAACTAAGATCTCCCCAAGGCTTATGATAAAATAAGATCCGATAATCCACCATGACGAAATTAAACCATTTGAAGTAAAAAAATGAGAAACACTTAATACATAAAATCCTAATGATACAATAAGCAACCCCGCTGCAAACCGAACAGGTATATTTAGTGGCGCATTTTTACGTTCAAAATACATATAAAATTTTGCCACAAATGGTCCTAAAATAGCTACCCAAAATCCATTAAGAGCAGCATAATTCCCAGCCGGGATTTGGTAGCCCATGATATATCTATCTACATGTTGATCAATAAATATATTTAAAACACCAAACATCTGTAGTTGCATAGAGAAAAAAACTGCTGTTAAAAATAATAAAATTAAAATCGCCAACACTTTATTTCCCTGGACTTTAGGTAGACTAAAAGATAAATAAACGAAAGATGAAATGACTATAGTAACTGTACTAAAAATTAGTATTTTCGCATAGAATAAATTAGCTAATAAGAACCCGGCAAGAATAGTTAAAAATAATATAGTTACAGCTACACCAATTATTTTAGCTATTGTTAGTTGCGCAAAATCAGCATTTGTTCCCATGTTTTTAAATCTTGGGAGCTTAGTAATAAAATATATTAAACCTAGGATTAAACCAAAAGAACATAATATAAATGCCGGTGTGTAACCAAAATATGCCTGCACTATAGGTGTCAGTATCATGGACATTAAACTTCCAATATTTATCGACATATAGAAAATAGTATATCCAGCATCTATTCTAGGATCATTAGTTCTATATACTTTTGACAGTAAGCTTGTTGGATTCGGCTTAAAGCAACCATTACCTACAGCTATACAGCCCATAGCCCAATAAAACACCGCCAAGTACCATTTAGGATTTGAAAAATACTCCCTAGGCATAGCTGCAAAAAAAGCTAGAAATAAATAACCAAATGCTAGTAATCCTGCACCCATCAATAGCGTTCTTTTGACTCCTAAAACTTTATCAGCTAAAAAGCCTCCAAAAGTTGGACTGGCATAAACTAATGCTATAAATGCTCCATTAAGCTCTATTGTATCTATTCTTGATAAATGTAAGTAATCCGCAATAAAAAAAACTAATAAAATTGAAACGCCGTAATAAGCAAAACGCTCCCATAACTCTATAGCAAAAAGATCATATAATTCTCGTGGCTGCGCCAATTCGGATGTTTGATTTTTAGGTATCATGATGGCTATCGATAAATTAAGTTTATATTACATGGTAGACACAATTATTTATTAAAGTCTAGTGTTTTGAACAAACGAGTGTTGGAAATATAGAATCTTATATTGTACTAATTAATAAAAATAACTATTGCTTTTTAGCCATAATCACAATGATCACTCTATTGCTTCATGCATAAACCATACTATACTTTATTGCATATAAACATTATATGTTTAAATATATGCAGCAAAAAACCGATTCAAAAACAAAAGAGCCTAATAATACATTATCTAAAGCCGTCTTTAACTTAAAAAAAAACAGTTTTCAAACTAGCTACCTTGAGTTTAGTCTTAGTAACACACACTACGCTATAAATCTTCAAAATATCATTACTATTATAGATAACCCAACTTTGATATTTCTATCGCATATGCTGCCTCCCATAGTTGGCATGCAACACTATAACAATGGCTTTATTTCAGTTTTGGATTTCGCGGGCTACAGGCCTAACAATGCTTGTCCAAAAATATTAGTTTTATCGGAAAATTGCTTTCGCAAAGACAACCCTTTTGGCTTATTAGTAGATAGTGTTTCTGAAATTCTATATTTTAAGCAAAAAGAATTAATCATCAGTAAACATCCCTTTGATAATCTCCTTCCCGCTTATTTTTATGCCTTGCATAAAGATTCTCTGATTAATTTATTAGATATCAATGACTTAGCGAAACAAATTGAATAAATCGCGCATCACTGTTAGTCAACTTAAATAATTATGCTATATTTAACTTAAAGGGCGAGTTATTGAGCATTAAAATAATAGATTACCCATATGACAGACTTTATACAACAAGCAGTTATTGATGCATTAAGGCAGACAGAATTACTTGGTAAGTTGACTGCTAAAGAAATTAAGAACGCCTCGCTAGTAATCAAATCCACCATCAAGTCCGTTGGTGAAGGCCATGAAGATGCCTATACCGAAGAATTAGCTAATGTTATGATTAGTGCCCTTGAAGGAAATCTACTATACCTTGGTCTGAGCAAAGTTGATCCCTACATTAAAAATCTTAGGGATGAAGTAGCGTCAGCAGCTGAGCGTGATGCTCAATATAGGCGAGACTATGCTGAAGATCCTAAGTTTTATGCAGAAGGTGACGCTATAGCTGCCCGCCGTCATAGTACCGAAAAGTATAATAGGTGGTCTGAGAGCAGATTTCTTAAACATATCGCCAAAGGTTCAACAGTAGAAGAACCTGATGTTCCCCATGTATACGATCCCTCTAAGGTGGCTACTCAACCAGCGATTGACCAACCATCAGCGAAAAGTCGTGGACACAGCGTACATTTCGCAGCTGATGTTAAACCTAAAAAAGGCAGTAGGCCACATTAAGCCTAATTTTCTAGCTCATTAATTAGTT
>CAZSRF010000021.1:0-41207 GCA_964609155.1 uncultured Gammaproteobacteria bacterium | reverse complement strand
CGCCACTTCCCCTAAAGGGGAAGAAAACAAACTCACTATGGCTGAAGGGTTACCTATGATTATTTGAGATCATGAGTGAGATTTAACATAAAGTATATTATACTCACTTTGTGAAACTATTTATATTTCAAGACCGCAGTTTAAATTACGCGGCACTGCTATATCAATATACTTTGGCCTTGGCAAATTTAGGTTATTCATAACGTTAACGAAATCATCAGCACTCTTTACTTGTAATCTCGGATTATTAGTTTTTTCTTCTAGGATAGTACTAACTGTTCTGTTATTATAATCATGCCCAGGATAAATAACTGTTTCAGGTGGCAATGCTAATATCCTATTAAAAAGACTGTTATACTGCTGATAAGCACAACCACTTTGAAAGTCCGTACGTCCACATGCATTAATTAACAAGCAGTCACCAGTAAATAATTTATCGTCTATTAAATAACAATAAGATTCTATAGTATGGCCTGGAGTATAAATAGCCCGTATTATCAAATCATCTAAACAAAATTCTTCCTGATCATTTAATTTAATATCTACTAATAAAATATTAGCCTGGATACCCATAACAACTCTACAACCTGTCATTTCACGAAGCCGTCCAGAACCTGTAATGTGATCAGCATGAATATGCGTATCCATGCTATAGATCAGTTTCAAATTATGTTGCTCTAAGGCTTTTAAATATTTATTGCACTCACCATAAACTGGGTCAATAATCAAGGCATTATTTTCTCTCGAATATACCAGATATGTTTGAGTTTTTGTTTCAGGCTCGACAAATCTAACAATACTTACACTCATATATTATTTATAACATCCATAACCATCGTACCCTATCTTCTCACAATCAGAGAATTCATGATGCAGCGTGTACGCTATGTCGCCATAATACACTACAATAAAATCTTTAATCACTTTTGTTGTTGGATTATTATACTCAAATTTTTCCTGACATACTAATGTATCCGTTTGCAACTCATAAACACCCTGCGCTGTGTCTATAAATCTCTTGCTAGGCGCCATTTTACCATCTGAGCATTTAAAATTGATTAATTCAAACTCTGCGTCAAAATTTTCTTTAAATTCTGTTTTAAGTTCCAGTAATCTTGAAGATGGCGAGCGAAATAAAATATCATACTTTTTTTGAAGAGCTGTTAGGGCATTATGAGCATCAACAATACCATGACCACAAGACTTCTCACCTGTACATGATAATTTAGTGTTTTCTGTCTTATTTTCACCAAAACTTTGAGCAGTTGTGCTAAGTAAATTTTCTATTTCTCTCGGTGTTATTTCATTTTTTTTAGCGTTTAACTCTATTATTAAAGCCACAACACCAGCCACATGAGGCGCAGCCATACTAGTACCATTATAAAAATCAAAACCAGATTTTTCACATCCAGTCCCATCTTTTACAGTAGATAACACTGCACCTGCTGGCCCTCTTACCTTACGATCACCTCCTGGTGCTGCAAAATTAACTCCTTCACCATAATTGGAAAAGTAAGATCGTAACCCCGTTGGACCAGTTGAAGCTACTCTAATAACACCTGTGCAACCACCAGGTGAACCTAAATCGTTCTCTTTGTTATTATTACCAGCAGCAACTACTATAGTAATATTTTTACCTATAGCATAATCTATCGCTTCTTGCACAGCAGGGCTACAGGTTTCTGTTTCTTTACCAACATACTCATCAATACCAAAACTCATATTCAAAACATGCGCAGGATAAATATTTCTTGGTATTCCAGGAACAACTGCACCAGCTGCCCAATAAATAGCACGAATCACCTCACTTTCATAAAACAATCCAGATCCATCTGGAATTTTTAATGGTAGTATTTTTACATTAGGTTTAGTTGCTGATGTGCTCGATGTTACACCATAAACTTTAGGTCCATGCGCTGAAATAATACCAGCCACATGGGTACCATGATATCTACCTGTTTCATCTGTAAGATCATCATTCCCACCACTAAAATTCCAACCAAAATACTTAGAATCATCTTTAGGGGATTTCAAAATGTTTTCATGTAAATTGGAATTATATTCTATACCCGTGTCTAAAACTCCGACTATTACAGGATTTTTAAAATTTTTTGAATTTATCTCTTTACTTGAATTCCAAAAACCCCACGCTAAGTCACTTAAAAAAGCTTCAGATTCAAGTTTTATACCTGCTGGAGCTTGAAAATGATTCCATTGCGCAGCATGCTCTAATTCTATATCATTTGCATTAACTAAGACATTTTCTGGGTAAGGGTTAAAATACCCAACACGATCTTTTCTAAAATAAGCTATATCAGGATCGTTATTTAAGATGTTTTCAATATTACTTAATTTACTTTTATTATATTTATTTATATTTAATGGTAATTCTACAGTATAACTGCTATCAATTATTCGAGATATTTTTACAGAACATATAAGATCATGGCCTAGAAAAGGTTCAAGTTTACTTTTTATTAAAAATCTTGAATCTTCTAAAGTACTTTTTGGTTGAACTTTAATAATATAACGTAATTTTTTAACATCATCAGAGCTAACACTAGCACAAACTAAACTAGAAAATAAAAATGCTATTAAGCTATAGATAATAAAATTTATATTTTTTTTTGAATATTTTAGTATGTCCATATACATCCACTAACTGCGCATTACTTTTTACCTATAATACGCTTTTGGTATTCAATATCAAGAAACTCTCGACTTAAATTTGCTCAGATCCTAGGCGGACCCCACCCAAAACCTGCCTGCTGCCAAGGCGCGGTATGTTGAAGCCATGGGCCGCCTCCTGCGAGTGCTTCTCCCCCAAAGTGACCAACGTAAGGATAGGATACTGAAGGGTCCTCCCAGCCGTATCCTGCCTCCCCGCTATCTTCTGCCTCCTCTCCATAACTTATAGAAGGAGATACAGGGGGCGGTACAACACCACTAACCTGGTGGGGACGAAGGACACTACCTCCATCGCCACCAAATTTAAGTGCACCAACATCAGGTTCAGCAACCAAAAATTGTCCTGGTCCTCTTATACCCTTCCCTCGTCTAAGATATTTATCTGCCATGTCTGAATATTTAGCCCTCATGGTCTGACCACTACCGTCTCCAGCTTTTAGATCAAGAAACTTGTGCCCAGCTTTAATTGCATCATCCAATGCAACCAAATCTGCTATATTGGTAACAGAAATTACACCATTAGCAGCTTGTACAAGAAGATCAAGATGTTCTTTAATTTCTGCCCTTATTCCATCTCCAATAAGGGGCTTATTTGCTTTCTTATGAGCCTTATATACCCTCATTAAGTCAAGTAACTCTTTATTATCAGCCTTACGCCTTTCTAATAAATCAACTAACTTTTTTCCAGGTAAAAATGACCTACTAGTTGCTTTATCTAGCATGATCTTTTCTTCAGGTCTGATCATTATCTGACCTGAATGGCCTTTACACCATTCCATAACTTCTGCAATCTCTTGATCTGACGGGCCAGTTGACTTTCCTACAGCTGAAGGCTCATCTCTTCGAAATGAGGGTAAATCATCTAATGGTAAGCTTAGTTCTAATGGTCGCAGTTGTCGTTCTATATCATCTAAACTGTACAGTATACTTATGCTTGCCATAGGGTTTTCAACCAACGTTCTATACAACGTTTCTGGTATTTCTGCTAATGCTTGAGTTAGTCCTGCAACCTGGTTCATATACCAAGCCCATTCAGCCTCATCACGGAATTGCAACCGATCTATGCCATCTTTAATTCTAATTAGCCTATTAGCTAATTCTAATAATCTTTTTTCTATTATTTGCTGTGATTCTAAATAAGGCATACCCCCACTAATATCGGTACTCACTTCCATAACGTCTTTTCTTTCTGCTACTCTTTCAACTCCTGCCAATCTATGCGCATCCGTAACAAAAAGCCCAGCTAGCGCTTTGCTTGCAGAAACAGCAGCAACAGTGTAGCCTATTGCAGCAGGCACTCCAATTCCAGCTGTTGCAATCGCAGCTGCAACGGTGGTAATAATCCCTGTTGACAAGCCCACACAAGAACCAACAAATCTTAAATATTCACCTTTTAACTGCTCAATATTTGAATCACTAATTCGTCTCAAAGAAGCAAGTTGTAATATTTTATTCATCAACAATGCCCTTGAATCTGCTGCTGCTATTCCATCTATCCCATGTTCACGTTGTGCATCCATATCTCGACTCAAACGGTTTGCTAAAATATTAGATAACTTCTCTATGTGCGATGGCGATTTTGAGTGGTCATGCGAAGCAAACGCCTCTCTTCTTACATCTCTGAGCTTTTTTGTAAAAGAAGCATTAGGATCCTCACCCGTAGTAGGATGTAATTTACCCATAATTGCAGCAATCTGATGATTACTATAAGCACCTGGACGAACTACAGCATCGTTAGCCAATCTTAATACCTCGTCTGCATTAGCATTTAAGATAGGGTCTATTTCCCCCATAATGCCTGGTCATCCTAACCGCGAAGCATCTGCATGGACCATTTTGCCCATTTCTTCTAACTGAGGGGCCAAGAGTTTTTTAATTTGTTCCGTCGTCGTTGCAGCTCCTATTTGACGAATTATCCCAAATAAGTTACCTATTATCGATAAAGCGCCTCCTGCCATACCAAGAGCTAATAGAGGATTATCCAAATGGCCTACAACCCCTGGAACATGCTTTATACCCGTAGAACCCGCTGCGAATCCCATGCTAGACTTACTTAGAACCCCAACTACTTCATCCACTTTACCTTTTGCAACCTCAATGATCTCAGCTGCAGTACCAGTAGGGAATAGTAACGTATTTAATGCCTTGACAAGATCTGGATCCATCGTATTAAAATCTCCATTAAATTAGTCTACACTTTTTATTATAGCACTGCTTTCAAAAAAAATTAGGAAACTAACATGTTAAATGATAACTATCTTTACAATAATCGCAGCTGGAAACAGAAGTGGCCTATAACAAGAGACATCATGCTTAAGGTCATTAACCAAGACTCTTGGGCTGGTATTAAGCCAAAAGAACTTACTCTGATACTAGAATTTGTGACTGGGTTTAGCAAAAAGATACTACAAGCGCCGATTCAAGCTAAACTAGAGGAAAAACAATTAAAAAACATAGCGATACAGTTGTATTATTATAATCTGTTTCTTATAGAAACACAGAAGTGCAAGACATTTGAAGAACTGATTGAATATATCACTCTAGAGAAGCAATTTATTGTCTTTGCAATACATAGACTTAACCCTTATATCACTAAGTCTTATTTTATATTATTATTGAACATTCTATCTGACTATACCAATAATGATGGTAATAACGAAAAAAGCTGTTCAAAAGAACTATTTCTGACTGCATTTAGATTATTCAAAGAAGCAGTACAAGAAATGATTGCAACGTTATCATCTAAAAAAACCTCAAATTACTGGGTAATATTATTATCTATGACTAGCTATGTTGCCAGTTACATATCATTAAAACATTTAGAACAACCTAATCGATCTGAAGGGGTACATTTTTTAGATATAGCTAAAGCTACGATTAAACTTGTTCTGCCAGATGACAAGAACAAATCATATGAAGACTATCATAATATAAATTATTTAATATTATGCACAGAATTAAGATTAAACTCTATTAAAGAACTCGAAGATCTTATCTTGAATTTTGATTCCAAAATAAACCCTTAAAATTTATTATTTATTATACAACTGAAATGTGAGATTCACAGACATCGTTTCAATCTTTGTATAACTATCTCATGATAGTAAACAGGATTTTGTATATGTCCCTTATTAACATCATTTTTTTTGAAACATCTTCTTGGTAAGGAGTTTTTTCTGATAATTCAAATTAGAGTTACAAATCAATAAATTTATTTCGGCGATGGTGAATATTTTGTTGTTTCCCGTGTAATACTCATTTGTAACATTTCGATAATTTCACGAGCATTTTCTTTATCTCCCTCGGAAGCATCAGGATCAGTTAGAAGTTGTTGAGCTCTTTCCAAAGGAGTCAAGGGGATTTTGTTGGGTCCGACTAGAGTGTGCAAGGTCGTCCGTGGATCTTTACAAAGCAGCTCGACGCATTCTACAGATTTTGCTTCTATAGCAAGCATTAGAGCTGTATTAAACCGTTCATTAAATAGGTTAGGATTGCAAGCAGGGTGTTTTAACAAGCAGGCAAGACTTCGTGTTTTCGAAGTTATTGCAGCCCACATTAGCAGGGTCGAGCCAGTTATGTCTATAAAATTTGGATCACCTGTTGATAAATATTTTTCTAACTCTTGGATGTTTTCTTCACAAACATATACCATAGCTGGATGAGTAGTAAATTCCCCAAATGATCTTGACATAAACCCACCTAACTAATTGTTATTACGTTTATTAAGTTTGCTATCTTCTTTTTTATAACCTATTCTGAGAGTATAACATATTATTAGGATTGGAAATGCTTGATGTTGACCCTAGCGAGCTGAAAAAAATAACCGACATTTATGAGAAATTTCTTTCTTCGCAACACCTTAGCCTCAAGGAGCTAAGACATACCCTGCATGATCACTTTGGACCTGGCATCAATATTAGTACAGACGAGTCAGGCAAGTTTAGTAACATTATCATTAAAAAGCATAAAATGGGGATATGGCCTAACGGGGAAAGAGGTTTTATACGTCCTGGGATGCATGGTATAAGACATTCTTTTGTAATTTCTCCTGACGGCATAACAGCTATGGGTCGTACTCATGAAGGAGCGTATCTTGGCAGGGGTTCTTTTGGTAGTGTCCGCATGGGTTTACGCTGGCCTATACCTCCTGATGCCTACCCCCCAGTCACAGTTGCAATCAAGACCTCAGCAGTTAGCCCAGAATATACTAGGGAATCAGAGAGTCTCCGTCTGTTTGGAAAATTGCTAAGCCATGGTGTTGCAGAAACCACTCTACCTGGAGGTCCCTATAGTCGTAAGGCGTATATTGTGCAGCCATACCATCAAGGACGTAACCTAGCTGAAATTCGTGACCCTAAGCCAAGTTTTCTTGAAGTAATAAATCATCTTCGGAAAGATGCTTCATCGAAAAAAATTATTGATGACGCATTTACAAGATTTCGTTCTATGGGGTGGGAGACACCTCTAGATTGGCATGGATGGCAGAAGGTTGTGGCTACTCCATTGGGAAGAAGCGCTTTAGGTGAAGCCGCTATGAAGTTAGTGAGCGAAGCAAGTAGAACAGTTGCTCCAATGCATGCATCTTCACAAAAGGATTCCCTTGGTTTAGCAATAGCATTCTGTCAGCAGTTATATAGAATACATAGTAAGGGATTTGTTCATCGGGATATCAAAGGTGGGAATACGATGGGCAATATTATTCGCGACGGTCGTTACTCTGCGTACGATGTAAATATAGTAGATTTAGGATTAACAATACCCATCGATACGGCCAAAAGCATTCGCAGCGACAGTGGTACGCCAAGTTATATGGCGCCAGAAGCACAAAGATTGGGTATACAAACCCCGGAATCTGATATTTTTTCTGCAGGTATGGTATTAACTCAAGACTTAAGGTTGGATTTACCAATAGCTAGAAAAATGCTGGATTCCCATCCACTTGAAAGACCACAGTTACCAATCGTGATTGAGGACTTAAAGATAAGATATTTATTAGAAATATTGAAAGAATATTCCTCGCTACCGAAAGATAAAGACCAAAACGGATATAATTTTGGCAGGGCTTTAGGCCCATTTTTTCCAGAACTGCGAGGTGTGGATAATATTACAGCAGTGACATATATTGCGCGTTTAATTCTTAGTAAAGGATCTCAAGAACTTTTCCAAGAAGTATTTAAATCATTACACGGAAATACAAAGCTTAGAAATCAGTTAGTACAAATATGTGTTCCTGACTTTGCAGAAGAAGCAAAATGGATGGACGTTATTAGTGCACATAAAAGTTCTTCTCTTTCCAAACACTTCACTGACAAAACAAAAACTGCTTTAATTGATTTTAATAAGGTGCTTGATAATCCCGCTAGCACTCTATATGAGTTTAGACAAGCACTGCAAGCTTGGCAAACTCATATGAATGCACCCTCAGGTAGTATTAGATCGCCAGTGTCAAGAAGAGAAAAATATTATGAGGCTTATAAGACAAAGTATGGAACCCCTGGTGTGGTCAAAGGTGTATTGTCGCATGCTCATGCGATGGGTGCGCCTGACGGTCCATCTTTTGGTGGTGGTAGTGATGGTCGTGCTTTAAGACCTAGAGTAGAGCTAGCACCAGGTGGTTCAAGCGATCCACCTGGTACGCCGCCACCACCACCACCTAGGCCTCATCGATAGTTCTGTGCAGACTTCATCATAAAATTGAATGAGTTTTTTGATTGGAGCTAAAATAAACTCTTAAAATCCAAGTTGTTATTTATTTAACAATTGAAAGTATCTGCTTAATTAAACCTGGGCCTTTATAAATTAATCCTGTATAAACCTGAACCAAATCAGCACCTAAATCTAGTTTATATTTAGCGTCTTCGCCTGATTCTATACCACCTACAGCAATAATAATAATATTTTTTTTATGTTCACTTTGTCTAAGAGAGCTAATTACTTGTGTTAGAACTTGATTTGACTTCTCATACAATGGCCATCCGCTTAATCCACCTGCGATTTTAATATTATTTTTATCATATAATAAATCATGTTCATTAGTAGTATTTGTAGCAATCAAGATATCAATTTTATATTTTATAATTAAGTCACATATATCTGTGACTTCTTCAGAATTTAAGTCAGGAGCAATTTTTAATGCTATTGGTGTATATTTTTTACTTTTCTCTTCTAACTCCAACTGTTTATGTTTTAATAGCATCAATAGATTATCTAAATATTCCGTGTTCTGCAGTTGTCGCAAATTTGCAGTATTAGGTGAGGATATATTAATACAGATATAATCTGCAAGTTTATAAGATTTCTCAAAGCATATAAGATAGTCGTTGGCAGCTTCTTCTATAGAAGTAGTAGCATTTTTCCCAATGTTTATACCTAAAATAGTATTATGTTTAATTAAGTATGGTTTAGATTCCTCTACTCTTTTTAATAAGTAATCAATCCCCTTGTTATTAAAACCCATTCGATTAATGATAGCCCTTTCTTTAGGTAATCTAAATAATCTTGGTTTTGGATTACCCGTTTGAAGTTTAGGAGTAACTGTACCTACTTCAATAAAACCAAACCCAAGATCACATAAAGCAATCAAATAATCACCATTTTTATCGAGCCCAGCTGCTAAACCTAATCTGTTTTTAAAAATTAAATTATTTTGGCAGCTTTGATCTAAAGAATTATGAAGTCTTAAAGCAACATTATTTTTTTTAGTCCCATAAAGCATGCCAAAAAATCGTAGTAAATGTAATTTACTTAATATTTTTAAGCATGCTAATGTTACTTTATGTGCTTTTTCTGGTTCTAATAAAAATATTATTTTTTTATATATTTTATACAACATTTGGCAACACAATTAATTATCTAGAATTTTTCTTGTTGACTGTGCCAAATCAAATAATTCACGCAATGCTACTGAAAAAACAGTAAATTCTTTAGACTTTGTAGCCTTCAACTCTACTAGCATAAGATTCCACCTATTAATCATCGGCGTGCATAATTCTTCCCATTTATTTAAACGCTCTTCTAAATCTTCTGGTAAGTTTTTAGCATTTAAGATACCTGTAGTGATCTCTCTTTGATAGTAATCGATATCATCTCTAATAGCAGCTCGTGCCAAAGCATCCCAATTATCATCTACTGGATTAGAATTAATTTGATCACGGAACATGCTTAAAAATAAACGCTCACCTACTGCATAATATAAACTCGCTACATGGCTTAGAGGCGAATTATAATTAGATGCTATGTATGTTACATCCATTGCAGAATAAAGCAGTCTAATATAGGCCATTTTATTCGCCAAAACCGGTTCCATTCCTGCTTCAATATACTTGCCTTTTAAGTTTTCAGTGGTATCTTTTTCATTACCAGTTACTACATCTACAAGGCTTGACCAAAGCTCATGAACTAGAGGTTTATGATACTCTACTAGTTTGTTTATATCTAATCCAGCACGATAGTTACGTAATAACCAGCGTGTACTTCTACGAATCAATCTTACAAATTCGAATAAAATATCCATAGACAATTCAGCATTAATTTTATCTGAATGATTAAATACTTGATTCATGATAATATTTTTGTCAAATACATCTTGCGCAATAATATGAGCCCTCACTATATCAGCTGTTACAGCTCCTGTTTCATCTGACAAGCGTTTAACATATGTTAATCCCATTGTATTGATTATTTCATTACTTAATTGCGTTGCAATGATTTCACGTTTTAATCTGTGTTGTAGCATAGCAGCTCTAAATTCTTTACAAAGGGTAGCTGGAAACGCTGATTCTAATGCAAATTCAACTTCCTCTTCTGACATTTCTGGTAAATCAGAGTTTAAAATTTCACGTTTAAGAACTATTTTGCTATAGGCCATTAACACAGCAATCTCTGGTCTAGTTAAACCTAAGTCTTTTGCCTTACGTTCTATAATTTGATCCTCATTGGGTAAAAACTCTAAATCCCGATTTAATAAACCTTCACGCTCTAACACTCTAATAAATTTTGCATGTTCTTCTAGTGTTTTATCAGCACGATTAGCCGCTAAGCTTATGGCGTACCCTTGCGTATAATTATTATTTAAAACTAATTGAGCGACTTCATCTGTCATTTTTTCTAACAAAATATTACGTTGTTTTACAGTCATGTCACCGTCTTTTATAATCGGATTCAATAAGATTTTTATATTTACCTCATGATCTGAACAATCAACTCCTGCTGAATTATCAATAAAATCAGTAAATAAAGAAATCTTGTTTAAAGCAGCTTCTACACGTCCTAATTGAGTAAATCCAAGGTTCCCACCTTCTCCTACAACTTTACAATGTAACTCATTACCATTGATTCTAACAGTATCATTACTTCTATCGCCTACTTGAGCATCTGTTTCTGAAGTTGCTTTAACGTAAGTACCAATACCTCCGTTCCATAGTAAATCAACTGGTGCCTTTAAGATTTTTTTAATCAAGTCATTAGGCATAAGGGAGACTACATCTTTATCTATACCCAACACTTCTTTAATTTCTGTTGATAATTTTATAGATTTAACAAAGCGCGAAAATACCCCACCACCTTTAGATATAAGTTTTTCGTTATAATCCTGCCATGTAGATCTAGGTAAATTAAACAGTCTTTCACGCTCAACAAAACTTACTGCTGTATCTGGATTTGGATCTAAGAAGATATGCATGTGATTAAAAGCGGCTACAAGTTTTATATGCTTAGACAACAACAGGCCATTACCGAACACATCTCCAGACATATCACCGATACCTACTACTGTGAAGTCTGTGGTATTAACGTTAATATTATACTGATGAAAATGGCGTTTTACTGACTCAAAGGCTCCCCGCGCAGTAATACCCATTTTTTTATGATCATAACCAACACTACCGCCTGAGGCAAATGCATCACCTAACCAAAAACCGTATTCTTCTGATATACTATTTGCAATGTCAGAAAAGGTAGCTGTACCTTTGTCAGCTGCAACGACTAAATAGGGATCATCTTCATCATGACGCACGACATCACTTGGTGGCACAATTTGATCATTAACAATATTATCTGTTATATCTAATAACCCTCTAATAAAAGTAGAATAACAAGCGATTACTTCTTGTGATATGTCATCACGATTCCCATTCAGTGGCAACTGTTTACATACAAACCCACCCTTTGCACCAGCTGGAACTATTACAGCATTTTTGACCTGTTGTGCCTTCATTAACCCTAAAACCTCTGTTCTAAAATCCTCACGACGATCCGACCAACGTAACCCTCCCCGTGCAACTTTAGCTCCTCTTAAATGAACACCTTCAATACGAGCTGAATAAACAAATATTTCAAACATGGGTAGTGGTAACACTACATCTGGTATCAATGATGGATTAAATTTGAACGAAATATAATTTTTATAATTACCATTTTTATCTTTTTGAAAGAAGTTAGTTCTTAGTGTGGCACTGATAACATCTAAAAATCTTCGCAGGATTCTATCCTCATCAAGATTACTTATTTTATCAAGAGCTTCTAAAATTCTGCTTTTTATTAGCTGTTCTTTATTAATCTTAATTTCTTTGATATCAGCATGGTCATAGTCTAAATTAGGTTCAATACAAGGTGATAGTCTTGTCTTAAATAAATCTATTAAATCAATTGCAATCTCAGTATTATTTAAAACAGTTTCTTGTATATAAGCCTCACTGAAAGTAAAACCCAATTGTCTAAAATATTTACAATATGCTCTTAAAATAGCTACTTCGCGCCATGATAAATTTGCATCAATAATCAATTGATTAAATTTATCGCTTTCTGCAAGGCCTCTCCAGACCATCAGAAAACCTTCTTGAAAATTATCTGAAATCTTATCAACTACAATAGTCTCTCCAGTTGTGTGCTCCATAACAAAGTCATTGAGAAAACATCCTTCTGTATAATCTTTTCCAATTTTAATATAATTAGAGTTTTCACTAAATACGCGCATTCCCATATTTTCTAAAACAGGAAGAACCTCTGATAACGGTAATGGTTTAGCGTGGTTAAACAATTTAAGACGTACCTTACCATTTTGTTCTTCAAGAGGTCGGTATAAACTCATAGTAATTTCAGCACCATTCAATACTTTTTCGACTTGAATAATGTCAAAAACTGCTTTACGAGGTGAATAAAGCTCACTATAACTTGCTGAAAAAGCATCACTATATTTTTGGTAGAGACTATTAGCTTTTTCTTCACCTAAATCATCTATTAAAGACTGTTGAAGATCATCTTTCCAACTACGACAAGCATCAATAATTTTATTTTCTAAAGTTCTTATAGGTATTATTGCATCTGGTTTTTCACCCAGCGGTAAACGTATAATAAAGTGCACTCGAGTTAAAACAGACTCGGGAAAATAGACAGAAAAACTTACATCACATCCGTGTAAGCCATTTAATAATATATTGCTTATTTCTTCTCTCTTTCTAGAATTAAACACTTCCCGTGGCACATATACCAAACAAGAATAAAACCTATCATAAATATCTTTACGAATAAACAACTTAACTTGTTTACGCTCTTGCATATGCATAATACCAATAGCAATAGACAAAAGCTCATCTTCAGGGGCTTGGAAGAAATCATCACGCGGCAAGGTTTCTAAAATATATAATAAGTTTTTACCAGCATGAGTATTTAAAGATAAATTTGCTTTGACAAAAATATTATTCGCTTTTCGTCGTAAAAAAGGAATGCTACTAATAGAGCTATTATATGTTACAGCTGTATATAAACCTAAAAATCTTCTTTCTCCTAATACAGATCCATCAGGACCAAATAATTTAACAGCAATATAGTCTAAATAACTATTTCTGTGTACTGTTGATTGCATACTAGACTTAGTAATAACTATCAAATCATCACGTGTAGTAAATGATCTTGTATCTTGTGGCAAGCCGATAAAACATTGCTCTAGTTTAAATCTGCTAGATTTTGACAAAATTCCGTAACCTGACTGTGCGACAAATTGCAATATCTCACTATTACTGTTGACATCTTTTACAAAAATATAGTCACAGCACCCTATAAAAGTAAAATGGTCATCAACTAACCACTCAATAAAGTCTGAAACTTCTTTTACTTCAGCAGCATCATAATTACTACCAACCTGCTCTAATTCTTGTTTAATAGCAAATGCTTTATCACGCATATTTTGCCAATCGTTTACAACCACTCTTATATCAGATAAGATTTCTTGTAGATAGTCTTCTATATTGCGTAATGCTTCTTTGTCCGTTTGTTTATCCACTTCTATATATATAATACTTTCAAAATCTGAAGTATTATTTTTACCATAATCCGGTAATTTAATATCTGTAACTTGATTATTTGTATCTTTCGTAATTTTTACGCTACCAGGGATAATCATCAAATAACTAATTAAATTTAAATGTGCGATGGCTCTTGTCACCGAATCTACCAAGAATGGTAAATCAGGATGCACAATCTCAATCACTGTATTAACAGAATGCCAACCATGTTTTTCATATTCTGGATTATAGACTTTTACGTATGATTTATTACTGTCACTGTTCACCAAGAGGTTCCAGTGTGATAGAACAGCTCCATAGAGATTATCTAAGCTACGTTGCTTAATATCTTCAATAGCCACTAGTTTATAATAATGTTTAGCAAATATTTCAAATTGCTTAGCTTGGTTAACCTGATTAGCCTGGCTACCACTGAAATTATTATAAATTATTTTATTTAAATTATTCACAAAGTCAGCACGTTCTTGCTGATCTTGATCATTAGAATCATTTATGGAATCTTGCATTTGGCCTTATACCCTCGTAAAAAATCTTCTGAATTATAACTCTTCTGTAATTATAGAGCTATATATTAGTATGGCGAATTTCGAAGTATTTTTTCTAAATTTTTTACAGACTTTCTACTAAGGATACTGTTAAAACCTAAGATATAACTAATTACTTAGATCGTTTCATTATTACCTTAGCCTTTCATGGTCTATACTGAAAATATAAGAATATAATTCTAGTATTTTCATTATAGACAATCATAGAAGATAGAAAGCACACATGAGCTTATTTACTAACTATTCAGATCGCTTTGAACAACGCCAAGATGAAGAGTACTCTATCCAAGAATATTTATCTTTATGCAAAGAAAAGCCTGAAACCTATGCTTCTGCAGCTGAACGATTGTTAATGGCTATAGGTAAGCCTGAATATATAGATACAAAAAACGATCCGAGATTATCCAGAATATTTTCTAATAAAATAATTAAACACTATCCTGCGTTTAGTGAATTTTATGGCATGGAAGAAGCTATTGAAAACATTGTTTCTTATTTAAAACATGCCGCACAAGGCTTAGAAGAAGCTAAACAAATTTTATATCTATTGGGCCCTGTTGGCGGTGGTAAATCTTCTCTAGCTGAGAAATTAAAAAAACTTATGGAAGAAGTACCCTTCTATGCTATCAAAGGCTCCCCAGTGTTTGAAAGCCCTTTGGGACTATTCTCACCTGAAGACGATGCAGAGCTTCTATTAGAAGAATATGGTATTCCAAAGAGATATTTAACTCCAATTATGTCCCCATGGGCTGTAAAACGATTAAACGAATACAAAGGTGACATAACTCAATTTAAAGTGATAAAAGTCTGGCCATCAAAATTAAGCCAAATTGGTATAGCAAAAACAGAGCCTGGTGATGACAACAATCAAGACATATCTTCTTTAGTAGGTAAAGTGGATATTAGAAAACTAGAAAGCTATTCTCAAGATGATCCTGATGCTTACAGTTATTCAGGTGGGCTGTGTCGTGCTAATCAAGGCTTATTAGAATTTGTTGAAATGTTTAAAGCGCCTATTAAAGTACTACATCCGCTCCTTACTGCTACCCAAGAAGGTAATTATAATGGCACCGAAGGTTTGGGATCTATGCCCTTTTCTGGAATTATCCTTGCTCACTCTAATGAAGCAGAATGGAAATCTTTTAAAAATAATAAACACAATGAGGCCTTTATAGATCGTGTCTATATCGTCAAAGTGCCTTATTGTTTACGAGTATCAGAAGAAATTAAAATTTATGATAAACTATTACACAATAGCTCGTTAAGACACGCACCCTGTGCTCCGCATACTCTAAAGATGCTCGCCCAATTTACTACTTTATCAAGGATCAAAGAACCAGAAAACTCTAGTATATTTTCAAAAATGCGAGTGTATAACGGCGAAAACTTAAAAGACACAGATCCTAAAGCAAAATCATATCAAGAATATAGAGATTTCGCCGGCGTCGACGAAGGCATGACTGGTTTATCTACTAGGTTTGCTTTTAAGATTTTATCCAAAGTATTTAACTTTGATCATTCTGAAATAGCAGCTAATCCTGTGCATTTGTTATATGTTTTTGAAAAGCAAATTGAACAAGAGCAGTTTCCTCAAGATATCGCCGAAAAATATTTATCTTATATAAAAGGCTTTATAACACCTAGATACATAGAATTTATAGGTAAAGAAATTCAAACTGCTTATCTTGAATCTTATAAAGAATATGGTCAAAATCTTTTTGATAGATATGTTGTCTATGCTGATTATTGGATTCAAGATCAAGAATTCAGAGATCCTGATACTGGAGAGTTATTTGACCGCAGCGCTTTAAATGAAGAGTTAGAAAAAATTGAAAAACCCGCAGGAATTAGTAATCCTAAAGATTTTCGAAACGAAATAGTTAATTTTGTTTTACGTGCTAAAGCCAAAAATAATGGCAAAAACCCTGAGTGGACCAGCTATGAAAAGTTAAGGACTATCATAGAGAAAAAAATGTTTTCCAACACTGAAGATTTATTACCGGTGATTTCATTTAACTCTAAAACCTCTACAGAAGATCAACAAAAACATGATGAATTCGTTGGCCGCATGATGAGTAAAGGATATACTCAAAAACAAGTGCGATTGCTCTGTGAATGGTATCTTCGTGTTCGTAAAAGCTCTTAAAAACTATGTCTAGATTTATTGATAGACGTCTAAATAGCAAAAATAAAAGCATGGTAAATAGACAACGATTTATCAGGCGCTTTAAAAATCAAATAAAACAAGCTGTATCTGATGCGATCAATTCTCGCAGTATTACTAATATTGAACAGGGTGAAACAATCAATATACCAGCAAAAAATCTTGATGAACCTACTTTTAATCAAGGACGTGGTGGCATCTACGAACAAGTATTCACAGGCAATAAAGAGTTTGTGCCTGGAGATAAGATTAAACGCCCTGAAAACAAAAATTCCAGTAACAATGGTAATAGTAATGCTAACAATACAGGTCAAGGTGAAGATAGTTTTATTTTTGAGATCTCACGTAACGAATTCTTAGAATTATTTTTTGAAGACTTAGAATTACCTAATTTAGTAAAAAAACAATTACATGAGATAAACACGCAAAAAACAGTACGTGCTGGTTATACATCGCATGGCGTACCAACAAATATAAATATTTTACGTTCTATGCGGCGAGCAATAGGTCGTCGTATATCACTAACAGGTGCATATAATAATAAACTAGATAAAATTAAAGAAGAAATAGAAGCCTTAGAAAAAATTACTGATAAATCAATAGCAGATAGAGAAAAAATAAAAATTCTTCAAGAGCAAATTTTAAAAATCAATAAAAGCATTGTAAATATACCCTATATAGACAGTATTGATATCAAATATAACAATAAAATTACGATGCCTAGCCCCTCAACTGGAGCTGTGATGTTCTGCATTATGGATGTATCAGGATCTATGGATGAGGCAAAAAAAGATATTGCCAAGCGCTTTTTTATTTTATTATATTTATTTTTAACCAAAACTTACGAAAAAATAGAAGTAGTATTTATCAGACATCATACTGCCGCAAAAGAAGTCAATGAAGAAGAATTTTTCTATTCTAAAGAGACCGGAGGAACTGTAGTATCAAGTGCACTTGAACTACTCAATGATATTATTAACAGCCGTTATAGCATTCATGACTGGAACATCTATGTTGCTCAAGCATCAGATGGTGATAATTGGAACAATGACTCTCCTCGCTGCCAAGATATTATTATGAACTCTATTATGCCAAAACTACAGTATTTCAGCTACATAGAAATAATGCCTAGACACCATCAGAGTCTCTGGGAAGCGTATTCAAATATAACACAAAAATTCAACAACTTTACGATGCAGCATATCAAAAACTATGGAGATATTTATCCAGTATTTAGATCTTTGTTTAAGAAACAGGGAAAACAATAATGACCACATCAGCTCAATATTTAACAACATCTTCAGAATGGACTTTTGAGCTACTGAAAAGTTTTGATAAAATAATAGCTTCGCTTGCCTACGATAAATATAGACTGGACACTTACCCCAATCAAATTGAAATAATTAGTACTGAGCAAATGCTGGATGCTTATTCTTCTTCTGGCATGCCTTTGGGTTATAATCACTGGTCTTTTGGTAAACAATTTTTAGAATTAGAAAAAAAATATAAGCAAGGGTATATGGGACTTGCCTACGAGATTGTAATTAACTCTAACCCTTGTATAGCTTACTTATTAGAAGAGAATACTTTGCCATTACAAGTACTAATTATTGCTCATGCAAGTTACGGTCATAATTCTTTTTTTAAATCTAATTATTTATTTAAAACATGGACCAGTCCAGAATATATTATAGATTACTTATTATTTGCTAAAAACTACATAGCCAAATGTGAAGAAAAACATGGAATAGACAGTGTAGAAGAACTTTTAGACTCTTGTCATGCATTAATGAATTTAGGAGTTGACCGTTACAAAAGACCATCTAAAATTTCTTTAAGCGAGGAAGCCAAAAGACAAGACGAACGAGAAAAATATTTACAATTACAAGTAAATGATTTGTGGCGAACAGTCCCAATCAAGGATAATAATTGTGGTACTGAATCAACGAATAAAACAAGGTTTCCATCTGAACCACAAGAAAATTTACTTTATTTTTTCGAAAAACATGCACCTTTATTAGAACCTTGGCAACGAGAAATCATTAGAATCGTTCGTAAAACAGCACAGTATTTTTACCCTCAGCGCCAAACGAAAGTAATGAATGAAGGCTGGGCCACTTTTTGGCACTATACGTTACTCAATGATCTCTATGATCTAGGATACATAACAGATGGTTTTACTATAGAAGCTTTGAAAAATCATACTGATGTGATCCAACAACTACCATTTGATCATAAATTTTATTCTGGTATAAATCCCTATACACTTGGCTTTAATATGTTTATGGATATCAAAAGAATTTGTACCAGCCCCACAGATGAAGACAAGCATTGGTTCCCTGGGCTTGCTAATTCTGATTGGGTTACGACGCTTGATGAAGCCATGCGAAACTACAAAGATGAAAGCTTTATAAGACAATATTTATCACCGCATTTAATTCGTGAATTAAAATTATTTACAATCTTAGATTCTGATAAAAATGCTGAACTCGAAATAACAGCCATACATGATGAATCAGGATATTTAAGTATTCGCAATACATTAGCCGATCAATATACCATATGTAATATAGATCCTAATATTGAAGTTTATAATATAGATATTAAAAGCTCACGAACTTTAACTTTACGACATACTCAGTTTAAGAAACATCCTCTTGATGACAAAACTAATGAAATGCTTAAGCATGTACATAGGATCTGGGGATTTGATATTATACTAGAATCTTTTTGTCCAGAAAGAAACGAAATAACTAAGACTTATTATTTTCCAAATAAACATCCTTAGATGTAGACTAAGTCAAATATAATACAATATTAGTTAACGTTCAACATTAGCAATATTATCGTATCCGTTCACCATACTATGGTGATTAAAATATGGCGTCATTGCGAAAATGCTGCCAACTTCGATATTGAGAATAACACCATACTGGCGCAGCATTTGAAGCAATCTAGGATCGATTTAGAAAATTTTTCAAACACCGTATTTTAATAGCTCAAAGAACGTTTACTGACGCGCGCGGCTTTGATGATTCGGAGTTTTATTGAACATGCTGAACGTTAACATATTATCCAATTGACCTATTGTTTAACGCTTCCAATAATTTATCTTCATCCCAAATCGGTATATTTAATTGCTGAGCTTTTTCAAGTTTACTACCAGCCTTTTCACCAGCAATAACAGCCGTAGTATTCTTAGATACACTAGAACTGATCTTAGCCCCCATTTGTTCTAATTTTTCTTTAGCTTCTTCTCGAGACATTTTCTCAAGAGTGCCAGTTAATACAAAGATCTGGCCTAGAAATTTTTTATTTACCTGGTTAGTTCCAGATTTACTATCTGTTTCTATTATTGGCCAAGTTATACCACACTGTAGTAATTTATTAATAATTTCTCTGTTATGACTATTATTAAAAAAAGTGGTGATACTGTTGGCTACTACTTCACCAACATCTTCTATATTTAATAAACGTTCAAAACTCGCAGATTGCAGTTTTTCTATACTACCAAAATGCTTTGCTAACTGCTTTGCTGTAGCCTCACCTACTTCTTTGATACCTAATGCATAAATAAATTTTGCCAAAGTAGTATTTTTACTAGTCTCAAGGGCTTCAATAATATTCTGAGCAGACTTATCAGCCATACGTTCAAGATTAGCTAGTTGCTTATGAGTAAGCGAATATAAATCTGCAGGAGACATAATTAAATTTTCATCAACCAATTGCTCGATTAATTTATTACCTAAGCCATCAATATTAAGTGCTTTACGAGAAGCAAAGTGAATAATAGCTTCTTTACGCTGAGCTGGGCAAAATAATCCAGCGGTACATCTAGCAACTGCTAAATCTTCTGGCTTCACAACATCTGCACCACAAATAGGGCAATTTTTTGGTAAAACAATTTTTTTAGTCTCTAACGATTTACGTTCAGACAAGACTACTGAAACTACTTCAGGAATAACATCGCCAGCCCGCCTGATTATAACTTTATCACCAATGCGGATATCTTTGCGCTCAATTTCCTCGATGTTATGCAGTGTCGCGTTGCTGACTGTTGCCCCACCTACAAAAACAGGTTCTAAACGCGCAACAGGAGTCAAAGCACCTGTTCGACCCACTCCAAACTCAACATCTTTTATATAAGTCATCACTTCACTTGCAGGAAATTTATAAGCAACCGCCCAGCGAGGTGCACGCGAAACAAAACCTAATTGCTCTTGTAATTCTTTACTATCGACCTTAAAAACAACTCCATCTATATCATATTCCAAAGAATCTCTAAGTGTGCCAATATTTACATAATACCCCTGTACTTCGTCTAGATTATTTAACGTCTTTATTAAATTATTAACCCGAAAACCTAATTTCTTTAAATACTCTAATGCACCTGTATGTGTACTAGTTATATCCGATATTTTGGCATCATTGTTACCATCAAAGCTATTATTAACAAAAGAACCTATATTATAACAAAATATTTGCAGATCTCGTTCAGCAGTAACTCTAGAGTCTAACTGTCTTAAACTCCCTGCAGCTGCATTTCTAGGGCTAACAAAAGGTTTTTCACCTCGTGTTTGCATTATATGATTAAGTTTGGCAAAGCTTTTATGGCTCATATAAACTTCGCCACGCACTTCTAAGATTTGAGGAATAACAATATTATATTTATTTTTTAAATAATTAAGATTTAGAGGAATAGATTTGATAGTTTTAATATTCTGTGTAATATCTTCTCCTGTATATCCATCTCCTCTAGTAGCTGCCCAAGCAAGCACACCATTTTTATAGCAAATATTAACTGCTAAGCCATCTATTTTTGGCTCACAAACATATTTAATTGTTTGACTATTATTTTTAAGTCTATCTTTTATTCTTTGATCAAATTTAATTAGTTCTTTATAATCAAAAATATTGTCTAGCGACAACATAGGCATAGAGTGTTCGATTGTATGAAATTTATCTAATGGCTTTGAGCCTACTTTTTGTGTAGGAGAATCAATAGTAACTAATTGAGGAAAATGATCTTCTAATAACTTTAACTCATGAAATAATTGATCATACTCTTGATCTGTTATAACAGGGCAATCCAACGTATAATAATTATAATTATGTTGTTCTATTTGCTCTTTAAGAAAAATAGCTCTTGTTTCTGCCTGTTCTATACTAATATCAAGTTGAGACATTCTGGATACTACTAACATAATTTATATATTAATGATTACTCTCTGTAACGCTAACATAATTTTCTAAAATACTCCTGGTTTCAGTAATTTTAGCATTAGTTAACGGTTCACGTGCATCATCTAATATTTCAGCATCTAATAATTTAGCTAATTTATAAGCTGTTTTTAAAAGTAAATCATAAACCACCAATGGATTAAATTGACTTGGTGCGCTAAAAAATAACGTAACACCAGGTGTGCTAAACTCATGCATATTGTCTATATCAAATGTTCCAGGTTTAACCATAGAGGCAATACTAAACATAATACCACCATGTCCACTTGCTTTCTCATGACGATGAAATATATCCATATCGCCATAACGGCATCCTGAAGAGACTAGAGCTTGTAACAACTCGTCCCCACCAAAACGGCGATTATTCAATGCTTTGATGTGCAAAGTTACTAGAAACATTGGTTGCTCATCAGATTTTGGTCTAGAATAACTTGAACTAGGCACTGTTGTAGATTTCTTTACATATGTTCTTGCACTATTAGTTTTAGAATTGCTAAAATCTTTAGGCGGCGCTGAAGAATAGGCTTTAGCTTTATATTCAGAATATTCGTCTTTTTCGTGTACGACCAGATCAAACTCATCAAACTCTTTAGATAGCTTATAATCACGATCAAACTCATAATCATAGTCATGATCAAAGTCATGGTCATAATTATTATCATTATCATCTACAACTTTATCAGTATAATTGTGATTAGACTTAGGATTTCTTAATTCGCTATGTTTTTTTGGTTTTTTAACAAACATCTCGCCCAAAGTTCCCAAAGAAGAAGGCAGAGAAGAAGGTAAAGAATCAGCTAAATATTTTTTATAAGGTTTTGGAAGATACTTATTTGCTTTTTTGTTTTTTCTTTTATGATCCCATACAATCAATCCAATAATTATCATGGCAATAACAAATAATATTAATCTTATTTTCATTTTTTTTCCTAATTAACTGTTAATTTTGCACAAGCTCAACTGCCTGATCAACGTCTACCGATACCAATCTTGATACGCCAGGTTCATGCATGGTAACACCTATCAAATGTTCAGCCATGGTCATAGCAACCTTATTATGGGTAATAAAAATAAACTGTACATCTTTTGACATTTCTTTTACTAATGTACAGTAACGTCCAACATTAGCATCGTCTAAAGGGGCATCAACCTCATCAAGCATACAAAAAGGTGCCGGGTTAAGTCTAAATATAGAAAAAACCAAGGCAATAGCAGTAAGTGCTTTTTCACCACCAGATAGCAAATGAATGGTTGCATTACGTTTACCAGGTGGTTGAGCCATTACAGTAACCCCGGTATCTAAAAGATCATCTCCTGATAAAGTCAAACTTGCCTTACCACCCCCAAAAACTTTTGGGAATAAATATTGAAATTGATCATTAACAAAATCAAAGGTTTCTTTAAATCTCTGTTTCGTTTCATTATCAATTTGGCTTATCGCCTCTTCTAAAGCTCGTAGCGCTTCTTGCAGATCTGCCTCTTGCGTATCTAAAAAAGATTTGCGTTGATATTCTACTTGATACTCTTCTATCGCTGTTAAATTAACTGGACCTAGGTTGTCGATATCCTGCTTTAATTGTCTTAGTTTGTTTTTAACATTAGTTGCATTGATATCCTCTGGTAGTGTTGCTAATAAATCTAAAACTTTAATGCACTTCTCTTGTAAAACTTCTGAAACACTACCTAATTTTGTATTAATTTCATGCTGTTTAATCTTAGCAGCTTCTATTTTATCTCTTAACAACTCATGCTCTTTTCTGATCTCAGATAATTTTTTTTCTATAGCATTTAAGCTATTATTTGCAACCTCATAATCTTGATTCTTGCTAGTTAAAACTTGACTTTGGTTTTGTTTATCATTTAAATAAACAGCTAACAGTTCTTTAAGATCAGCTATAGGTTCTATAAACTTAACGCTGTTTTCTTCTAATATTTTTTGTTCACTGATTAGTCTTTCTTGTTGTTTATCAAGCCTAGTAAGTTCTTCTTGAATATGTTTATTTTGCTGCTGTAATTTTTGTAAATTTAATTCTGATTTATGCAGTTTATCTTTTAAATTATCAGATTCACTTCTAGTGTTTTTTAAATCTAATTTAAGAACATTACCCTCTGATTGTAATCTTAATTTTTTTTCTGCAAAACCTTCCATAATAGCCATTGATTTCTCAAGCTTTGCACGTTCTTGTTTTACGGATGTACTATCAGCTTCAACATGTCTTGCTGCTTCTGCTAAGTCTTGATCTAACTTGAATAGCCTACTGCGCTGTTGCTCTGCTTTAGATTCAAGTCTAGAAAGGTCACTTTTTACTTCTGATTGTTTAGTTAAGCTTGCTCGAAGGGCTTTTTGCATTTCATCTTGTTTCAAAGCGAGTAACTGTGCTCTTTGTTTCTGATCAGCAATAACGACTAAGAGTTGTTCTATTTTTTCTGCATTTTGGGTTAGCTCTTGTTTTAACGTTTTTAATAAACTTTCCCGAGCTAAAATAGTATTTTTTACTTCTTCATGAGCATGAGCATCAGAACCTTTGTGATCTTTGCTTACGGTGTACCAATAGTTATTTAACCATTGGCCATCTTTAGTAATAATCGACTCATTGACGGCAAGTTCACCCAGCATCCTTTCTGCCTGTTCTATCGTATCAGCACAATAAATATTATTAAGCAAATGTGCAATCTCTATGGGTGCAGTCACTTTACTCTGTAGTAATTCAAAATTATTTTTTTCTGAGTTCTCTGAAATATGAATCTGATTTCTGTTTGTATTCTTATCACATAACGTAATAAAAGCTGTGTTAAACTTAGCAACCACTTCTAAGTCTTTAGCACTTAAATTTTTACTCGAGAAATTTAAATCTTCTGTTATCACCAACGCTTTAATGTAATCACGTATAATTGTTTCTAGCGCCAACTCCCAACCAGACTCAATAGTTATTATTTCTCCTAATCGTTTGGCAACCTGTAAATTATTAGAAGCTAACCATTGATTAAGATTCTTTTGATCCTTACCTAAAGCATGTTCCTGAAGGGTTTCTAGGGAAGAGATTTTACCACTTAGAGTTTGTTGTTGTTTATTATGTTGATCTAACGCATTTTGTGATTCAGCAATTTGAGCAAGAATTAATTTATGCTGCTCGGTACTGGTATCAAGCTCTGTTTGCTGATCTTTTTGAATCGTATTATATTCTTGATATTTTGATCTTAAAGCTAAAATTTCTTGATCATTATTTTGTTGTTTTAATTCTTTTTGTTCTTGTTTAAGTGCTTCTATTCTAGTTTGAGTTCGGACAATTAAGGTATCATGCTTTTCGATAACCGCTTGAGTTTGATTTACAATCTTACTATTGTGATGCTCTGCTTCTTGTTGCTCACGCCAAACTTGTTCCCACGCAGCATGTTGCTCTTCTACTATTTTTAATTTTTCTAGAACATCCGAGCGTATTACAGACAGTTCCTGATGCTCAGGCTCTGCAGTTGCCGAATCAGCACTTATTTGTTCTAGATTTTGAGTTTTAATACTCAATGCATGACGACAACCAGAGAGTTGTTTGGCTAGATTATTTAGATTTTGTAGACAATAAGCTTGCTCTGATTCTTTGTGCTTTATTTCTTGCTCAGCACTACTAATTAATTGCTCAATTTTAAAATATTTAGCCTGTTCCTGTTGCTGCTCATGGTGCAATCGGCTAACTGCGATTTTATTATGTTCAAGTTCTGTATTAAACCCTTGGGATTTAGCATTAAGCTCTTCTAAAAGTATATACTGCTGATTAAGATCTGTAGTAATAAGATTATAGTCTTCTTGTAATTTCTTAAATTGCAGACCTAAATCATATTTCTCCTGAACACTATATTCTTGTTTAAGAACTTTATATTTTTCTGCAGATTCTGACTGACGAGCAAGTTTCTCTAATTGCTTATCAAGTTCAGTTCTGATGTCATTGACACGATCTAAGTTTTCACGGGTGTGTTTAATTCTAGTTTCTGTTTCTTTACGTCGTTCTTTATATTTAGAGATTCCTGCAGCTTCTTCGAGGTATAATCTTAAATCTTCTGGTCTGGCCTCAATAACACGCGAAATCATTCCTTGTTCAATAATAGAGTAACTACGTGGCCCAAGACCAGTTCCCAAAAATACGTCCGCTAAATCTTTGCGACGGCAACGAGTATTATTTAAATAATAATTTGATTGTCCCTCTCGCGTAATAACTCTTTTGATGGCAATCTCATTATAATTAGCATACTGGCCTACTAAAGGATTATGAGTATTATCAAAAACTAATTCAATCATGGCTTGACCAACAGGCTTTCTGCCACTGGAGCCATTAAAGATCACATCTGTAATAGAATCTCCGCGTAAATTTTTTGCTGAACTTTCCCCCATAACCCAGCGCACAGCATCTATAACATTAGATTTGCCACAACCGTTAGGTCCAACAATACCTACTAAATTTTTCTCTACAGGAAAAGTAGTTACATCAACAAATGATTTAAAACCAGCAAGTTTAATTTTCTTAAGACGCATATCACTAACTAATATATTAATTGTTAAACAAACAATATAATATTAGCTTAATGGTAAATACTTAACTAGTTATTTTTAAGTATTTTGATTCCAATACTGCTTAATCAACTTTATTAGGCTCTTTGCTTCTAGTTGCCTGTGAAGAATATATATTCAATTTTAGGTCACTGTCTTGTTCTACTACTTCAACAAAACCACCATTAACTAAATTCCCAAACAAAACTTCGTGAGCTAAAGGTTTCTTAATTTTATCAGAAATCAAACGAACCATAGGGCGAGCACCGAGTGCCTGATTAAATCCTTTTTGAATTAACCATTTTTTTGCTTGATGGCTAATTTCTAAAGTAATATTTTTTTCATGTAATTGCACTTCAAGTTCTGTGATAAATTTATCAACAACATTCAAAATATTTTCTTCTGTCAAAGGATTAAAATTAATGATCCCATCTAATCTATTTCTAAATTCTGGAGGGAATGTTTTTTCTAATATTTTACCACTTTCTGTCAAATGCTCTTGTTTTTTAAATCCCATAGAAGAACGTGTGAGCTCTTGAGCACCAGCATTAGTAGTCATAACTAAAATAACATGCCTAAAGTCTGCCTTACGACCATTATTATCCGTTAATGTCCCATGATCCATAATTTGAAGTAGTAAATTAAAAACATCCGGATGAGCTTTTTCTAATTCATCCAGTAATAGGACCGAATGCGGCTTTTGAGTTATTGCTTCTGTTAATAAACCACCTTGATCAAACCCCACATAGCCAGGAGGTGCCCCTATTAATCTTGACACGGTATGTCTTTCCATATACTCAGACATATCAAATCGAATAAGCTCAAGCCCTAATAGTTTAGCCAGTTGTTTAGTTACTTCTGTTTTACCTACTCCTGTAGGTCCTGCAAATAGAAACGATCCCACTGGCTTTGTGATATCATGTAATCCCGAACGAGATATTTTAATTGCATCAACTAAACTCGTTATTGCTTTTTCTTGTCCATAAATTAATAATTTTAGATCTCGTTCCAGGTTGTTCAGCATTTCTTTTTCAGATTTAGAAACCTGAGTAGTTGGTATGCGAACTATTTTAGAAATAATTTCTTCAATTTCAGACGTGGTAATAACTTGTTTACGATTTTCTGGTTTTTGTAATTGCTGATAAGCTCCAGCTTCATCGACTATATCAATCGCTTTATCTGGTAGAAATCTATCTGTAATATATCTTTCTGCTAAATTTACTGCAAGCTGTAATGCTTGATCTTCATACTTTAATTGATGATGATCTTCTAACCTAGATTTGAGGCCAAGCAGTATACTATACGTCTCTTCTTTTGATGGCTCTTCAATATCAATTTTCTGAAACCTACGAGTCAAAGCATGATCTTTTTCAAAAATACCGCGATATTCTTGAAAGGTAGTCGATCCCATACATTTTAATCGACCGGATGCCAACATAGGCTTAATCAAATTGGAAGCGTCCATAACACCACCAGAAGCCGCACCTGCCCCTATAATAGTATGTATTTCATCTATAAATAAAACAGCATTGGGTTCTTTAGCTAGTTGGGTCAACAGTGCTTTAAATCTTTTTTCAAAATCACCTCTATATTTAGTACCAGCGAGTAATGCACCTAAGTCTAAAGCATAAATTTTTGCATTAGCCAAGACTTGCGGAGTTTTCCCATCGACTATCATTTTTGCTAAGCCTTCAGCAATAGCAGTTTTCCCAACACCAGCCTCACCTACCAACAATGGATTATTTTTTCGGCGACGACACAAGATTTGTATAACTCGTTGCACTTCTTTTTCACGACCTATCAGAGGATCAATATAACCTGTTTGAGCATGAGTGTTTAAGTTTATTGCATAGCTATCAAGGGGGCTTTTCGCTACATTTTCATTTGGTGACTCAAATAAATCGTCAGGGGGACGCTGAAAATCTTCTGAGTTCATTTGCTCTTGATTGAGTCTGTCAAGGCCAGCTCTCATATTAGGATTGCCAGTGGTATTGTTTCGAGAGATATAATTAATAACATCAAGCCTTGTTACATTCTCCCTTTTTAACAAGTAAACGGCCTGACTTTCTTGCTCACTAAAGATAGCAGCTAAGACATTAGCTCCAGTTACTTCATTCTTGCCAGAAGACTGAACATGAAAAACAGCCCGTTGCAACACTCGTTGAAACCCTAAGGTAGGCTGAGTATCTCTTTCTTCTTTTTTTCCTTTTTCAGTTTTTAGAATGGGAGTTGTTTCATTAATATAATTTTGCAATTCTTCTCTTAGGCTTTCAATATTCAAGCCGCAGCCTCTTAACACATTTAAAGACGAAGTATTATCCAGAAGGGCAAGTAGCAAATGCTCAACCGTCATAAACTCATGCTTTTTGTCATGAGCCTGCTTAAAAGCCATATTTAAAGTAAACTCAAGTTCTTTATTTAGCACAAGCTTTTCTCCCCATAAAGCGAACTGCCTATTTTATTAAGAATTTATTATTGTTATTATTATAATATCACAAAACCAACTAACTACTGAATTCTCCCCTTATCTAGATTTTAGTACATATAGTTTAAAGTTTCGAATTTTATTATTACGGTTTCAATGCAGAGCTGTACTTTTTAAAGCTGAACTATTAGGCAATTCTAACTAGCTAATTAAATTAAGATTATTGCTTAGCAGCTTGTAAGCAATCTCTGCAATACTCACAATAGCGGGAAAAAACAGCCTAAATTGGTTGACTTAAACATAGGACTTATATCATAGATATAACTGTAGGATTAGTATCAGATTATTAAGCTAAGATCTGGCTCTTAGAAAACCAAAAGAGGAGATTCTAAC
Organism: uncultured Gammaproteobacteria bacterium; assembly: GCA_964609155.1. GTDB lineage: Bacteria > Pseudomonadota > Gammaproteobacteria > JAGOUU01 > JAGOUU01 > JAGOUU01. The sequence continues at coordinate 11,914 of CAZSRF010000021.1, read as the reverse complement.
TATATAAATCTGATAATAAATTTTAATTTAATTAAACATAACACTAAATTAGAAACTGGAAATAAGGATAGTTGTATGGCGATCGGAACAGTCAAATGGTTTAACAATTCAAAAGGATATGGGTTTATCTGCCCTATCGAAGGTGGTGAAGATATCTTTGCTCACTTCTCTTCAATCGAAATGGAAGGCTATAAAAGCCTCAAGGCTGGCCAAAAAGTAGCCTATGAGGTAAATAAAGGTCCCAAAGGTCTTCATGCAGCTCTTATAAAACCCAGTGATACCGACGAACAGCCCAAAGCTAAAACAACAGTACCTGATCAAGAACTGGTTGAGGCATAGCATGGACTTCACTATTCCCGGCTAAGTTTATAATTCTATTTACTTTGCTGGGAATTAGATAGTTACATCATCTCGACCACTTTATCAGCAAAGGCAGAACAAGTTACCTCTGTAGCATGTGTACACATGCGTGCAAGATCATAAGTGACATGGCCACTGCTAATAGCTTTTTCCATGCCTGATATTACTAAATCAGCCGCCTCTGTCCACCCCATATGGCGCAACATCATTTCTCCAGATAAAATTAAAGAACCCGGGTTAACCTTGTTTTTACCCGCGTATTTGGGCGCCGTACCATGAGTTGCTTCAAATACAGCAACAGTATCCCCAATATTTGCACCAGGTGCGATACCAATGCCACCAACCATTGCGGCTAAGGCATCAGATATATAATCACCATTGAGGTTCATTGTCGCAATAACATCATAATCTTCTGGACGCAACAAAATTTGCTGCAAAAAGGCATCTGCAATGATGTCATTAACTACAATTTGGTTACCAGTTTTAGGATTTTTAAAAGAGTGCCATGGCCCACCCTCGTATTCTGTTGCTCCAAACTCTTCTCTTGCAAGTTGATAGCCCCAGTTTTTAAAAGCACCTTCAGTAAACTTCATAATATTACCTTTATGTACAAAAGTGACCGTTTTGCGATCATTATCTATAGCATACTGGAGAGCAGCTCTGACTAATCTTGCAGTCCCTGCTTGGGAAATTGGCTTAATACCAACGCCACAATTTTCAGTAAATCTAATTTTCTTGACATGCATTTGTGTCTGTAAAAAATCTAAGACTTTTTTTGCCTCTGGTGTACTAGCCTCCCATTCTATGCCAGCATAGATGTCTTCAGAATTCTCTCTAAAGATAACCATATTGGTTTTTTCTGGGTGCTTGACTGGACTTGGCGTGCCCTCAAAATAACGTATAGGCCTTAAGCATATATATAAATCTAATATCTGGCGGATAGCCACATTAAGTGATCTAATCCCCCCGCCAACAGGTGTTGTCAAAGGCCCTTTTATAGAGACTACATATTGCCTTAAAACATCTAATGTCTCTTTAGGTAACCACTCATCGCCACCATAAAGTTTATTGGCTTTTTCACCAGCATAAACCTCTAACCAAGAGATCTTTTTGGCCCCATGGTAAGCTTTTTTTACCGCCCCATTAATAACTGTCAGCATAGCTGGCGTAACATCTACCCCAATACCATCACCTTCTATAAAAGGGATAATTGGGTTATTAGGCACGTTTAGGCTAAAGTTTTTATTAACGGTTATCGCTTCACCTTCTTTGGGGAGCTTGATATGCTGGTATGTCATGATGATTCCCTATAATATTAAAATATTAAGATATATTAGCTAAGATAGGCATGATGATAAAATAGTTACCACTTTTTGTCAAAACAGTTAAAAATATATCTTAAGCTATGTGAAAAACTCAAAGAAACAACTAGATATCAAAAAGATATTGGCTATACTTAATTAGGATTTAATATCAGGGATGTTAACATCAAAAATTAAGGACAATTATGGGCAATCTAATCAATACTAACTTTAGGTTTAAGATAACGGCTTTAGCTTTGCTTAGCATTGCTACAAGCTCTTCGTTGGCTATCAATGGTGTTTTTGACTATGGGATGGGTCAAATTAATCGAGGCATGGGTGGTGCAGGTGTTGCTATGCCACAGGATGCTTTTGCCACAGTTATTAACCCAGCTGGTCTTGGAGCTATCGATCACAAGCTAGATGCAGGTATTGCTATATACTTCCCGCTTATGTACAGTAAATGGGGATCAGGAGCTTCAGCATTCCCATTTTCGCCCATAGCAGCGCCTGCTGGTAAATACAACTCTAAAGAAAGTGTTTTTGTATTACCTGATATCGCCTATGCTTATCATTATGATCGCCGCAACCATTTTGGATTTTCAGCTAACGCTATAGGTGGTTTTGGCTCTAGATATACCACCAGTAAACACGCAACAGTATTTGGGGCTCCAGTAGCTCGCCGTGGTGTCCTTGGTAATGGTACTATTATCGCTTCTTTAAAAATAGGCTCTTTAAATGCAAGTTATAACTACTGGGTGTTACCTGAATTAAGCTTAGGTGTAACTTTAAGCTACTATATACAAGCGTTTAAATCTGCAGGTAGTCAAGGCTTAGCACCATTTACTGAAACCTTTACATCATCATTCGGTGCAATGACACCAACTAAGCTGTCAAATAATGGAACAGACTTCAATCATGGTGTAAGCGCTACTTTAGGTGGTTTATATCGCTTCAATAAGCAATTTGCAGTTGGAGCATCTGGCACGCCTCGCGTAAAAATGACAAAAATGAAGGACTATAGAGATCTTCTTGTCAATCATGGTGAGTTAGATATACCTGCTAAATACACTATTGGAGCGAACTTTACCCCTAATAAGCAGTTAGACATAGTTGTTGATCTTGTACGTATTCTAAATAAAGATGTAGACATTTACGGCAACAACTCACGAGCTTTATTTGATGGAAGATGTTCACTCTTTTCTCCAACTCTTACTCCTAGTGCTTGCATAGGTGGTAAAAATGGCCCAGGTTTTGGTTGGAGTAATCAGACTTTACTGAAAGTTGGTGGTGCATACAAGCTCAATAGCAGAGATACACTACGGTTAGGGGTATCTTATGGTAACAAAATTGGACACACAGGAGATATAGTAATTAATACTCTTGCTCCTGGATCCGCTGCAAAATGGATAACAAGTGCAGGCTACAGCCGTACAATGCCTACTTATAAACTAAATACTTTTTTAACTTTAATACCTAGTCAAAGTCTATCAGGTGTAAATGAGTTATCAGTAGGAGCCGCTCAAACAGTTAAAGTGAAAGTAGCTGGTGTTGGGTTTGGTGTTGGGGTATCGATGTAATAATTCAATTTATCATCTCAGCTCTGTATAATAAAAAGGGATGGGATGATGTCTAAACTAAACACTCGTTGCACCAGAACTACTATTACTGTCATTCAACGAATTTTCATTCAACAAACGTTCCATATCAATAGCGGATATAGGACGGCTAAAATAATATCCCTGGCCAAATTTACAATTATGCTCCTTTAAATATTGCATTTGATTAATAGTTTCTACGCCTTCTGCAACTATATCGTATCCAGCATGTTTGCCTAATTCAATAATAGATAACACTATAGCCTTATTTTTTTGCGAGCTTTCATTAGATAACTCTTGAGTAAACATCTTGTCTATTTTAATTACATCTATCGGTAAATTTTGTAAATAAGCATAAGAAGAATAACCAGTCCCAAAATCATCAATAGCTATTTTTAAGCCAAGATCTTTCATCTTATGGATCATTTTAGTGATATCACCACTATCATTTATAAACACACTTTCTGTAAGCTCAACTGTAATAGCGCTTGCATCAACACCGCAACTTGATAAAATTTTATAAATGTTATTAGCCATTGCAGGGTTATAAAGCAATGCCCCTGATAAATTAACTGTTATTCTTAATTTATCATACCCTGCTGAATGCCAGCGTTTTAACTGTAATAAAGAATTTTCAAATACCCAATTAGTCAAAACATCGATATAACCTATCTCCTCGGTAACAGCTATAAATTCATCTGGCGGCACAGAACCACCTAGCTCTTTATTTGTCCATCTTAATAAAGTTTCAACCGCACAAATTTTTTGAGATTTGAGATCAATAATAGGTTGATAGTGTAAAGCTAACTCATTATTCTCAATCGCTTTATAGATCTTATTAGCGATAGTCATTTTACGCATATTTTTAGTTTTTATTTTACTATCATAAAAACCTACCCCATTTTTACCTGTAGATTTTTTTTGATACATTGCTGAATCAGCGTTTTTAATCAAATCAACAGGCGTCGCTGCATCATGAGGATAAAATGCTATCCCCATGGTGAGAGTCATATTAAACTCATAATCTTGTACTTTTAACGGAACCGAAATGATATCTTGAACCATTTTAATATGCGCCTTACAATCGTCCTGGTTTTTAAGATCATTTGCTATTATTACAAACTCATCACCACCTAGTCTTCCTACAATATTATCTTCTGGCATAATCTTTTGAAGTTTTTGACCAAATTTCTTCAGTAAAATATCTCCAATATGGTGCCCTAAGCTGTCATTAATTAATTTAAAGTTGTCTAAATCTATAAAAAAAACAGCAAAAGCTTGACGAGCTACTATCTTTTTCTTCATCGTAGCAAGCAAGCTTGTACGGTTAGGTAAAGCTGTAAGAAGATCGTGATAAGCATTATAAGACAGTTGTTCTTGTAACACCTTGCTTTGCGTAACATCTGTTATGATCCCTAACGTATAATTTTTATCGTTGTACGGCGATATAAAAGTTGCAAGCTCAAACCACTTATTTTTGCTTCCTGATACAAATGATAACTGAACTTTTTCAGGATCACCTAGTAATTGATCGCATATTTTTTGATACAATGTATTTAAGTTGGGATTACTAAGATTAGTAATTTTATTATTTTTGTTATCGAAATTAGGTATATTCAACACATTTTTTAAATAGTCGTTTATATAAATAATTTCATCGCCATCTAATACTACGATACCTTGAGTTGCTGACTGTATGGCACTAGTCAAAATATTTATACGGTTTACATGTTCCTTTTCTTCAGTTATGTCTTTAAAACACCATACACGTCCAACAGGTTTATTATCTAAGATTAATGGCTGTGTATATCTCTCAATTGTACGACCATCTAAAAACTCGACCTCACCAAAATCTCCTTTCATGCTATTTTCTTCTTCTAATCTTCCTAACTCTATCATCAGTTTTTGTGGATCTTTAACCTGATTAAAAATATATTCTAATCCCAGTTGCTCTGATGCATTTTCTAGAGCTTCTTTAGGTATTCTTGCAATCTCGAAAAATTTTTCATTCCAATCAATCAACTTCCCATTGTTATCGATAATTAAAATCCCATCGTTTGAGGACTCTAATGTTGATCTAAATAATGCTAATAGTGATTTTTTACCTAGAACCTCAAATTGGTCATTTGACTGCTCTTCTTTTACTGGTGCAGAATTTACATTTTGTTCAGCATCACCATTGCGCTCCTGGTTCCATTTTAGTAAATATTCATGTAACAAATCATAATCCATATCCGTTATACCAGAGACCTGAGCTATTTCCTGAGGGTTAGAAACACCATCGCCAAGCGTACGGGCTATCTGCTTGAATTGATGATATGTTAATTGCTTTTTTTCCATATTTACTCTTAATATAAATACTTATAATTTTCGTATTTATAGTTGTACATATAGATTAGTAGAGCTACAAATATATACAAATAACATTTTTTTATAGCTTAATAAAAAATTTGAATAACCTCTTGGCTTGATTTTTTAGTTGAAACTACTAGATTAGAGTTGTATTCAGATTATAAAAAATATAGATTCAATTTAGATATCTACAAACATGAGAGGTTTATATGTCATCACAATTATCGCATTCACATGCACACTCAGATTCACACTCACATTCAGATGCCCATGTACATGCTCCAGTGCCTTATCAATTGAATCCACTATATAGCATATCTACAGATCCTGTTGATTTTAATAAACTTCATGAAAATGGATGGGTAATTAATAACGGTAATCATTTTTCTAAAAATCCAATTACTATTTTAAACGAAGATAAAAAAATTCTTGCTATAATAAATGCCTATCCTGCTGATGAGAGCACTCTATTAGCCAAACATTATGAAAAAAATAAACTTACTAATAGCTGGTTTATAGATTCTATCTGGTTAGCACCTGATCATGCTATGTCAGAGACATCTTCCCTTGCTATTTATTGTGCAGTTAAAGCTGCGCGAGTCCATAATAGGGATATCGCAATAACTATTAAAACTAAAAAACTTAATACTAATTTCCCTGTCATGACATTAATGAAAGCAATAGAAATTAAAAACTTAGGTGATTCTGGTATTTTGATAGGCCAAAAAGTAGATTATATTTTACTCTCTGTTGTAGAATCTTTACCTGATGAAGCTAATGATTTCGTGATTCATGAGTTTATACAAGACATGTATAAAATGTTTTTTAACTGGTATGATAAATATAACAAAGGTAAATGGTGCACTGCCATTATTAATAAAACATTAACTAAAAGACAATATATTTCAACTTTATATAATTTACACAGTTATGTTCAATACACAACAAGACTATGTGCACGTGCTATTGCCTTTAGTGATGATGTATTTTTACGTAATAATTATATAGATCATTTCAGAGGAGAGATTAATCACGAAATCTTAATTGAAAAAGATCTGCAACAATTAGGTGAAGATGTAGAATATTTAAAAAAATATTATATCCCTAACATCAAGACTAAGGCATTTATGACCCTGCAAGAAAGTACTATAGGGTTCTACCAAGATCCTGTTTTACTGCTTGCATGCCCTTTTGTTGCTGAAGGTGTCTCTGCAAACTTTCGTACCGAATTATTAGATAATTTAGAAGAAATTATTGGCAGTTGGGGAATAAAAGATTTAAAAGATCCTGGTAAAGCTATGCGTTTCTTAAACTCCCATGTAAAATTTGATGGTGGCGAAGAAGGACACTGGGAAGGTGTAATTCAAATTTTACCTATGTATATTAAAACAGAGTTTGATCGTCAACGCTTTATTTCTATTGCCAAATTTGGTATGGACAGTATTTTAAATAGTTTTGATAGCAATGTAGATGAAAACTTGATTTGGTAATCTTATCCAAATTAAAAAACTTTAGAGCAAGCTTACACATAGCTGGCTCTAGAGAAAAATAAATTATAATAAATACGGCAACATATAATATGCAACAATCCCAGATAAAAAGCCAAATATATGGCCTTCTACTGATATCCCTTCAGAATGAATGGGTATCAGGCTTGCCACTAATCCACCAAAATAATAAATGGTTAAAATCAATAACATGACTGTCAAAAAACTTGGAGCCAAATAAGCATTAATTACAAGAAAACCAAAATATCCAAGAACAACACCACTGGCTCCTAAATGTATAGCAAATCTGCCAAACAGCCAAGTTAAACTACCTGATAGCAGCATAATAATAGCTGTTGTAATTAAAAAAACTTTATAGCCATAAATTAATATCATATTCATCAAAAAGAATAATGGTATTGCATTAAAAAATAAATGATCAAAATTACCATGTAAAAATGGTGAAAAAATAATTCCTAGCAAGCCAAAAGGATGTCTTGGAATAATGCCAAAAATCTTTAACCAACCACCAAGTAAATAATTTATTATATTAATAACAATTAATAGCCCAATGACACCTAAAGTAAAATCTAAATAATAAAAAATAGTACTTTCTATTAAGTGAAGATCATTGGATATATTTGTTAGCATATTTTTTATATTTTATTAATATTACAACTATAATTTTAATTGACTTAAAAACTATCTAAAAGAAATTTTTCTTTTAGTACATTGATTTCATCTCGTATCCCAGCGGCTTCTTCAAACTCCAAGTCTTTAGCTGCTTTTTTCATTGCTTGCTCAAGCTTATTTATTACTTTTTTAAAGTAAGTAGCATCATGAATTCGACTCAGATCAATATTTTGTCTGATTGCATCTAGAGTCTTTACTGTTTTATCTAAATTATCTTTGTTTTTCAATACATAACCTGGTACTTGTAAAATATCAGCAATCTTACGGGTCACACCAACTGGAGTTATATGATGTTCTTTATTGTATTCTTGTTGCTTAACACGTCTACGGTTAGTTTCATCAATAGCTTTACGCATTGCATCTGTCATTTTATCCGCGTACATAATAGCCACACCATGTAAATTACGGGCCGCTCGGCCAATCGTCTGAATTAATGAACGTTCAGAACGCAAGAAACCTTGTTTATCAGCATCTAAAATTGCAACCAACGAAACTTCGGGCATATCTAAACCCTCTCGTAACAAATTTATTCCTACTAATGCATCAAACTCGCCTAAACGTAACCCACGAATCAATTCAACGCGTTCAACAGTATCAATATCTGAGTGAAGATATTTCACACGAACACCATGTTCACTTAAATATTCTGTTAAATCTTCAGCCATACGTTTAGTTAAAGTCGTTACCAATACCCTTTCATTTCTTTCTGCTCGAGTGTTAATTTCTGACAAAATATCTCCCACTTGATTTGTTGCTGGGCGAATGGTAATTTCAGGATCAACTAGACCCGTTGGCCTTACTACCTGCTCAACAACAGCCCCACTCTCTTTTGCATGAGTAAGTTCATAATTTCCTGGTGTTGCTGATACATAAATAATCTGCGCAGTACGACTTTCAAATTCCTCAAATTTTAATGGCCTATTATCTAAAGCCGAAGGCAAACGGAATCCATAAGTTACTAAAGTTTCTTTGCGAGAACGATCGCCTTTATACATAGCACCTAATTGCGGAACAGTGACATGCGACTCATCTAAAATAATTATTCCATCACTCGGAAAATAATCTAATAATGTAGGCGGTGATTCACCTGGGTTTCTGCCCGATAAGTAACGCGAATAATTCTCGATACCTGAACAATAACCTAATTCGTTGATCATTTCTAAATCAAATTTAGTTCGTTGCTCTAATCTTTGCGCTGCAACCAATTGATTTTCTTTATATAAATATTCTAATCGATCTTTTAAATCTAGTTTTATTTGTTCTAATGCTTTTAAAACTGTTGCTCTGGGTGTGACATAGTGTGTTTTAGGATAAATAGTGCAACGCGCAAGTTTTTGTACTACCTCACCTGTGAGCGGATCAAAATAGCTAAGATTTTCAACAGTGTCATCAAATAATTCAACACGAATAGCCAATTGATCTGATTCTGCAGGAAAAATATCTATCACATCACCACGAACTCTAAATGTAGCACGATTGAAATCTAAATCGTTACGCTTATACTGTAGTTCAGCTAGTCTTTTTAAAATTGCCCGTTGATCCGTTTTCATACCTCGCGTCAAATGCAAGATCATACTAAAGTATTGCTTAGGATCACCTAAACCATATATAGCTGAAACGCTAGCCACAATAATAACATCCCTTCTCTCTAAAATAGCTTTAGTAGCCGATAAGCGCATTTGCTCAATATGTTCATTAATAGAAGAGTCTTTTTCTATAAAAGTATCCGACGCCGGTACATAAGCCTCCGGCTGATAGTAATCATAATAAGAAACAAAATACTCAACTGCATTATTAGGAAAAAATTCTTTCATCTCACCATAAAGCTGCGCAGCTAGAGTTTTATTATGCGCAAGAATTAACGCTGGTCGATTAACATTACTTATAGTATGGGCAATAGAGAATGTCTTACCCGAACCAGTTACACCTAATAAAACTTGATGCTGCAGGCCAGAATTTAAACCTTCAGTAAGCTGTTTTATAGCACTTGGCTGATCACCTGCTGGTTTAAATTGCGAAACCAATTCAAATTTAAAATTTTTTTTATTACTATCTGAAACCATATCACATTATTAATTTAATAATTTTTACACCAAGAAAAAATGCTATTAGACTGAATACAATACTAAAAATGCCATATAAAGCTGCTGTACCATACAGATTTTTCTGAAATAAAAGACCAAATTCAAGGCTAAATGCAGAAAAAGTTGTAAACCCACCTAAAAAACCTGAAAATATAAATAATCTAAAATTATAATTAGCTGATTGGTATACCCCTATAAATTCTGATAGAACCCCCATCAGAAAACAACCTATAATATTTACACTTAAGATGCCTATGGGCATTGCTAGTAGATAATTCACATAACTAGGATAACTTACAGAATCCCATGTTTTCCAACCGGCAATCAATGTACTCATATAGACTCTTAAGATAGATCCTAAAGCCCCACCTAGAGCTATAAAAAAATAGCTTGATACAGAAATATTCATGTTTAAACAATATTTAACAAAATTCTAATAGCTATATATAGCTTAACATTATTATAATATTTATAATAATAATTAGATTTAATAACTTGATTAATACTATGACGACTAAACCTGAATTAACGCACCGAATCAACCGCATCCCAACCTCTCCAACCATCGCTGTGGTAACTCGAACTAATATACTCAAACAGCAGGGAGTTGATGTCATCAGTTTAGGAGCCGGTGAACCAGATTTTGATACTCCAGATTATATAAAAGAAGCTGCTGTTAAAGCTATTTCCACGGGCCAGACCAAATACACTGCTGTTGAAGGCACCCCAGCCCTACGCAAAGCTATTCAAAATAAATTTAAAAATGAAAATAACCTAGAGTATACAACTGATCAAATTTTAGTCTCCGTAGGTGCAAAACATAGCTTATACAATGCCATACAAGTACTGCTACAACAAGGTGATGAAGCTCTAATCCCTGCTCCTTATTGGGTATCGTACCCTGCTATGGTCGATCTTTCTGATGCTAAGTCAGTTATTATCAATACCACTAAGCGAGAACACTTTAAAATTACCCCTGAATTACTTGAAGAGCATATTACAGGGCAGACAAAATTATTAATTTTAAATAGCCCATCAAATCCTTCAGGTAAAGTGTATAGCAAAAGCGAACTTGTAGCTCTTGCGCAAATATTACTTAAATACCCTAAAATTTATATACTCTCTGATGATATCTATGAGCATATTATATGGCCTGGTTTTAAATTTCATAATATTTTAACAGCTTGTCAAGATATTCTCAGTAAAGAAGAATACGAAAAATTATATAACAGAACCCTTGTGATAAATGGCGTGTCCAAAGCTTATTCTATGACTGGTTGGCGTATTGGATATGCTGCTGGCAATATTAATATTATTAAAGCTATGCAGAAACTACAGTCTCAATGCACATCTAACCCTTGCTCTATAGCTCAAGCTGCAGCATGCGAAGCGTTATCTAATGAAGCTGCTGCACCTTTTATTAGAGGAATGTTGCAACATTTTAAGGCTAGACATGACTATATCTACGAAACTGTTAATAGCATTAATGGGTTATCTGTATTACCTGCAGAAGGTGCATTCTATAGCTTTATTGATTGCACGGGAGCCATAAAAAATACTGGATGTGAGAACGACTATGACTTTGCTGAAAAGTTACTAGAAATTTCTCACGTAGCCTTAGTATCAGGAAGCTCTTTTGGCACACCAAACTTCTTAAGATTATCTTATGCCACAAGCATGGAAAACTTAGAAAAAGCCATGACAAGAATTAAGAAGTTTTTAGATAATAATTCTTGACCTATAAGCCATAACTTATTATTATAACAACGATTCCCCGGTAGCTCAGTCGGTAGAGCAGTTGACTGTTAATCAATTGGTCGGCGGTTCGAGTCCGTCCCGGGGAGCCAATCCGAACGATGCTGTAAGTTAATCAGCGTATCAAATGGTTTTCGTAAGGTATATTCCAGCTTTCGGCCTCTTAAGGCCAGGTTCGAAAACACAAAATTAATCAACTCACGCTTTTCATTGATCTTCGAACTTTCGAAGTAACCCTTCAGCCATAGTGAGTTTGTTTTCTTCCCCTTCAGGGGAAGTGGCGA
>CAZSRF010000020.1:0-42678 GCA_964609155.1 uncultured Gammaproteobacteria bacterium | reverse complement strand
CTGGTATAATCATCTTTAGTTAAGTGTCTAAAATACATCATATCTCCTTTGATATTATTTTTGTTTAGTGCTGGTGCTCTTGGCTTCAATGATTTCAGATTCACACCAATTGGCTTTTCTATGGATTAGTTCTAAATCATAGAAGACATCATATAATATATTTACCTCTAAATCGCCATGTTTAAATAATAAATCTTGAGCCTCTTTAATCAATTCACTTAGTTTCATACTTTTGCCTTTCTTGCATCATACTTTTAGCATATTTATATGCAACCCTAGATAGTTCACCCTCTATTGAGAAAGACAACGGCATACCTACAGTATATTTTAACCGAAGTTCATCATTACTTAAAATACCATTCAATGCAGCCATAGCAAACTCATCTAGTAGTGTTTTTTGTGTCATCGTTCAACCTTTATAAGTAATTTATAATCTTCTACTATAATACCTGACTTGATATGTCTTTTAACATTAGGGCTAATATAATCTATTTCCCTGGTGGTATTTTCAAATAAAGTTCCATATATAAGCACGTGCGCCTCATCCGGATACTTTTTCAGTTCTTCCTGTAGTTCTTTATTGGTCATTGGGTTACTCCTAATAATTACAATAATTTGGGTGATTATATTCATCCTTTAATAATTGTGGCTTACTATTCACATCAGATTGTAAATATTCCAATCCATGTATGCATAAGCTCCTAACACCACTACCATAGTATTTTGAGTGATCGTCTTCGGTACATTTTGCTATGCCGAATCCGATTGCTATAAAAATTAATATCAAAACCAAGTAAACTTCTCCATTATCGCCCCTCATCTCTCCATCCATTCATCAACTTTGTTTAGTATTTTGTTTATGCTTTGTTTTTCATGATATTTTATAATATCTCTATTGGCTATACGGCTGAAATCAGCTTGAATAAGAGATAATCTTATCAAACAATGATATATTGTATATGGTTGTGTTTTATTGTATCCCATATAATGCTTATCACGATAAAAGTTTAACCCCTTCTCAATCAACCGTTCATGCAGTTCGTTTATTATTTCAAGATTCTTTAGCATTTTCCCATCCCGATAATTTCGCCGGTTATCATAACAGCTTTTCTATTTCATATAAAGTAATATTAAGCTCTTTTAGTTTCTCTTTTAATGTTTCAGCAAGTGGTTCTGCTAACTTAATATCTTCAGCATCTACTGTGTAACTAAATTTAGGATTATCGGAGCTATAGATATCATAAGATATTTTTACGCTTTCAATAATATATTCTTTTTCAGTTTTATCGTTTTTAATATTAACGCGCGTTCCTATTTTAAGCATTTGTTAGTCCTTTAATAATTATATTATTTTTTTGTCCAATTTCAATTATTAATGGCTTTAGCTTTTCTAGCACTTCCCAATAATATATATAAAAATCTTCTACTTCAGCATCCATATTCGCGTAGCGTTCTAGCTTCAGAGCTTCGAACTTATCTATTCTAATATTATACTCTTGGGGCTGAGCTACTGATACAATTTCAGGGTCAAAAGTTTTACCATTTGATATAATCTCTAAATCATAGGCTAAACTTACTTTGCCTTGAAACAAATTAAATATAAAATTATCTAACCCAGTCATCCACAAATAAATCCTATATTGCCATGAATTTAAATATTTCTCAATTCTAATTTGCTCAGTAAATTTGTGATCCCATATAGTGGTGCCGTTTATAGCATCCACGATCCCATTTATTGTTATACCATTAAAGTTTTTGCTGATCCTGGTTTCCCGTAATTGCGGTATCTGTATATCCACATCTGAAGGTATTTGGTAGTCAAATTTATACAATTCTCCATCTATGCCGATCAAATTAAGAATTTCAGTATCGTATTGACTTAACTCTAGTATCTTATGAAATGCTGTCCCAGCTTTCATTTGCGGAGTTTTCTCAAATTTCTTTAATAATTCTGCAGCAAATAATTCATCAGTAAAAACCATATCATTTCCATCGGGATCCTTTCGACCCCAATAAGAATCAGTAAGGTACATAGCAAACGTATCCATTCTGGATGGGCTAGAAAATTGCTGTCTCCAATCCATTAAGCAGCCTCAGTAAACTGTTTAGATTCTTTATCAAAGCTAAAGCCCTTATCTTTCGCTGCTATTACCAGTGCTTGCTTAAGTACAGGTGTTGCATCTTTAAGTTCAATTAAAGATGCATTAAAACTTTCTATATTTTCTAAGCCGTTAATTTGATCTAGCTTAGCCTGAAATTCTTGTTCTGCTTTAATCATATCCTCACTTTTAGCATTCATTTTTTCTTTGGTGAAGCTTATTAGGTCTGCCAAAAAAGTTCTATATTCAGCTAAATTTGGTATTTTCTGCTCTGGAATTTCAGCACAATTCTTACCTAGGTGATTTTCAGTGGGGTTAAAGTCAATACTTCTGCCTTTACCATTCATGGATACGTAACCCATTAAATCAGCAATTTTAGTTATCTCTGTTTTGCTTGATCCAATAGCATCGGGGCGTACAAATAACACATCTCCATTTTTTTCTTCTTTATCATGCATTACCAAAATTATATCTTTACCATAAGATTTTAGCTTATTCATGAAATTTTTAAACATAATATTTAATTGTCCAAATCCCTGTAAAGATAAGCCGCCATTAAGTCTATTAATCATTTTTGGGTTGATATTTTTAATTTCTGTTTCCATTACCTCTAATAAGCGGCCAGCGGTATCAATAACTATAGTTTCAAATGGTTTTAGATCATCTTTGGAAAGATCGGCTATATCTGACCATTGTTTTATTTGTACACAATCTTTTCTAATATTTGATAATGCACGCTGTGCCCCTAAATCAAAATCGAGGAGTAAGGGCTTATTAGTAGAAAACCCTAAAGTAGTTTTACCGACACCGGGCGAGCCAAAAAGTACTATAATCAAATTTTCCGTTAATATTGGATCTGTTGGTTTTACTATTTTAATTCCCATTAGTTTACACTCCTACAGCTTGGGCATTCACATTTAATATTCTCAAATAAGATAGTATTTAAAAGATTATCTGTAGCTATATTTATAGCCTTACATATTGCCCCAGCAACTAGGGCTGGCAAAAGCGGATCTAATTCATTAAAATTAGGCATTATAAGCTTTAAAACCTCGTACTGAGCTTTAGATAATTTACACAAAAGCGGTTCTAGTTTTTTATAGTCCAGAGTGAGACCTCTTTCCTTTGCATAATCTTTTACTTTTGCTATTATAAAAGCATCTATTACATTTTCTAGCATCTATTTAGTTCCCCCAAAATTACATTCAATTACTTTGCCATCTTTGGTAAAAGCAGGCGTAATCGCTTTTAAACCATCTGTATTACCAACAGCGTAGTACTGTATATGATTAATACAGGCTGGTTCTACGTTATATTTATACATATGAAAGCCTGTATCCTTTTTAGGCTTGTCATCTTTAAAGTAAAGTACACCAATTGCTGTTGCAACAATTGTTGTTGTGGCTATTATTAAAACCCCGAATTTATCGTGCGCTTTTTGTGTTAACATAATTTTTCCTCTCTAAAAATTAAATAAGTTGGTGGATATTGTTTTGGGTTAACCATCCACATGGGTAGCATATTCAAAACATTTAAAATTTTCATTATCTATGGACGTAGCCACTTCTCCATTATCACCCCAGGTTTCTATGTGATGTTGCAACGCATATAATAAATGTTTTGTTCTCATGCCGTACTCCTCAGCTTGGCTAAAGCCTCAGCCTTCTTTAATTGTCGATATACTAATTTAGCACCAATATCAAGAGCTATCTGCGCCCATGAAGCTTTAATACCATAATCAGCCGCTAGTGACTTAAGCTTTAATTTTGGGTTTGTTTTATATTCCCAATAAAACCCTATTAACTGGTAGTTAGCCAATGATAAATGAAGCTGTTTAAGGTAATCTTTTTCAACTTCAGAAAATTGAGATTTTTCAGTTAAGAGTAATTCCATTTTTTTAATTTCCATTTTAAGTCTCCATTTAAAATTTGATTAAGCTGCTTTTTGATTATTTTGAATTATCAGTTGAAACCCTAAACCTTCCATTTTATTTATAGTTTCTTGTCGAGCTTCTACTGATACTAATTTGTCTATATACCATGAAAGTTTTTTGTTAAAAAAAGTTAGATTTTCCATAATTTTTCTCCAAAAATTAAGTTAAGTTATTATCCAGCAAAATTGTTTTTTCGTTCAGTGCCGTGTTGTGCTAAATCTTTTATTATATTGTAGGCTATGCGGAATTCTGAATTAATATGTTTTAAAATATGGGTCCCGTGCATATTAATATCTTCCTTGAGTAATGAAATATCCGCTAAAGCAATAGGTATATAAGTAACGTGTCTTTCATTAACAAAATTACAATATATCATAACATGATCTTTTATAATCTCATAATCTAATTCCCAGTTTTTAAAACAAATACTATGTTTATTTAAATAGTCAATGGTTTTATTTAATATTTCTTGTTCAGTCATAGTTATCTCCAAATTAACTCGCTAATGCATCTGCTAGCTGTTCATCGCTCATTTTCCAACAGCCTATGCATAAATTTATTGTTATTACTTTTCTTGTGCAGATATCTTCTATTATTGCTTGTTCTGATACATCATCGCTATAAGATTCACACCATTTACAAACCATTTTACTTTACACCCCTACTAACTACTCTGTACCTCAAGACACTACTTTACACCATGCTGTAGACTGTGTCAAGTTTATTTTTAGTTTTTTTAAACTTTCTGTTGTGCAATGCAGCATAATTTATGTTGCCGATCAATTAGTTTTATTGCAATTATTAGGATCTATAAAATTTACACCGAAATTATTAGAAAAAATTCTACGGGTATATTACCCGTATGTTATTATACCGCTTGTGTGCACGGTTATCGTAGTGGTAGATATTAAAACCGTGCATACGCTAAGCCCTCTATTTGCTAAAGACTACCATTTTTAGCGTTAGAGGGTTTTTATTTGCTATTACATTATTTGTTTTTTATTTCTGTTAATTTTTATTAGAGAGGGAAAAAACAAGTGAGCGATATCAAAAAAAATGAATGGGTAAAACCATTTGAAAATGATAAGTCTATCAAAATTATAGGTAAAATAAAGTACGGTTTATTAGAAACTAAAGAAGATTACTGCCGAATTCATAAACAGGATTTTACTAATGAATACCATATGACATTTACCGGAAATACAAAATGGCTAGGGTGCCCTATATGCAAAAGAGATCAGTGTATTCAAGAAGGCAGAATAGGTATCCCCATTGAAAAACCGATCCAAGCCCCTGAAGTTA
Organism: uncultured Gammaproteobacteria bacterium; assembly: GCA_964609155.1. GTDB lineage: Bacteria > Pseudomonadota > Gammaproteobacteria > JAGOUU01 > JAGOUU01 > JAGOUU01. Next base: position 37,344 of record CAZSRF010000020.1, on the reverse strand, counting down.
TCACACAATCATATACTAAAAGTAAGGGGTTTTAAATATGGAAAAAAAGTCCGAAAAACGTTATTTTTGGTTGAAATTAAAAGATGATTTCTTTAAACAAAAAGAATTAAAAAAACTTAGAAATGTCGCAGGTGGAGATACGTATACAATAATTTATCTAAAAATGCAATTATTGAGCTTGAAAAATGAAGGTAAGCTGATTTTTGATGAATTAGAAGATACTTTTGCAGAAGAATTATCGCTTGAATTAGATGAAACTGTAGAAAATATAAAAATGACTTTAGCCTTTTTGAAGCGGTCAAAATTATTCGAGGAAGTTAATGAAATAGAATTTATCTTACCTGAAGCTGTAAATAATATAGGGTCTGAAGGTCAAGCGGCAGATAGAATGAGAAAGCTTCGATCACAAAGAGATTCGACTGAAAAAGTTAAAAAAGAATGCAATCAAAGAGCTATTCCTTTAATAGAGGATTGGAATAATAAAAATCGCTATAATGGAAACTATTATTTAGTATTACAACGAGATGATTTTAAATGTTGTATTTGTGATAAAAATGATAATTTATGTGTACACCATATTTTAGGGTTTGATAAAAATAAACCACAAAATAGTAATAAAGAAAATATGGTTACTTTATGCCGACAATGTCATGCTCAGGTACATAGAGGTGGCTTACAGATTCCTCAAGATGTTTTTGATTATATTGGATTTTTTGAAAATCAGAGTGAACAATGTAGCATAAAAACCGAACAATGTTCGCCAGTGTTAGGAAGTGTTACACAGAGAAAGAGAGAAGAGAGAGAGTTAGAGAAAGATATATCCCCTATAGTCCCCTTTGTTGAGGTAGACCCAAAAGCTGAAATGGCAAAACTCAAAAAAGTATCCGAAGGAGCGTATCAGATTTGGGAAATGTTGGCAAAAGAGCAAAATATTGAATTCACAAACTCGGAATGGAATGCTATACGCGGATATGCAATGGCTAATCCAAAACTTAGGCCGCATCAAATAACCGGTAGTATTCTTCAGTTAGAAGGGTGGGCTTTAGAAGGAAGAGATATACGCAGTTCTTTATTAGATATCATTCAAAAAGAACCTAGCAGGTATAACTCATTAAAAGCACCCTTTATGGCAGTAGTAACGGATACAAAAGGCAATAGGGTGTACGGAGAAGCAATAGTAGCGCGTAGGCAAAAGATCATTGAACAAGAAAGGCAGGGTGTGGCATGATGATAATTTTACCAATACCTAATTCCAAACTAGCGATAAACAAGACGCATGGCCAGCATTGGAGTAAAACATATTCACTGAAGAAAAAAGCACGTGCAGACGGTTACTATTTAGCCAGAGAGGCTTACAAAAATGTCTCTCATATTTGGGGGCAATACGATCAAAAAGTTTTAAAAGGTGAATGGATGTTGAAGATTAACTGTTTCTTTGCAAACAAAAAACGTCTCGACGAAGACAATTTATCCACAGCTATAAAGTCGCTAAGGGATGGTGTATTTGATTTTCTTAAGCAAAAATTCAACATGAATGATAGACAAATTACGTTGACAATGCTGGATGTATCCTTTATTGACAAAGAAAAACCACGTATAGAATGGTATTTAGGGCCAAGATATTAATTTTTAGAAGTAGAAATTGGGCAATATGACAATTAAAGAGTTTTTAATATTTTTCGCAATGGGATTGGTAATTTTGGTAGTTCCACTTTCATTTGCAGTCATAATCTCGGAGATCATAAAGAAGTGCTGCGGTTAACCGCATTGGTACTGCCATTGCATTTATATACCTTGGAATAGGGAATCCATACTATACTGAATTTGGAGGGGTCTTAAAATGGGTTTAAAAAAAGGGGAAGGTCATGAGGGTTTTAATCGCATGTGAATTTTCAGGGATTGTGCGAGATGAATTTGCTAGATTGGGTCATGAGGCTTATAGTTGCGACATAATTCCTAGCGATAAACCATCTCTATTTCACTTACAATGCGATGTTTTTGACATTATTAATGACGGATGGGATTTAATGATAGCGCATCCACCATGTACCCATTTAGCGGTATCGGGCGCAAGATATTTTAAGGAAAAGATAGCTGATGGAAGACAACAAGATGCTTTAGAGTTTGTGCGTCGATTAATGGATTCTTCTATCTCAAGAATTTGTATTGAAAATCCAATAAGCATTATTAGTACGAAAATTAGAAAACCTGATCAGATTATTCAACCTTATCAATTCGGTCATGCTGAAACTAAGGCTACATGTTTATGGTTAAAGAGATTGCCAAAACTTATACCTACTGATATAGTTGAACCAGATTATATGCGTAAACCAGACGGCACTTATTATACTGATAAAAAAGGTAAACGATATTCGAGGATTCATTTTATGAGCCGTAATCTGCCAAATAGAGCACAATTACGATCATTAACTTATACCGGCATAGCAAAAGCCATGGCCGATCAGTGGGGAGAACTTATTTGACTAGAAAAATGCAGGATGTGTTTCCCTAAGGTTAACACATTGATTTTATTTGTTTGGGAAAAGGTAATGCAAAATTTAATGAATAAAATACACCATGGGGATTGTTTAGAATTTATGAAGCAAATACCTGATGAATACTTCGATTTGGTATTTACAGATGTTCCTTACAATGTTGGTAAAGATTACGGGATTTATAAAGATAGTTTAACAGATTTTGACTACATTAATTGGCTGTCAAATGTTATATATCAGTTAAAACGCATTAGTCGCGAACAAATTATTTATCCATCAAAAAAATATTTTTTAGAAACTTGGAATATTTTAGGCAGACAATTTCAGCAGATAGTATTTACTACAAGCACTTCTGGCGCACTTCGTTATGGACATTCTAATCAATTTACATCAATATTGGTTAGTGATCATTCTGTAAATGGGAGAGTGCCTAATCATTACCATAATGTGCCAATGCCTCACGATGGCTTTATTTTTCATGAAAATAACTTACCCATCCTGGTTACACTTCTAAAGCGCTTACGCAGTTATTATTACAGACTTATGCCCGCAAAACATATAAAATATTTGATCCTTTTATGGGGACTGGTACCACTGCTATTGTATGTGCCGAATATGGTTTAGAATGGTGCGGATGTGAGATTGATGAAAAATGGATTAGGGTTGCCAGTAAAAGATTAGAAACTATACAACCTGATATGTTTGGGATGGCAATATGAAAGCAAAAGAATTAGAATGGGAAAAACAAGAAGATGGTTCTTTAGAAGCAAACGGTTTTCAGTTTTATCCATTTAGTTTAAACTTTAAAATTTGCATAAATGATTTTTGTCCTGAAATGGGCATTCCTCTTTGGGTTTTAAAATTATATAATGACAAGGATACAAAGGATAGTTATACTTTATCTTCTATAGAAAATGCTAAAAAAATTGCTCAACGAATATTAGACTCAATTTTTCAACAATTCTGAGAAGGTAAATATAAAAATGTGGACAATTAGCGTAATTGAATTGGTTAATGATCGTAAATGGAAAGAAGATTTAATACCCATGCATCTAGGTACAAAAAAAGTTTTTGACTATGATTACGTGGTACAAGTAGAGAAGCATTTAAACTATGCTAAAATTAATTTTAAGGAAGAAAATGCAAAATAAAGGAAGACCATTAGGATCTGTTGGTGTGAAAAGTATAAATACTGGCCCTACAATAGAGATAGAATCTATCTTTTTTAAAAACTGGCATTTATTTAAAAGGCTATTACAAAGCAGAATATATGGGGCGCCAGGAGCTATTGATGTTTTATTTAGGAGACAAGGTGCGAAAGTTAAGCATTGATCATGGCGTTGCGTTCAAGCAAATGTTATCATGTCGTGCAATTCCACGGAGAGATAAATTATATTATTAGAAATTATTACTGATCCAGATATGGTAATTATTTTATCTGCGATTGGGTTTACTGTGGGTTGGTTTTGGGGTAAATGGTCTTCAAGGAAAGGTAAATGAAAGGATTTAGTTTAGATCAAATTTATAGTGATATTTGTTCAATATTAGGTCCCGTAGATGGTGTAAGTTTTGATACTGTGAAAATCAAAACAACAGAAGCTTTAGCTATACAAATTAGATTAAATGGATACACTATACGTCGGTATTTTAATCTTGCCGAATTGAATTATTCTCTTCCTAAATGTTTTAATCATATGAGAGATTACTTTAGCTTATGGAGCTTATGGATTATAAAAATAGCAAAAGAATTTAGAGATGAAATAATCAAATTAGAAGAGGGGAAATAATGTGGACAATAATTATACAGCATGTTTGGAATAAACATATTTTGAGTTTGATTGAGGTGGAGGGGTGAAAGACGAAAACATAATAAAACAATCAGTTGACGAAGCTTTTGAAGTAATGAAAAGACAAAATGAAAATTATATTAAATTGGCAGATAAATTAATTGAAGAATATAGTGGAACTTATATGGTATCTACTCCTTTGGATTTTGAACAAATTCGAATAATGTTTATTCAACCTACAAAATATACTTTTAAAAAATGCAATACTGCATGTTTATGTACTGGGTATTGTACAAATGATAGTGTTACTATAAATAGATATTACCAATAAAATAGAGAAAAAGTTTATTGGGAAAATTTACCACAAAGTTTTTGTTAGTTATGCTATAATACGCACTTCTGAAGCAGTGGATCTCCTGAATAGTTAATATAACTTTCCTATCCACCACTGCTTGGAACCGCATCAACTAATTAAATACGCTAGGTTAATTTGTTGATATTGCTGCGTAGTTCATTATCGACTAAGCCCCCTTTACTAGCGTGATCGGGGCTTTTTTATTTTGGATAAACGATAGATAAGATTAGGGTCCTTCTATAGGTAGAAGTGTCTAGAAAAGGATTGATTGCCCGATTTTGGACTGAGAAATGATATTGGTATATCTCTTTACGGGGGTGATAGACTTTAAAAAATATATGTGATTATAAACCTAGTAAAGATTATTTGCCTATTATTTAGATGTAGACAAAAAAGTACAATGAGAATGTGGCTGAATAGGTAAGGCATATAATAGACGTAAGACAATAACTAAGCCAATATTGCGAATTGTGTCGAGTAATAATTGTCTAATCCAAGGTGCAAATCCTTGGCGTTCTCTCCATTTACGCGATCTGATATATGTTGGGGTTGATGAAAAAAATCCTCTCTAAGAAGAAATAAAGTAACCAATCTGGGTATAATATATCTACTAAAATATTTTTAGTAGCTCTCCAAAAAACTTTAGCACAAGTTTTAAAACATGTGCTTTTTATTAATATGGATATGGCGCCTATGGATTATAGATACCAGTTCAACTCCTTGGCGTTGTCTTCAGAACAGAACCCTCTAAGTCTCTTCATGAATGCAAAAATTTGGGGGTTCAGTAGAACAAAATCCTGTGATTGAGCTTATAAGGGTGTTAGAACGGATACCATAGCAATAAGACCTGTGGCGTATGAATATATACGTTGTGTATTCATAAGGACCGAGACAAGTAACAGAAAGATCACACTATTATGCAAGATGTAGTTCAGTAGGTAGAGTTAGTTTATACTACAAATCTTAAATGATGGCTTAGCCGATTGGATTTGCCGTTGGTTCGAGTCTAACCATCTTGCACTTTTAATCTCTCGCTACGCAGCTTGTTAATTTTAACTTTAACTATTTAAAAAAGTGTCATATTTTCCAATAGGCAACAGGCTGTGTAGTAAGGGGTTAAAGATGTATACAAATAATTGCACATGAAACAAAAACACAAGTTATAAACATCAACCAATACCCAAATTTACTAAGTTGCTTATTCACATTGGGTGAGTTAAATATAAAATGGGCACCTGTTACAGCGCTTATTATTGCCAATAAATATAATATAAACACTAAAAATTTCATTATATATTTTCTCCTATACTGATTATTCCTTTTCGACTAGTCCGCTGTAGCCTACCTCTTTTAACTAAATTACTAATTATTAAACTACAACTTGTTTGTCGTTTTATATCAAATGTATTTTTAATATAGTCAATCAAGTGAGTGGGTGTAGTTTCTAATCCTTGAGCTTGCTTTTTTTTAACAAAAGCGACTATTTTATTGTCATCTCGTTTTAATGCTGGCATTTAGTTTTCCTTATTATGTGGTTTATTATTCTATTCACTTTATTATCCTTTAAACATAGTATAGGCTAAGTTAAATTGTGAACAAAACGCCCAATAAATAAAAGCTGCGGTATTCCTACGTCTTTTACATCATTTTCTTTTAAAAAATCTATTATATCGCTAATCCTGCAACTGTTATTAAAGTAAGTATCTATACAATCTGTTATGATGCAATCAAACCATTCTTTTACTTCGACAAATATGTCCTCAAAATTAGCTGTACTTGAGATTAATATGCTGCCCTCAATAACTTCCATTTCCCAGTCCATAAAGGGTTCGTTGTTTAATATCCCTGAAACATTTATAAGATTCCAGCAGTTTTCTAATGCCCCGCATTTTACATGGCTGCCTTTTTCTATAAGATGCGGGTAGTTAGCCTTAAAGTACCTTGCGGCGGATTTTACATCGCTAGCTAAAGTAAAGATATAAGGCTGATAATCTGCTGAGATTTCAGTTAGAAACCGTTCCTAACTCCATGGCGATATATTAACATAGTAACAATATTATTGCAATATTATTTTAATATATTTTAGCCCAAAATGGGTAATTCATTGCTACAGTAGGTAACTAATTAATGCGCAATGCAGCATAAAATAGCAATTGACAAGTGGTATAATATGTGCTATAGTAGCGCATTAAATCAAGCACTAAATATGACGGTAAGTTTAGTGGTTGATTTTATCAATCATAGAAGCCCCAAAAACTTTACCGTCGCTGGGGCTTTTTTATTTTTAACTGTGGTTCTATGGTAAATAATTAAGGAGTTATATAATGGAAAATATAGAAGCTAAAAAAGTAATAGATACAGAAGTTATTGAAGCTGAAAATAAATCAATTGAAAGTGAGCATTTATTTACTAAAATAATGGTTAATGAACTAACTCAAAATAGAGAGTTGGCAAAAGTTTTACATAAAATTTTAACTTTATGTTCATTATCAAAAACAGTCGCGCCTAAAGTATTGACATGGGCGAACTTTGTCGAAACAATAACTAAACATGAATTTGAAGAACTATCAAAAATTGAAAAGAATTTTAATTTTCAAATTACCAATCGTGACTTTAAAAATGATGATAATTTAAAGAGAGAGTTTGCTATTCAAGAACAGAAAAAAATGACTGATAAGCTTTCTAGTCTTATAGATACCCCCAGGATTGATAAAGTATTATTAGATTCTCAAATTAATTTAACAGAAACAGAACTTCAATTATTAACTCCTTTCTTTTTTCCAAATGATGCTGAAGAACCTAAGTCGGCTTAATATTAATATGAGTATATTTTGTGAAGGTATTGAAATAAATATGTCTGAAATTGATATATTTATTTCAAGCGGATTCGGAAATCATGAGGCTTGTACAGAATATAGAATCTCATGGCAACCCAAAAGTTGCTCGGAGGATAGCCCTGGTAAATGTAACGCTATAGATATGTATTTAAATAGAAGAGAAATGATTGCGTACCTTTAAATAGGGCTGATCTAATTAAATATATAGTAATTGGCGGCAATCAGCGCCTACGGGCTTTAAAGCATCTTGGATATTCACGAAGAAAAGTAGGAGTATGTTTAGTATGGATCAATGGTTAAAGTGCGATTGCATAGAGATAGAGGGGAGATCTGAATGCAATTGTCAAAATAGAGATTATCAACTTGGCGACTGTGGTTGTGATTGTGATGATTCTCCATTTCGTGATAAAGAGGAAGAGCCATATGATATGTTGGAAACCTAGATTATTGTTGTATGGAATTCTTATAACTGTATTTGCTATTGTATGGGTAATTATCGGGTATTTTTTTAATATTCACATGCAATTTACTTCTTGGATATTGGGTGGTATTTGGTTTAGCATAACCAATATTATTAATGGGGTAACTAATACTAAAACCAAATATTCATATGAGGAGTGGAGTGAGCTAACTAATGATAATTAAAAATATACCAATTTATCAGTTGGAAAACAACATGGGGCAGACCCCTGGTATTAATCAAAATCCTCGAGATTTAACTGATGATGGCTTTCAAAAAGCGATAAAGTCTATTCGGGATTTTCCAGAGATGTTAGAGGCTAGGGAATTGGTTGTTATTGAATATAATATATTGAATAAATATATAGTAATTGGCGGCAATCAACGTCTGCGTGCATTAAAGCATCTTGGATATACAGAAGCTTTATGTAAGGTTGTAAACTGGTCTAAAGATCAAATAAATGAATTCATCATTAAAGATAATTTATCTTATGGCAGCTGGGACTGGAATTTAATAGCTAATGAATGGGATGAGCAAAAGCTTATCGATTGGGGTTTAGATATTCCGGTAAAATATGAAGAGGATCTGGAGCCGGAAACTGTTGAATCTATTCCTATTTATATAATAACTATTGAAACAGAAAATAAATTACATTTTGAGAATGTTAAAGGTCATCTTGATAAATTGCAGGTTCAATATAAAGAAAGTGAGAAATAAAATGCTTGACAATGTAAAAAATATAGTTGCTAAGATTGAAAAAAGTTTCTTAGATAAAGAATTTAACGATCTTAAGTCAGTAAAAGATGAGTATAATCATATCTATAAAAGTTTTATGGGGCCAGAATGGAATACTACTGAGAGATGTGTTAATGATCTAGTGATAACGGCTTTATCAGTAGCGCAATGGAGTATTATACAGAGATATAAAAACAAATGAATCTGGTTTTAAAAGGTAGCACTCCGGATGGCGAAATAGAGTTACGTAGTGATGATGCCGTGCTAGAGATTTCTTCTGGAATGTTAGAAATATTTACCCTCTCCCTTATAGCGAAGTTTAGTGTATCAGACTATGTAGAGGGATATGCTTCCCACTCTTCTCAATTAGTTTATATAGAAGAAATTGGTGTCGACAAAGGCTGTAAAGATAGCTATCAATGTTTATATGATAAATTATTGTTTCAGGGAATTGAAACAGATAGATTAATAATCAAAAATGGTAAATTGTTTATTAATTTTCGTGTAGAATTTATTGGACGGTCAGAAAAACAGGGAAAAATTAATATTAATATCCCAAGAACTCTTAGAAAATATTCAGGATGAATGTCATGGGTATATTGATTCATGGAATATACAGGTGAAATATGGAAAATTAAGTATTTTTGCAAATGGATGCGGTCAAATTAGTATAGACGGCGATATATGCATCCCTATAAATAACCGTGATAAAAAATATATTACAACTGAAATTTTGAAGTGGTTTAAGGTTAAATTACCAAACGGTAAAATAGTGTTTTGTGATAATGCTCCACTTTTTTCTATTTTGTGAATCCCCCTAAATATAGGATGAAATAATGGCCAAGGCTAAAAGATTAACCATTGAACAATACGCTGAAATGAAAACCCGCTATCAAATGGGGGAAGGTATTAGAGAGCTGGCAAGAGAGTATAGTTATGATGCAGGCAATCTCAGCCGTAGGCTTCAGAAGGATGGGGCTATTCAAGGTGAATTACAACAGGTAATACAGGCTAAAGTTATTGAAGCGACTGAAGAATTTAATGAAAAGGTCACAACAATTACAACAGATGTACAACAGATTACAACGGAGGCTCAGAAGCCTTTTGTAGAGAAAGAGCTTAATAAGAGAGCATCCCAATGGCTCGGTATTGTAGAGGATACTACCGACATTGCCCTAAGGTTGAATCAGAAGCTTTTGATAGAGGTTAATAATAGATCCAGACCTGGTGCGCCGAATGGATATGATCCCCATCAATCAGCGGCAATATTGCGTACCTTAGGTATGACACAAGATAAGCTCTTGGAGCAAACCGGGATTAGTGCTAAGCCTATTGAGCCAAATAATCCAAATGGAAATTCTAAGCTATCCCAGATTGATAATTCTTTGGATGCTAGTAGAGCTTACCAAGAGCTAATAAATGGATCTAAATAATTTTAACTTTAAAACCCCCGACTATCTGCCTATTTTTAAAGAGCGTGAGCGTAGGCTAATCCATTTACGAAATAATCCCCATTTAATTAAATCACTCAAAAACTACTATCGTGAAAATATAGCCCAATTTATCATTGATTGGGGCTGCACGTATGATCCCCGTAATAGCGTAAAGAATATTCCAAATACAGTACCTTTTATACTAATGCCTAAACAGATTGAATGGATAGAGTGGTTTATTGATCACTGGAGAAATCAAAAGCCTGGTATAGTCGAAAAAACCCGTACTGTGGGTATGACATGGCTTGCGATCGCAACCGCTTGTTCTATTTGTATATTATACTACGATATTGCTTTTGGTTTTGGTAGCAGAAAACAAGATTACGTAGATAAAAAGGGTGATTTGGATAGCATTCTTGAAAAGGGTAGAATGTTTGTTAGCCTTCTACCTGTAGAGTTTCGGGGCGGATTTCAACGCGATAAAACAGATAAATTAATGTTACTAGATTTTCCAGAATCGGGTAGTAATATAAAGGGTGAAACTGGGGATGGTATTGGTCGAGGTGGGCGGAATAGTGCGTATTTTGTTGATGAATCGGCATTTTTAGAGCGTCCATATTTAATTGATGCTTCTTTATCGGAAAACACAAATTGCCGTATTGATATATCAACACCTAATGGGTTAGCTAATAGCTTTGCAGAGCGACGCCATAGCGGTAAAATAGATGTGTTTACTTTTCATTGGCGTGACGATTTGCGGCGTGATGAAGATTGGTATGCCAAAAAAATAGCTGAAATAAATAACCCCGTGATTGTAGCGCAAGAGCTAGATATAAACTATTCAGCTTCTATTGAGGGGGTAGTTATTCCAAGCTCTTGGGTACAAGCAGCTATTGATGCCCATGTAAAATTAGGCATTGAGCCCACCGGATTACGCCAAGCTTCCTGGGATGTTGCAGATACTGGTTCGGATAATAATGCATCTGCCGGTAGACGTGGCATTTTATTAGAAGCTATTGAAGAATGGTCTGGGGTTAATGGTGATTTACTGCAATCAACAGCTAAAGTATTTATGTTTTGTGACGACAATAAATACACTCATCTAATATATGATGCGGATGGATTGGGTGCTGGAGTCCGTGGCGATGCGAGAGGGCTTAATGACCACAGGATGGGTAATACAAAAATAAACATTACAGCTTTCCATGGGTCAGGAGAGGTTATCAATCCTAAAGATCAGATCAGTGATAGTAGAACTAATGCTGATTATTTTGTAAATTTCAAAGCTCAAGCATGGTGGCATTTACGTACATTATTTAGAAATACCTATAGAGCTGTAGTAGAAAATCATCCATATGACCCAGATGAAATAATATCAATTTCCTCTAAATTGCCGTTATGTAGTAAACTAATGGGTGAATTAAGCCAGCCTACCTATTCTACCAATAACGCAGGCAAAATATTGATTAACAAAAAACCAGATGGGATAAAATCACCAAATTTAGCTGATGCTATAATGATGCTATATGCACCAACCAATCGTGGTTTTATATTTACCCAGGCGGATTTGGATTATTTCAGTCAACCACAACCAGATTACTACTAGGATTAGTTATGAATAAGAAAAAACAACAGTATACACCAAAAGAGCAACCCCAAGAAAAGGTTGTTATTAAATATGAATATGTTGCCATAGATGCTGAACCGGAACAGCCAATTAATATGAAGCCACCTATGCCGAAATCTTATGATTTCAATACTAAAAGTTGGGTTGACAGTTGCGAAATATGGAATAAATATAACACGTCTCAAAGACCTACGGGTAGCAGCATGGCTATGGATAGTAGAATGGCGTATGATAATCAATTTACCGGCGCATTCGGTGGTGATTACGCTAGTGGAGCAGCTAGCTATATTGGCCAGACATATAAATTAATTGTTAATGCACCTTATCTTGGACAGCCCACACTAATGCAATTCACGCAGAATAATCTTATCTCTGCAATTTGTCAGAAAAAAGCAAATCGTTTAACAAGTAAGTGGATAGAGTTTGTTTGTAATGATAGTGATAAAAAAAATAAAGATGAAGTACTTGGCAAAATTAAAGAGCTTGAAGATGAGTATAAGCGCTTAGATATACAGGGATGGGTAAATAAGGCTATTGCTGCAGCATATAAATATGGTGGTAGCTTATTGTATCCAAAGCTTAAAGGAGATGGGGGTAGTTATCAGGGGTTTAGTGAGCGTGAAGAAGAGTTATTTATCAATAAAATTGGTATTGGCGATATTGAATATTTTCAAGTAGTTTTGCCGTGGAGTATCACTGGTATCAATTGGATTAGCGATGATCCATTAAGTCAATGGTTTTATAAACCAGAGCGTTGGCTTATAATGGGTAAGGTATTACATCAGAGTAGAGCGGCGCACTTTATATACAATGAATTGCCTGATTATCTAAAACCTACCTATCAATTCATGGGCTTATCTTTAACACAACAGCTTGTATATGATATGAACCATTATTTAACTGCTAAAAATGAACAGATTAAGATTTCACAGAAACTTAAATTCATGATTTTGGAAAATACCGATTTGCGCGCCTTAGCTAATAATCAATCTCAAAATGGTACCGCTCCACTCTCTTTACGCGTACAATTGGCTCAACAACAAATGAAAAATGGAGATTTAATAGCATTAGGCGGTGAGGAAAAAATGTCTATGCTTGATTATGACATTGGTCATATGCCTGAAGTCGTAAGACAGAATGCAGAGTTAATATGTGCTACGGCTGGGATATCGGCGCTTGAATTATTTGGATTCACTCCGAACGGTTTTAGCTCTGTAACAGAAGCGGAAAAAGAAAGCAATAATAAAAATACCAGAGACGATCAGAAGAATATAGCAGATGACAATATGAACTGGCTCATGAAAGTTCTTATGATGAATATATGGGGCGAAATAGATGAAAGGATTACATTTAAATGGGTTAGTCTTGAAACGGCTAAGCCCAAGGAAGAAGCCGAGATTAGAGCTATGGATACTAATAGGGATATTCAATATTTACAAGCCGGTGTTATATCGGAGGAAGCCATAATTAATCGCCTTAATTCTGATGTCAATTCGGGATATGATGGATTAGATGTTGAGGGTATTGATTTGGATATAGAAGATCCAGAAGGCCCAATAGTTAAGCAAGAAAATGAAACAGAATAAAACAATTATGGGCATTGAGTGTCGGCCGATACGCCCATCATATGTACTTAAAATGCAATATGCCCGGGATATGAGTGAAGTACTAACAGTCTATTGGGTAAAATTAGCTAAATTAACTATTGAAACTTATGAAGAAAATATTCCATATATCTTCACTGATAGCAAGATGGCATTTGATGCTAACTCAAATCTGTCACGTATGATTAAAGCTAAACTATATAAAAAGATAATAGAGCTCAATAAACAGTATAAGAAAATATTTCATAAACTGCCTATTTTTTACATGAATAAAGTTAATAAAAAAACTATCATGGACGTAAAAGAAAGTGTTACTTCTAATGTACCTGAAGATTTACAGTTTTTGGTAGTTAATTTTAACAATCAAGGTCAGCGTGCATTAATTGCAAAAGATTCAGTAATTCAAAGCAATGTAGAGCTAATTACTGGTATTGATGAGGAAATGCAGGGTCAAGTAAAAAAAATCCTGCAAGATTCCCTAATGCGTGGGCGCGATATTGATTATATGAAAGAAGAACTCGCCAAAATTCATAGCGCTAAATTCAGTGAAAAGCGCATTAAGTTGATTGCACGTGATCAGATTGATAAAGCTACACAGGTTATAAATAATGCCACACTACTTGATGCGGGCATAACTGAAGCTGTTTGGAAACGCAGCAAAATCAGCCGAGTTCCTAGGCAATCCCATTTACACGCAAATAATACGGTTTATAATATAGAAAAAGGGTGTGAAATAGATGGTGAATTCATTCAACCAGCTGAACTCTATGGCTGTAATTGCTATAGTGCCCCATTTATTCCTGGCATTAACAGCAAAACTGGAAATAGACTCACCAAATAAAACAATATTAAAATACACCTTCAGTCATTTAATCCCCTTCTTACAGAAATAAAATAAACTTTATCCAAAATAAAAGTTGTACGATTTATATTTTTCATGATAATATTCCGAATGTCAGTATAATACGGCGATAAATTATGTGCTGTAGTATAATATAATCAGATAGAGTTTAAAGTAATGCAGTATTCAACAACTAAAGTACAGTACGGTAAAGGATCAAATCGTCGAATTAAAGACGGCAATGGCCATTTATATGTTACTGACTGTGTTTTAACTTCTGCGTGTGTATCTGAATATCTAGGCAAAGAAATACGAGGTTACGATCAATGGGATTTAGACCCGAATAAAAGATACAGGGTATTGCGTCCGCGTGAAGAAATTGAAAAGGCAATTGATACCTACAAGGGATTGTCCTTACTTGATAAACATATTACTGTAACTACCGAAATACCTCAAGATCAATATTGGTTAGGTACGGCGGGAACTGATGCGCGCATGGATGGTAACGATTTATTAAATACCATTGTCGTGTGGAAGAAAGAGGCTATCGATGCCATAGAGATGGCAGACGGAGGCGATCCGAAAGGTAAAAAGTGTTTATCTGTGGGGTATAAGTATGACATAGTTAAAGAGGATGGTATATTTGAAGGTAAACAATATCAATTCAAAATGACCAATATTCGAGGAAACCATGTGGCACTTGTTGATCTTGGGCGCGTGGACGGAGCACAAATTGCTGATAGCAGCATAAATAGTAAAAACAATTATTTAGAAGGACTAAGTATGAAACATACATTACTAAGAACTATTTTTAACTGGGCATTGGACGCTAAAATGTGTGATAGCTCAGAGTTAGAGAAAGAAATTAAAGAACTAAAGGCTAAAGCTAACGATGAATTTCAAGGCGGAGCTGAAGAAAAAAAAGAAATGCTAGATAGCATGGAAGAAAAACTTGCTGAGATAAAGAAAAAAGAAGCTGATGATAGCGAACCGGATGAGCCGAAAAAGCCTAAAGCAGAAGACAGCGAGCCCGATCCTAAGAAAAAAGCTGACGATGAAGAGCCTGATGCTAAGAAGAAAGAAGCCGAAGACAGGGCTATTATAGCTATGGATGAAAAAAAGGTTGCGGAAAAAGCATCTCAAATGGCTATGGATATGCTTAGGGCTAATACTGAAGCTGCTGCTTTATGTGAGCGTGTGATTGGTAAATTGCCAGAATCAATGTTGTATGATAGTGCTGAAGTTAAAATTAATAAAACACTAAAAATCGCTCAAGAAGGCTTCGATCATAGTGGCAAAAGTTTAGAAGTCAAGACTGCTATTTTAGAAACTCTTGCAAATAATAAAAAAACTGTTCGTGAAAGTGCTAACTATGCTCAACAATTTGCCTCAGATGCTACTGTTGCGGCAGCTAAAAGTTCAAATCCATTGTTCAACCTAATTAAAGGAGTAAATTAATATGGTACTTAGAGCAACCCCCCAAACAGACGTACAGTACCCAGGTGGTGGTATTGTCGGTGATTCTTATGGTTTACAACAAGTAAATGTTATCAGCGGCAAGATAGTTGATGGAGCTTCTTTAAATGGCGCTATCATGATCGGTACATTTGCCTGGGGCATTATTGCGCCTTCAAGCAATACTGCACAAGCAAATACTAACGTTACCCAGTTACCAGGCAGTGGCAAACCATTTGCTGGTTACGCTTGGAGATCACAACAAAACGTTATTCCATGGTCAACAGAACAGTATGGCTATGGCTTTGCTATAAAATCTGGCGACAATATTGATCTAGTGAATCAAGGTACGTTTTTAATATATGCTCCTTCACTAAATGTGGGTGGTGTAATTCTAGCTGGTGATATCTTGGTGCAAAACGATACAACTGGGGCTGTTATGTCTCAAACGAGTACAACTGTACCGGGTGGCTATACATTAGTCCCTGGCTTTAAGGTTATTAATGCTACTCCTGATAACATTGCAGCGGGTTCAAACATTGTTGTAATGTCAAATGTTAAACAATTTTAAAGAAGAAGTATAAAGATGAATATAAAAGAATTAATGCTTGATAGCAGAAGTAGATCTGAACATGATGCAATAACTAGCTCTTTGTTCAAAATCAATAAGCCAGTAAATGGTGCAAATAATCCAGTTATGTTAAAACCAAGATATGCTAAAGGTGCTTATGGTATTTCATTCCATGATACAGCTGGTCGTAATATTAACAATCAAATGTTAATTTACGATGAAAGTAATGATGGACAGCGTAATGCAGTTATGCGTTTGGCAGAAGATAGATTAGGTCAAATGGCTTATGACGTTGACACTTATGCGTATTCTGTACCTAGTAATGGTATTGATCCAATTATTAATACTGTATTTAGTAACCGCGTATTTATGCAATTATTGCAACCAACGGTTAGTCGTCAGGTATCGCATGAGTATCAGCTTGGAGTATGGGAAACTGAAAGTATCCGTATTCCGACAATTTCATACAATGGTCATAGTGAAGTATATGCAGACTATGGTAATGGTGGTATGTCTACAATAAACAGTAACTGGGTTTCACGTGATACGCTGCGTATGATGACAACCGTTAGTTATGGTGAGTTAGAGATCCAAATGTATGGCCAAGCTAAAATGGATGCTATTGGGCAAAAGCGTGAAGGTATGGCTGAGCGTATTAAACTAGAGCAAGATAAGGTTTGGTTCTTTGGTTATGCTGGAAAACAGGTTTACGGGTTACTAAATGCTCCTGAACTAGCTAATAAAATGATGCCTTCACCGAATGGTACAAGTGGGTTTTCTTATTGGTCTACAAAAACATATCTTGAAATGGTAGCGGATGTAATTGCATTACAAGCTAAAATTCAAGTATCGACAATGTCAAGAGCGGATTGTTATAAAGATAAATTCTATTTAATGGTTCCACCAGTAAATATGGCTTACTTTGCAGTGCCTGGGCCATTTGGTTTCCCAAGTTTAAAAACTTATTTACTAGATACTTATCCAGGTATGGAAATTGTAGCAGCTCAATTCTTACAAGGAACTGGTTCACCTATCGGTTCTACCACACCCAACTATATGGCAGTCATTTATGATAAAGTTGGTGGACAAGAATGTGCGCTTAATGTGTTCCAACAATTATTAAAGGCTTTCCCAGTAATTCCACGCGAAACTTATTGGAATCAGGTATTCTCATGGACAATTAGTGGGTTCTACGGTGCTCAAGCCTCAGGTATTTATTTAATGTCAGGAGTATAAAATATGACTGTTTATGTAGCGAATAAAGATGTACACAATTACCCGTTTGATATCTATCCACCGGCGCTAGATGGAAAAACAATGGAAACTGTTACACTTGAAAAAAGTAACGATGGTGCAAGCCGCGTTAAGATTAATCAAGTGCAAAAGACTATTACATGTTTTGGCGCATATCATGAAAGCGGTGGTATTACTTACCTAGATGCTGCAGACTGGGAATTGATCGAAAAATTCTATGGTAAACAACATGTATTGCTAAAGTCTGGTGCTATTAAGATGTTTAAAACTTTAAATGAAGCAGAAAAATATCTTAAAGATAAGGATACACAAATGATAGATCTTGGTAATAATAGATTAGTTGCTAAGGATTTAGAAATGGTAGATCCGTCACAGGGCTTTGCTTACAATTCAGATCTTAAAAATAAAGTTGTAGGCTAATTAAGTGTGATACCGTTTGACCCCGATCAATTTAAGATTGATTTTCCTCAATTTGCTAGTTATTCGAATACTTCTTTATATAACTGGTATAACGAAGCAATCAATGGAGTCGGGGTACCAATATTAGCGTTAGTTAGCAGCATTATACCATCTAAAATATGGGATGCTGCTACAAATACGCCAACATTGACAAACGGTATTAAAGATGTAGATTATTTATGTAGTGTTGCTGGTTCAGCTAATTTTGGTGCAGGCCCAATTACCTTTACCAAGAACCAGATAGCTCACTACAATACAGATGTTAATTTATGGACAAATATAGGATACCCGTTGTGGTATTTTGTTTCATGTCAGATACTAGCGCATTTGCTCACTCTTGACACTAATGGAGTTGTGGGTATAATGAACCATGGAACAACGGGGACGGTTAATATCGGACTTGAAGTCGGTAGCTGGAATTGGTGGAACCAAACCACTTATGGCGCTAAAGTATATGAGTTACTTAATCGCAGAGGTGGATTTACACACTCCCCTTCTTGCACGTATAACGGATTATTCCTATGAGTGTTAGAGTACAAAGCCAAACTGTTAATTTGAATGCGTTAATTGACAAAATAAGCTCTAGCAAAAAGACTTTAAATGTGGGGTTTTTAAATAGCAAAGAAGCAAATATTGCTGCTAAAAATGAATATGGTGGTAGGTTTGCAGCAGATGATGAATATAAGCGGCGTGGTGAAGAAAAAGGTATTTCTGTGCCAGATGAAATAAACGTTCCTCCGCGTCCTTTTATGCAGAATACTGTAACTAAACAAAAAGCCAAATGGGCAAAAACGGCTATCCAAGTCACTAAAACAACGGGTGATGTGGAAAAAGCTTTAAGTATAGTGGGTGCACAAGCGCAAACAGATATACGAGAGACAATTGAAGGTGGTGATTTTATTCCAAACTCCGCAAGAACTGTGGAAATAAAAAATAGTAATCACCCCTTAATCGATACTGGAGAAATGTCAAAAAGTATTGGTTGGGAAGTTACTAAATGAGTTTAGGTTTAAATGTCGCAAAATTGTCTACTGGTTTAATCCAGAGGCTTAATAAGAACGACATAATAAGCCTACATGTATGGACTGGCCAGTCTGTGAATGCTGCTGGTAAAGCGGGACCATCTTATGCAACTGCTAATGGAATTAGCGCACAGATACAGCCGGTTGATAACCAGGAATTAAAGCATAAAGACTATTACAATGATAATGCAGTTTATAAAAGATTTTATTTTGTAAATGATAACATTGTAAGGGGATTAAATAGGCAAGTTCAGACCGCAGGAGATTATATTTTTTGGGGTGGATTTAGCTATAAGATTGTTGAGTACTTAGAAAACTTTGAAAGTGGTTGGATTAATGTAATTGGTGCGCAGGGAGTAGATGAGGTAACGCCATGACTTTAACGCAACTATATACAGCGATTAAAGCATTAATATTGACATATACAACCAATTACAGTAATGCAACAATATTTGCTGGGCAGCAAAATAATACAGTTATGCCATCAAACGGTAATTACGTAATTATGACCAAATTACCGGAGGCTGATCAGATATTATTACCTTTGCAAAGATATGATTCTGTTAATGATATTGATACTTCCACTACTTTAATAGAGGGGGTTTTTCAAATAGATTTTTACGGAGATACGGCGGAAGAAGATGCGGGGCAGTTTGGCGCATTATTAAATAGCAGATTTGCAAATCAATTTTTTAATGACAACAATTATAGTTGCAGTGTAAGCGCCAATGATCCGCCGCTTAATTTAACTACAGTGTCAGGTAGAGAGCAATATTTACCTAGATTTATGGTGAAAGCCAAATTGTTTTATAACAGGATAGTTACAACTCCTGATTTGGGGATTACGACAATTAAAGGTAAATCATACAATGCAGATGCGTTACCGCAATAAATAAAATTTTAAAAAGGTGATTTTATGGCTACAACTACATCAATAGAAAAGATTATTAATATCAAAAGCACCGCTATTTCAGGTGGTGGTAATGGCTTTAATTTAGCTGGTATGATTTTGGATGATAACCCAATTCTGCCATTTAACACGATTAAAACATTTACTTCAGCTCAAGCAGTTGCTAATTATTTTGGTGCATCGTCCCTAGAGTATGAATATGCACAATATTATTTTGCAACGTATGTAGGAAACATTAATACTCCAGCGTTTATTAAATACTCTTATTTTGTTACTGATGCAATTGGAGCTTGGATTAGGGGTGGGGCGCTAAATAATACGACCAATCTAACCGCATTGAAGGCTATTACCTCGGGTAGTCTAGCTGTTGTGTTTGGTGGTACCACATATACAGCAACAGCAATTAATCTCTCTTCTGCAATATCGTATAGTCAAATGGCTACGATTATAGAAACAGCACTACAGGATGAGTTAGCCACCCTTACAGTAACTTGGGATACTGTAACTGCTGCATTTACTATTTCTAACAGCGTAACAGGCGGTAGCGTAGGCTATCCGACGAATACACCACTATCTTCAGCTATGATGTTGTTACAGTCGCAGGGGGCAGTGTTATCACAGGGTAGTGCAGCGCTTACTCCAGCAGAAAATATGAATAATATTATTAATCAAGATACTAATTGGTTTAACTTTACCACATTGTTTAATATTTGGTCAGAAGTGGATTATGTAACGGCATTGGATTTAATTGCGTGGCTTGCAGCTCAAACGTTACAATTTGTTTATACCTTCTGGACTTTAGAGGCTGTATTGACTACTAGTAATCCATCCGGATTTTCAGCTGAATTAATTGCCAACGGATACGCTACTACAAAACTAAATGGACAAGGGCTACAGGTTGTTGTTCCTAATGTGCCAATTTTCCTACAATACGGTGATTTAGATTTGGCTCATGCGATCATGGGAACTGGCGCAAGTATTGATTATACTGCTCTAAATGGTACGCTTAGCTTTAATGCAAAAACTTTTGCTGGGATCATCCCTTTAGTTGACAGTGATAGTAAATTTGATAATTTAGTAGCTAATGGTTGTAATTTCTACACGGTTCTTTCTGCTCGGGGAAATACTTTTAATTTCTCTGAGTTGGGTACTGTAGGTGGTGATTTCTTATGGCTAGATAATTTATACAATGATGCTTGGCAAAATAATGCACAAGTAATCGCCTTAGCAAATCTACAGGCTGCATTACCTAAACTACCAGCGAATGATGAAGGGGCCGCCCTGGTTAATGCTGAGTTGGTAGAAGTGGCTAATGCGGCACTTAGGAATGGCACAATTGGACTTGGCAATACATTCTCACAAACTGTTATTTCACAACTTAAAACTTTGGCTGGTTTTGACATTAGTACAATTTTAACTGATGCTGGTTATTATATACAGATAACCATTGATCGGGCAAATCGTATATTAAATTACAAGTATTTCTATACCGCATCTGGTGCTATTGTTTACATCAACGGTACAATTATTGCAGTTTTATAATTATAAAGGAATAAAATTATGGCTTCACCAGTAGTGTTTGATTTAACATCAAAAAATGCTATTTTTATATATAAGTCTGTTATGGCGGGGAAAATAATTCCTCTAAGTGGATTTGGTGCCGGTTCAATGATCAGATTTGATACGGTAGATGCTATTAGTTCTGAAGCTGGTGCTGATGGGATTATAGCTAAATGGCTTAATCCTGCTGCGGGTAATATTACAGGAACAATGACACTTAGGGGATCTGCTCCGGCTCTATTTGACATATTAAATGTTGTTAATGCTCAGTGGAATACAAGGCCTTTCACGGATGGTATTTTAACTATCGGGACTCCTAACCAGGCATATGTGGCAACTCTTAATAATTTCACATTTGATAGTCAGGCTATTCCAATATCAATTGGCGAAAAGGTAGAGGACTATACAATGAAAGTTAGTTTTAGCCCGCCTAATCAATTCTCATTGGCTGGCACTGTGGCTATTATATCGAGTATATTATAATGCGGATTTTAAGTAAGAAATTTGTTGTTGCTGACGGTGGTGAAAAAAAAGAATTTACTATTCATAAATTTAAAGCCACTGAATGTATAAATGTCTTTCGAGCAATATTGAGTTGTTTAGCTAATACTGATTTAGAATTTACAGATGCATTGGGTTTTGCTCCTGCAGTTTTGGAAGCATATGCTCACCTAAAGATGGGGACTGGTGCAGCAGATCCCGAAACTGATAAAGAAGATCTACAAAAACTTCAGGAAGCAATAAGACTTAGGCGTAGTGAGCTATTATTTTATTTATTTAAATTAGCGCTAAAAAGCCTAGACAAAGATAAAACCGATGAATTGCTGGGCTATTTAGTCTATGGTATTTCTATAGATGAAGTTAATCGAATGACAAATGCTGCTGGAAGTATAAATAATATAGACAATCATGTAGAAACTGGTGCAGCTCTATTGCTTTTATGTCGTGAAGTGCTTGAGTTTAATTTTTCCGATTTTTTTTTAGGGTTTCAAAAAAGCGATATACAGTAGATATCTCGCCTAATGCTGAAGATGTGGGCCACTATACCCATACCGTAGGGTATGATTGTGTGCCCATTTTTGGGCAGTTGATTTCTCAAAAAATGGTAACTCTACGTGAACTGCAGGAATATTATACTTACGATGACTGCTTAACTATGCATGACATTATTACAACAGATTATTATAATAAAAGAACCATTGAAATGTCTGTAGAAAAATACAGAGCAGCTACAAGAGGGTAGATATCAAATGTCAGCTATAGACAAATTAACCATCCAATTAACCTTTGACAATGAAGGTTTTGAGCAGTCTGCCAAAAAAGTAAAAGATTCTATTAAGAATGTATCTAAGTCTACTCAAAATGAATTAAAAAAGGGTTTAGATAAAAAGCCTTTTGAGGATCAATCAAAGGTAGTTGTTAATGTAATGAACAATACAGCTAAAAGTATTGGTTCAGTTTTAACAAAAGGTTTAGCGGGTCTTGGTGCGGTAATTGGAGCTAAGTTTGCTATTGAATTTGCTCAGGCTTTTGGTGAAAAAGGTAAAACTCTAGCCTTAAACTCTTCTACATTAAACTTTAATCGCCAAGGTGGCCAATTATTTGAGCGAATATTTGGACATATCGGAAACTCCGGTAATGCACCCGCTGCATTGGGAAACTTATCAAAATCTATTAATTCATATACAGGCAATAGTAATCTTTCTAAATTTTTAGGCATCATTGGTAAAACTGTATTTGATCAAAATAATCAGAAAAAAAGTACAGATGTATTACTTGCTGACATAATCGAAGGATTACGAGATTATGGTAATACGGCAGGAAAAGATAAGCAGCTAGCGGCATTTAATGAAGTTGGACTATTCCCGCCCGAAGTGTTGAAATTGGCTCAGCTTCCTAAACAACAATATCAGAAGTTAGTAAAAGATATATTACCCACGTTAGTAGATGATAAGACCTTACAAAAAAGTATTGATACGGCGGAAAAATGGGCAACACTAAATGATAGGATTGGAAAGTTACAAGCCGATGTAGGTGATGAGCTTTACGATGCTGCCGAAAAATTAGTTAATCTATTTGAGTATTTGGGTAACGCTATTGGCCCAATTGTCAAAACCGTCAATAGTGTTAGCGATCTATTCGGTGGATATATTGGGATGGGATCACATAGAGATCTACGGCTTAAGTATACTGATGCCGATTTGAAAGACCCCCGCAAAAGAAAAATCATTGAGGATCAAAAGAAGAATCAGGCATCTTCAGACAATTATATTCGGGGATTATATAATAATATTGGCAAAGCATTTTCGGGTGTAGGCGGTACTTTAAGTGATCTTAGTCCATTTGCTAAGAAGAATCAGTTCACGCCCAATGTTACATTGGGGCCTAATTCGGGAAGCTTTGATAGCTTGCTAGATGTTATTGGGCAAAAAGAAAGTAATGGCGGCCGCAATACAAATGATACAGCATTCCCGGAAGGTAGTCCGTTTAGAGGGTATGGTACATATCAAATAACGCCTGAAGCTTTTAGGGATGTACATGGCAGAAGCATGACTGATGCTGATAAAATGAATAAACAGCTATTAGATGAAACTGCAAAAAAATATATGCAATTAGGTGTTGAGAAATACGGCGCACGGACAACTGAAGAAAAGCTTGCGTTCTGGAATGGTGGCCCCGAGGCTATAGATATCGTTAGAAACAATTATGACAAATCCAAGTATGGAGCCGATAAGGGGCGAAAAATTGATAATTTACGTCGCTATGTAAATAGGTATGGTGATACTGGTATATTAAATAATAATCCAACAGTTAGACCGGCAGAATTAAGTGCTCAATCAACAATCAATAACACTCAAAACTCTAGTAATAAAAGTATTACGAATAACTTTCATGGGGATATTCAATTACCTGGAGTAAAAAACACTACAGATTTTGCTAAAGCATTTGGTGTTATTGGACAAAGCGATGGTACTGTACACGGCTTTAGTCGAGGGTACACATAATGTCATTATTTAATTTTATACTCAATGATAATATAGTAAGTAAATTTACAATTTACTCAAATGATTATTTACAAGCTTCTACTATTGAAGAACAGGAACAGGCTATTGCATTGGAATTTGATAGTCTATTTAAATTTCAATTTGTAGCCGAAGTTACAGTTGCTGAAAAAAATATAGAAAATTCAGACTTTAGAAATGATAGCCAACATGATAATGCTAATAAAATAAATATTCAAGCAATGAAAGCACGTACCTTACCAGATAAAACCGCTCTTACTAATGATAAAGCTGAAGAATTAATTCGTAGTTTAACGGTATGTACGATTGTCCAAAGGTATCCTATATTTAAACAATTTAATAATTATAAATTTGTTAAATATGAGTATCAGTTTGACAATACTTGTGATGCATTAATACCCACCATGACATTCCAGGAAATCAGAAGCGGAGCAACTGAGTTTGGTGGAGATAGTTCATATAATAATGACGCTTTGGCAAATCCTGATAATGCTAAGCAGGTAGATAGTGGTAATGTTGTTCCTACCCCAATTACTGGAACTCCAACATTTTTCAGCTTTTTTAACAATTTAGGGACACCGTCGTAATGTTATTACAGATACCTCTACAGTCAGTGCCTAACCAGGTTTTAACTACTTCGCTCAATGGGCAACAAGTAACGATTGAATTAAGTCAAAGCTCCATAGATGATGGTATAACAAATAATTTATATGCTAATGTTTATCTTGCCTCAACTCAATTGTATAGAAATGCTAAATGTAATAATCTATGCTATATAAATCAATATACAGATTCATTTATAGGGTATTTATTTTTTGCAACAGACGACGAGAGTGAGCCAGATTATAATAATTTTGGTACAACATGTAAATTATATTATGCTGATTATGACATTATAGATGAATATTATAAAAGATGGGTTGCAGCAAATCAGTCTTTGTTAGAAATTGGGTAAATAATGGCTACAAGCGCTAATTATCGATCTAATTTAAAAGCCAGATATATGACGGCTAAGTTTACATTATCAGAAGGGGTTTATCCAAATTCTGGGGGTAATCAGACATTATTTGTGCCGTTAAATTCTACGCCAGGTAATTTGTATGGTGAGATTAATATACGCAATGAGATTGGGTTAAATAATAATAGTGCTATTGTAACTATATATGGTTTAGAGAACGAAATCATTAACACACTAAGTCGTATTAATTTAAATAGCAATTATGATCTTTGGACAGATAACCAAGTAGATATTTATGCTGGTTATGTATTAGATAGCGCATCGGGGTTGCCGCCTTTGGTCTATACAGGACAAATAAGGAGTGCAGGAGCTGATTATAGTAATACTGAAAGGCCATTTATAGTACAATCCCTACAGGGTGGAGTATCAAGAAATGTTGTTTCTCCTCCAACAAATGTAACGGGAAGTATTAGTATCAATGATTTGTTGAAGTCTTTAGCTAATAGAAATGGATCTAACTATATTGGAAATGGTGTAACTGGATCTGTATCGAATATTACCTATGATGGTAGTTTAATACAGCAAATTGAAAAAATATGCAGAGACTATAACTTAGTTAAAAACTGGGATTTTACCAAAAATATTTTATATGTGTCTCCTTCTGGAACTGCATTATCGAATGAAGTATACGAACTGAATGCAAATACAGGCATGATCGGTAGCCCTCAGCCATTAGAGGATGGTGTATCGGTGGCGGCATATTTTAACCCATCGTTGGTATTGGGGCAGACAATAAATCTAACATCCCAGTATTATGAGTATGTTAATCGCACTTGGATAATTAATGCTATGTTCCATATATTACAAAATAGAGGGCAAGAGTGGATAACTGTAATGACTTTAAACAATTTTTATAATACGGTGTAAGAATGCCAAATGCAGTATCTAGTACTCTAGCTCCAAGCAACCGCAATAGTCCGATTAATCAATTGGATTATGCAATACAGTCACGCCTCTACGATATTAATACAATGCTTCCGTGTGAAGTTATGGCTGTTCGTACAAGTAGTGATGGAACAAATTTATATGATGTGCAGTCATTGCTAAACCCAAGGGATCCGAAAGGGCAACCTGCAGTGGACGCGAATGGCATACCTATTCCACGGTCTATTATGACAAATGTAACTGCGGGAATTATCGCTGGCGGTGTCTCGGCAATAATTGTACCGTATGCGGTTGGTGATAAAGTTTGGGTTAGCTTTTGTCAAAGAGATATTACTAATTCTGTCGGGGCTAAGTTCAGGCCGGTTACCCCGGCATCGGCTAGATCTCTAAGTTTATGCGATGGTGTAATTAAATGTCATATTGATAATTTAAGTCCCACTACATATACTACAGTAATTAAATTTGCACCAGATGGTACACTATCAATTACTACAACATCAGATAAAGATTTAAATATCACATCAGGCAAAGACATTAATGTAAATGTAACCGGCAAAGCTGTGGTGACTGCTACAGAAGTGGATATTAATAGTGGTAATATTAATTTAGGAGAGGGTGGCGTTGGAATTCTAAATGGCAATACTCAATTTCAAGTAATTGCACAAAGTGGATCGGATGTGCTGCCTGTAACAATAGTTCCGGGAACTATATCTACCACGGTTAAAGCGACATCATAGAAGGGGTTAAAATGGATGAGGGTTTAGTCGGTTTTGCAATGACTAGTGATACGCAAGATATGTTTATTGATGAGGCTGGTAATTTAGGTATAGTTAGTGGGATAAATTGTATGAGTGATAATTTGCAAACTAATTGTAAATTGTGGATTAGAGAATATGAATATGATACAACAATTGGTATTCCATATAAAACTATTATCGGTAATCCGCATATTGGAGTTACGATATTAAACACACAATACACTAATGCATTACTTTTGTCAAATAACTATTTAACACAGGCCCAGCAATCTAAGTTTGGCATTAATTCTGTGCAATCTCTTACCTTTGGTGGAGATAGTCAAGTCAGGGAGCTTGGCGTGGATGCTGTTGTTTTATTGAATAGCAATACAGCAATACAAGTTGAACTATAAATAAGGTGTAATTATGTGGGTTGATGAATTTATCCCCGGTACGGGGCCTATACAATACAATGTATGGATACCAAATACTGCAGACGAAGAGCTGTCCATATTCCAGCAGGTGTTTGTTACTACTTTTGGAATAAATACTAATTTAGTTCCTTCTTCAATAAATGGTGTTTTTATTCAAGAATTAACAAACTTTGGTGTAGAAAATGAAAATACTGTAACACTTCTAACTACGGGGATTTATAACCCAAATTACGCCAGTGATAAATATTTAGATGATATTTGTGCATGGAATGATATTAAAAGAAAAGCAGCTTCACAATCTGTGGTTACATGTCAAGTAACTGGATTACCTTTGATTACTATTCCCGCAAATAAACAGGTGATTAGCATTTATGGTGATGTATTTTATGCGCAATCCGATATCATATTAGATGGGTCTGGTAACGGATCGGGTGTTTTTCTATCCTTAAATACAGGAAATATTAATTGTGATATGAATGCAATTAATCGTATTTTACAACCAGTTTCTGGGTGGGATACGGTAAATAACAGTGCTAATGGTATACCGGGTTCAGCCGCTCAAACAGACAATTCTTTAAGGTTTCAACGTCAATATAATTTAGGGATTAATAGTACCGGTAGTATAACTGCAATGAATAGTCGTCTAGGTAATACACAGGGTGTTATAGATTTTATTGTAATAAACAATAATACAAATATACCCTTGGTAAGTCGTGGCGTTACCGTACCGGTGGGTAATATATATGTATCTGTTTATGCACCAAGCCTAGACTCTACCCCGGAAACTATAGGCATTATATTGGCTGACACAAATTCTAGTGGCACCCCAATGTATACCACTGGTACAAACACGAAAACATATACTTATGCTGATCCTACATATTTTTTTACTATTCCAGTAACATGGGATGAACCAGATCCATGTCCAATTCAAGTTGACATTTCATACGTAGATAATAATTTACTACCAGCAAATATCGAGGATCAGATTAGAGAGCTAATAGTAAATAATTTTAATAATGGTAGTGCTACCTTTCCACCTGTGAATATGCGTGTTGCGTTTTACGTAGCACAATTAACTGCTGGAATAGAAGATCTAGGTGTAATAATTCTATCTCAAACGATGCAAACGGTTACAAGCGGAACACCTACACAATCTTTGTTATTGGATGTTGTTGGAGCAGTAGGCACTACAGGAAAACCAACAATTAATGCTGGTAATATTAATTTAACTCCGGTATAATACTGATTATGACAATTTACGTACAATATAATAAAGCTAATAATCTTCACAATTTGATTTCTGGATTAAAACCTAATCTTATTGTGGATGAACCTTTATTTCGCAAGAATTTTTTTAATATATATACTTGCGGTACTACAGGGCTAAACCAATGGGGTTGGTTACTAAACCGACCCAGAACCATTGTAGTTCCTAATTATAGCGGGACATTCGGGTTTGGTGATACTTTAGGGTTACCTGAACCACCTGATTATCCACAGAATTATAATAATGGTAACTTTTATTCTGGGAGTGCAGATTTAGTATCGTTGCCAGATGATCAATATAGGACCCTGCTGTTATTTACATATGCGTATTTAACTAGCAATTTTAGTTTATTGTCGGCGAATAAAATAATGAATATTTATTGTGCTACTTTTGATCCACCATTGACTGTACAGGTTTCAACTACTGGAGTTAAAGAAATGAATTTTGCTTTTAGTGGATCTTTAGAGCCGTGGCAAGCCACAATTTTTAATTTGCCGGGAGTGTTGCCGGTACCATTAGGGGTTAGCTTTACGCTCTCCTAATATTTCTTAAGAAAGTAACTATTTATGGCTTTTGAATTACCTTCAGATCAATTGGCAAATGTACCTTTTTGTGGGTTAGGAACTCCTACTGTAGATTATGTCCTACCTCCTTTTACCGGTAGTGACAGTAGTTTAATACAGACTCAAGAATATGGAATCCCACCAGTTCAGCAGCAAAATCCAGATTTTGGTGGTAAACCCGTAAGGCGCAATGAAACAAATGGTGTATTAAGATTTTATAGTAATATTATATATTTCATGAACCAAGGTGGTCAATTCACTTATGACGCTCCTCAATCTACTCAATTAGGTGGGTATGCAAAGGGTGCCGTATTATGGGCGGATAGTATTAATAATTTTGTGGTATCTCTAGTAGACAATAACACCTTTGATTTTGTTACAACTCCCTCTTATATTGATAGTATTCACTGGCAAAGAATTGCTGTATCTAATTATCCAGACATTACAGATACTGCTGGATTAGTTACTATAACAGGTCCCGGTGGTCTACATGTACAGCAAGATATAGTAACGGGGGGATCATTGGGTGTGCTAGGAACCATAACCGCAGCCCAAAGCGCATCATTTTTTAATAATGGATTAGGAGCATATGTTGTTGCAAATAGGACAGCTAATACGCTATCCTCCTCTTATGCCTTTAATATTAACGCAGAGGCGCCAATTCCTATTGGCGGAGTTAATTCTGCTGCTATTGGTGTAGTTAATGGCGGTGGATCGGTTATAGCTTTTCCCTATGCAGTGGGGTCCGGATATAATAGACCTTATCTGCCTAATACCGCATCCGGAGATACCAGTAACGCAAATGCGATAGCTATGGTAGGAGAGTTATGCAGCACTCAGCAGTTTTCAGTTACAGATAATTTAGGTAATGGTTGGGCAATTACTGCTACTGCAGATTCTGGATCATTTCCAACCAAGATTGCAACTATAAGAGGGTACGCTACTTTAAATTTAAGTGGAGCACAGTTTTTTAGCTTAGATCTAATTTCTGCAGGAATAATGAGCTCAGGTACCATACCGGGAGGCGTAGGAGTTGCTACGGCTAACCCAAATACAGATGTATTTCATTGTGCCGCTGCTATTCCACCCGGAGGGCCGCTTCAGATTTCTACTCAAGTACTTACCCCTCATAGTGGTGTAGTCGTTAGCTTTAATATTAAATTTATAGCAAGTTAATTATAAGGATTAAAAATGAAATATGCATATACAGTTGATAAAGATGGTAATGTCACTTTTACATCAGGGGAACACGTTGTGTTTTGGAAAGAATTAACGGAAGAGCAGCACAACCTTTATATAAAAGCTCGTCATGAAAAGAATCAAGTAATCTATCAAGATGAAAAGGGAAACCTACAGACCAGGGATAAAGATACTATTTTTGATGAAAAAACAAAAAAATGGATTCCCGATGTCAAGGGTATTAGGTACAAAGCTAACCAAGCAACAATTATACAGGCATCCCAAGCATATCAGAGAGATAATCTTGATCGCCATCAATTTAGTAAATTGTCTGTAAAGCAACAAGATGAACTTAGTAAATATCTCGATAAATTATTGGATATTATAAATGTAAAAGAGTCATTAGATTATGATCTAAAATTGCCTTCACGACCAGATTTTTTAGGAAAATAAAATGATAACAGAAATATTGGAGCCGACGACAGATGCAGCATATAGTCAACAATTTAGCACGGCAGGAAATAGTTTTAATATCACATGCGTAGGATTAGCAAGCGGAGAAACTGCGACATTAAGATTTTATGATAGTATAAATAATGTTTGGAGTGATGTACAAAGAAATGGTGCACCTTATGCGCTTATGTCCGCAGGCAATAATAGTATAAATGTTATTTTAGAAAATGGTAGATATTGTTTATATAAAACCGCTACTGCGGTTTCGGTTGGAATAGGTATTGAATCCCAACCGTTTAATATAATATTAAATGGACAGATAGGGGCTTAAAATGATTAATGGTGGACAATTAAATAATATTGGTGGAATTATTTCTATAAATGGTAATACTACGCCATCACAAATGATAGTGGCTGGAGTTGGAATTACAGTAGACTCACCGGAACCAGGTACAACAAGAATAATAAATACTGCTACAGGTGGAATTAATGAAATTACATCCTCGGATAATTCATTATATATAACCAATTCAACTGGCCCACTAACTGATATTATCATTAATTCAATATCCATTAGAAATACTCTTTTAACTGGGTTATCCGGTACAGATGGTAGAGTAGTTGAAACTGATACATTTTTAGAAGCTTTTAATAAATTAAGTTATGCTCCTACATTTGTGGCGGCAAGTATAACGTCAAATGACGATACTATTGTTTTAGGTACGCCACCCAATCAATTATCATTATATATTGGTGGAGTTACAGGGATTGGGAACAGAGCAACTTTTCCCGGTGGTGGTGGTGTAATTAGTACAACTATCATTGGAAATGATTCTCCAATAACAGGTGCAGCAGTGTCTAATATTGGTACGGATGGAGTGCAAAATTATATTACAATAACCGATCAATTATTAACTGGATTACCAATTATAAATGCTGCACTAGTTGATACTGATAGTATATTAATAGGATTAGGGAAAGCACAGGGGCAAATAAATGCATTATCAATTAATTCTATTACCTCTGTCTTTGGGCGCTCTGGGCCATCTATTACAGCACAAGTCGGGGATTATAATGTGGGACAAATAACTGGAGCGGCTCCATTAAATAGCCCTATATTTAGTGGTACACCCAAGGCACCTACACAATTACAAGGAGACAATAGTACTAACCTAGCTACAACAGCTTATGTG
Source organism: uncultured Gammaproteobacteria bacterium (assembly GCA_964609155.1). Lineage (GTDB taxonomy): Bacteria > Pseudomonadota > Gammaproteobacteria > JAGOUU01 > JAGOUU01 > JAGOUU01. The sequence goes on along the minus strand of CAZSRF010000020.1, from coordinate 5,184 downwards.
GATACTGGATTAAACTTAAAAGCAAATATTGCTAGCCCGTCTTTTACCGGAATCCCTACAGCTCCTACAGCGATCCCGGGAACAAGTACAACACAATTAGCAACCACCGCATTTGTATCAATAGCAACATCCGCAGGGGTGACGAGCTTCAATACACGTACTGGCGCTGTAGTTCCAGCATTAAATGATTATTCCTTTTCACAAATTAGTGGCGTAGCAACTATTGCACAGGGCGGTTCGGGTCAATCTACTGCCAATGCGGCGCTAAATGCGTTTTTGCCTACGCAGGCAAGTCAAAGCGGTAAAGTTTTAGGGACGAATGGTACAGATAGTTCTTGGGTAGATGTACCTATTGCAAATGTTTTTACAAATAATATTGGCACTAACACAATGACAAGCACTGTAAATGGTGTATCATCTTCGGCAACATTATTATCTGGAGTATCAGCAAGTTTTAATGCACCAAACTCAATGCGAGTACAAGTTAATGCTTTTATTTCTGATGGTTTAATCATAGGTAGTAATGCGCTTGCATTGGCTGGCACTGCATTAACTAGTGCGGTAAATGGTGTAAATGCAACAGCAGTACAAGTGTGTCCAAGTGGGCAATCAATCAGTAGTGCTATAACATTTACCACTTTAACAGAAGTGCTATTATTGGTTGCTCCTAGCGTAAATGCAGCAGGAACTTATATTTTACGTTTAGTCAGCGGGGCAAATGAATTAGTTATTGAGTTTACTATTGGTAGTAATGCGTTTACTTCTTATAATCAGTCTCGTATACAAATACTACAGGTTACTGATAGTGCTGGCGTTATAAATGCCACCAATATCGGTAATTATTTATTATTTCGTGGATATTTGCGAAACATTGCTCCAGATAATTATTTTGCGGTTACAGTTTCGACGCCTTATACACTCTTATACGCTAATCCACTTACAATGACAGTATACCAATATGGCGCATCATATTTAAATGAAAATCCTACAATTACCAATATGATAACAACAGATATTAGTAATTTAGTTAGTTTAGCCCCGGCTAATCTTATTTTCAGAATGAAAACCGCATATGTACCTGTGACAAATTATAACCCGCAAGGATATCTATATGTTCCGGGTAGCTCATCCGCAGCCATTTTTCAATATAGCATTAATAATTTAACGGGAGCGATAACAGCTTTAACTCCTGCTTCTTTTGCAACTACAGCACCTTATAAAATCGCAATTACACAATTACGCAATTTTATTTATGGTGTGGTTGCGACAGGCACTTCGGTTTTTCAATTTGCAATAAACCCTACAAGCGGAATATTATCGGCACTAGCTCCTGCAACTGTAACTGGGCCTAATACCTGTACGGGTATTATTGTAGACCCAACCGATAGATTCGTTTATGCCTGCGGATTTGGGACTGGAATATTTGGTCAATGGTCTATTACGAAAACAACTGGACAACTAGTTGCAATCCCTAGCCCACCAACTGCTGCGCCTCAAATGCAAGATTTAGTTTGCCATCCATCCGGTAAATGGTTATATGCTATAAACAATAGTAACGGTTTGGTTTATCAATACAGTATAACCCCTGCAACTGGGGCGTTAGTACCTTTAGGTACTCCAACTATTGCCGCGGGTACTGGGCCTATTATGATAGTAGTTCATCCATCCGGACTATTCGCGTACGTATTAAACAACGGAAGCGCCACAATATCGCAATATTCGATTAATACGACCACAGGACAATTAACAGCTCTTGTGCCTGCAACATTTGCAACTGGTGCAAACCCGCAAGGTATATGCATAAGCGCTAACGGTAGATTTATTTATTATACAAGTCAAACCGCTAATACAATTTCGCAGTCAACCATAAATCTTATAACTGGTTTAATTGGAGCACCTACAACATCTCAAATTATTGTAGGCGCAAGAGTATGCTGTTTTGATTTTTCTGGTAGTTTTATTTATGTTGTTGGAAATACCCTAAATCAAGTAAGTACTTTTTCGATTAATCAAACCACAGGGGCTATGACTGCAGTTGGTGCGGGCGTAGCAACGGGCATTAATGTAAATAACATCATAACAGCATAATAAGGAGTAAAATATTATGTCAGTTTTTTCAGATGACACGGTTTCTATAACCCCAAATAATTCGCCCACGCCGGGATGTGCAATTAAACCCGTATCAATTGAGGGAGTTCAGGAAGAAATTAAAATAATTGATCAAACTGTAGATTCTTACAGCCCTGATTTTGGAATATTAAATAATGCTGACAATATTACTCAAATGTTTAGTAAAATTGGCGCAATATTGCCGACAAATTATAAAGTAACTAAGACAGATAAAAGTATATCATTAAGTCCATTCGAACGTACTTGTATAATTACAGAAATTGATCAAACTATTATACTTCCTCAATCAAATGAGACTGGTGTTATTCCTGGCGAAGCATATTATATAATTTTCCCAGCTTTTGAAAAAAGTGCAGGAATAGTAGGGGTAAGAGAGAGTGATATTTTAAATGGGATTCGGGATAATATTTATAATTCTCCTATATCTATCGATCAACCTAAAATACTTATTGCTATTAGTAGCGGTAGTGAATGGATTATTAATTAGGTGTTTTATGTTAACTGTCATATATAAGATACTTGGAATGGGTCTGTATGTCTGGTATATAGGCATGCGATGGACTTCTTTAGGAACTGACTTTGCTACCATTAGTAATAATACTATTACATTAAAATGGTGGCAAGCTCAAATTAATTATTATACTGCTATATTTACATTATTTTTCTTAACAGTAACAATATTTGATTTTAATTATTCCTTTAAATATAGATTTTTTTATTGGATTGCAATTGCTTTATTCTGGCGTAATGCTTGGTATACAGTAGAAGATATTATTGATTATATTAACTTTCCTAGTATCAAACAATTTATTTACATATTATTAGATTTAGCTATGGTTATATTTTCACGCATTTGGATCTTTTATTTTAAGAGTATGAGTTAATGGCAACAGTTTTTACACCTCATTACGCCTTAATATTTTTTCTGATTTCTGCCATATTTATAGGCGGTGGGTATGTTTGGTCTATTAGAGAGCAAAAACAAGATATAAAAGATATTAAAATACAAAATCAGCAAATTAAGGATACATTGCATAGTATACAGATAGATTCTGTACGAAGCGAAGGGGTATTAGCGAATATTCAAGAACAAAATAGGACAATTAATGCCCACACAACATATGAAATAGAAGAATTGCGAAATAGAGTGAGTAAACTAGAAAATGAAAAAAATAATTAATTGGTTTAATGAACACTGGTATAAATTATCATTTAAAATATTTATTTGTTTTACATTAATAGTAACATATTTAGAAATATTTCACCATGCGGATTTTGTCCAATTTATACAATTTATGCTTTTGGTAATACTTAAAGATATAATTACAAAGTTGGCAAATAATGATGCAATAATCACAGCTTTGTCTGTTGCTATTGTTGGAATACTTGGAGCATTATTTAAAAAAAATGATAAAAAATAAATTATTTATAATTATATCAATGTCTTTGGTTTCATGTGGAGCATTAAATTATTCAAATTCAAGCCTAATTAATTCAATAACACCAATAGTTACAACAGAATTATTAAAATACATGAAAAATTATCCTTCCACTATTTCATATATAAATCTAATTAATGGGGATTATAAATGGTAGATAGCAGAAAAATAGAAGATTTACACCCTATATTACAAAAAATGTGCAATGACTTTATCAGGAAGTGTAAAGAAGAAGGTATTACCGTAATTATAACTGCCACTTTAAGAGATAATGAAAAGCAAAACTGGTTATATGCACAAGGGCGCACGCGACCAGGAAAAATTGTTACAAATGCAAAAGCTGGACAATCAATGCATAATTATGGACTAGCTTTTGATTTTTGCCCCATATTAGAGGGCATCCCAGCATGGAGCGATGCATTATTATTTATCAAATGTGGCTCAATTGGAAAGTCTTGTGGACTTTTTTGGGGTGGTGATTTTAAATCGATTAAAGATATGCCTCATCTTGAATATACAAACGGTTTAACCTTGGCTGATTTACAAGCTGGCAAAACCATTTAATTTTTAAAACTTAAAATGGTACATCGTTATATAAATCCTTGCTAGTTTGCTGATCCGTAACTTCAGGCAAGACATAAGCAGAATTATCATTACTTGGCTCTTTGCTTTCAGAGCCACCTAAAAATTCTATATTATTTGCATAAACAACTAATGTGCCAGTGGGTTTATTTTGTTTATCAAGATATACGTTAACTGTAGGAAATCCTTCAACTAAAAGTTTAGATCCTTTTTTAATATAGTTTCTAGCTATTTCAGATAATTTGCCGGTGCAACTAACTTGTACCCAATCTGTTTTTGGTTTTTTTGTACCGACAGAAACAGCTACGGAAAATGTAGCAAAGTTGTTACCTGACTGATCGACCCGTACATCTGGATCGCGACCCACATTACCTGTTATTAATATTTTTTTCATTGTTCATGCCTTCACAAATTTAATAATCTGTTTTTCCTCTATCTCAATGTAGCCTCTATCTCTCAGCTTACGAACAACACACTTAACATTTTTAACCTTAAGAAGTTTCTTAATAACAGTCTCTAGGTCTTTACGTGTAATTTCTTTACCCGCTTTGCTTTGGCGCTCGAGATAATCTTCTATCTGTAAGTAGTATAATTCTGAATTAAAACTCATGCTTCATCCTCTTCTTTTAGCTGTTTAAGGTATTTGGCAAAGGATAGAATTTTATCTGTGTTTGATCTTTCCAGCCGGCAACTATAAAATGTATCTCTACACTTATCTGATATTGATTCTATGTAGGTTAAATACAATATATCATAGATACACCTAAAGCTCAACCCTACACTACTCGGTAAATCGCATTCAACAAACCCCAAAGTCCTCAACTGCTGTTCTATAGGTGGCTGTTTTTGACATTCATCTAAACATTTTAAAACAATTTTATAATTGGAGAGGCGATGTAACCCCCTTATATCATTAAATTTCTCCCAATCCAAATTATCAATAAGCTTAAGCAGCTCTTGTTTCCGTTCTTCCATCTTTTTTCCTTGTAATAATATTATTAATTCTTTGTTTTAGTTCTTCTGTAATTTCGTG
>CAZSRF010000019.1:2139-43935 GCA_964609155.1 uncultured Gammaproteobacteria bacterium | reverse complement strand
CCCACGCTATCAGCTTGGAAGGCTGAAGTTCTACCATTGAACTACACCCGCTTAAGGCATAATGAAGTATGGTGGAGGAGGTAGGATTCGAACCTACGAAGGCATAAGCCGGCAGATTTACAGTCTGCTCCCATTGGCCGCTCGGGCACTCCTCCATTACTTTAGTGTTGTATTGTGCAAAATCATTGTCTTATTGTCAAGAGCACGCTATAAATTATATATTTTTTGTAGCTAGAAAAAATTGTCGGTTAAATATAAAATTAATGCACATGAAAAAAACATCTCTAAAAATACTAACTATATTACTTACGATTACCCAATTAAGTTAAATTAAGGACACTTTATGCGAATTTCCAGATTCTTTACTAACTCATGCTTACTGTTAGCCTTGTGCAACATCAGCTTGATACACCTAGTTCATGCACAAACTGTAAACGCAGTAAATGATCCCTACCCTGTGGCATTTAGTAACCTACCTAAAGCCCCAAGTACAGAATCCAAATCTTATATGCTAATGGATTTTAATTCAGGTGCCATTTTAGCTGAACATGAAGCTCATAAAATTGTAGAACCCGCAAGCTTAACTAAAATAATGACTATGTATGTTATCGACAAAGAGCTTGCTGCAGGCAGAATCAAACTTACTGACAATGTTAAAATTAGTAAAAAAGCTTGGCAAATGGACGGCTCAAGAATGTTTGTTGAGGTAAATAAAGAAGTCAGTGTAGCTGATTTAATTCATGGCATTATCATACAATCTGGTAATGATGCCAGCGTTGCTATGGCTGAGCATGTTGCTGGTAGTGAAGAAGCATTTGTTGACTTAATGAATAAAGCGGCCCAAGAATTAAAAATGACAAACTCTCATTTTGTCAATGCAACAGGCATGCCACATCCAGACCATCACACTACTGCTTTTGATTTAGCTTTACTTTCAAGAGCCATTATCAGAGATTTTCCAGAGAGCTATGCCATATACTCTCAGAATGAGTTTACTTATAATAATATTAAACAACATAATCGTAATACTCTATTAGGAGCACCTAATATCAACGCTGATGGAATAAAAACTGGCTACACTGAAAGTGCTGGTTATTGCCTAGCTGCATCCGCCGTAAAAGATGGTACGCGTCTTATTTCTGTTGTCTTAGGCACTGATAGCACAAGGCAACGTGCTAAAGAAACCGCCGCACTGTTACAATATGGTTTTCGTTTTTATGACACCGTAAAACTTTATGCCGGTAATGCCCCCCTTGGCCAAAAACGTATCTGGTTAGGTTCAGCACAAAAAGCTAACGTAGGTTTAGCGAAAGATTTATTTATTACTATCCCCAAAGGGAAATACAAATCTCTGACTGCCAAAGTCGAAACTAAAAAATATCTCATGGCCCCCCAACCTCGTTTGTCAGAAATTGGGAAAATAACTGTAGAGCTTGATAAAGTTGTCCTTGCTCAAAAACCTTTAGTTATCTTAAATGATGTGCCAAAAGGCCGGTTATGGCAACGTATTAAAGATCGCGTGCAATTATCAATGGACAGTTTCTTAGGAAAAGAACAAGAAGTTGAACTATCAAAAGTTGGTTAAATTAATGTCTGGCAGCATGAGTACGGATAAATTTGTTTTTTTAAACAATACATACATTAAAGAAACAGAAGCTAAAGTCTCTATCTTTGATCGAGGCTTTTTATTTGCTGATGGCGTCTACGAAGTGCTTCCAGTATATAATAATACTGCACTATTTCTAACTGAACATTTACAACGCCTGCAATCTAATTTAGATCTTTTAAAGATTAATTATTCTGTAGCTTATGACCCATGGAAAGGCATTTGTAGCCATCTTATTACTCTCAATGGCCCTAATCGCCCTATTTACATTCAGATTACCCGTGGTTGTGAAAACACCCGCAACCATGATTACTCAGAGAATATTCAACCCACCCTTGTTGCTTTTTCCTTAAAGCCTATTATTTTGGGCAGTTGTTTATCATCAGCCCCTGTAAAAGTCATCACTCTTCCAGACAATCGCTGGAATAATTGCAATATTAAATCTATTGCTCTACTGGGGAATATACTTTTAAGACAAGAAGGTCGCGCATTAAACGCTGAAGAAGTACTTTTAATTCGCCCAGGTGGCAATATTGTAGAGGGAACTACGTCTAATTATTTTATAGTAAAAAACAATACTATTCTAACACCTCCTCTTAATAACGAGATACTGCCAGGGATCACCCGTCAAATTATTTTAGAAATATGCAGATCTCATAACATACAACTGTTAGAAAAACATCTTTCTCTTGCCGATATTTATGCTGCAGATGAAGTGTGGTTAAGTAGTTCGACTAAAGAGATTCGGCCTGTTGGGCAAGTCAATGATACCATAATACATAACAATAAACCGGGACCAATGTGGCAACAAATAGCTAATTTATATGTTGAACATATTCAACAAAAGTTAATCACTGCCTAGACTACTAAACTAATCGACTAAACCAACTCTAATTTTAGTTAAACGATCAATATGACAAAAAATAAACCACCCAGACATACTAAGAATCCCAAAAAAACAGGCAAAGGCCAAAATATCAGTACAAAAGCTAAACTCCAACAAAATAAGCAAGATAAGCTTGAGTTACTTCAATTCCCCTGTGATTTTCCGATTAAAGTTTTCAGCCATTCTGAGTTTAACCTAGAAGAGTTTGCAACATCAATCGTACACAAACATTCCCCAGATATGGAATTTATCCCAACTACCACTCATAACAGTTCTAAAGGTAATTATTTATCTGTCACTGTCGTTATTAAAGCTATAAGCAAAGAACATATTGATTGCATCTATCAAGACTTAGTTGCAAATAAAAATATTATTATGGTGTTATGACAGAAAAAATAACTATTAGAAATTTTGATAATAAATTACAAGATTATCAAACTATCTGGTCCGCCATGCAGAATTTTACTGATAAGCGAACCCCCGAAACAAAAGATGAAATATGGATTCTAGAGCATACCCCTGTGTTTACACAAGGACAAGCTGGTAAAGCAGAGCATATTTTGAATAATAATCATAATATTCCCATTATACAATCTGACCGTGGTGGCCAGGTAACATACCACGGTCCAGGTCAAATTGTGATTTATCTTTTATTAAATTTAAGACAGTTACAATTGTCAATTCGCCAACTTGTTACTCTTATTGAGACAGCAGTAATTAATACGTTACAACATTACCATATTACCAGTTACTCTGATCCGAATGCTCCTGGTATCTACATTGATTTAAATAATAAAAAAACTAAAATCTGCTCTATTGGCCTGCGAGTACGACGTGGATGCACTTACCATGGGCTCGCTTTAAACTATAATATGGATCTGTTGCCTTTTAGTTATATTAATCCATGTGGTTTTGATAATCTACAGATCGCCAATATTAGTCAATTGAGTAAAACATTATCTCGCTCCGCTATTGTAGATAAACTATCTGCAGAATTAATAAAGTTATTGGGTTATAATTAAGACATTAAAATTAGATATATATTCGCTATGGCCACAGATATTATAAATAACTTACTTATCTGGGTAAGTAACAACCCTAATTATTCCTATTTATTGATCTTTTTAATTTCCTTGAGTGAATCGTTAGTAGTTGTAGGCTTAGTTGTTCCAGGGCTTACTATAATGCTTGCCATAGGTACAATGATCGGAATCGGCTACATTTCTTTATGGCCTGCGATGATCACTGCTATACTAGGTGCTGTAGCTGGAGATGCTATTAGCTATCAAATTGGAAGACATTATCAACAGCGTATTCGTGATTGGTATATCTTTCGCAAATATCCTGATGTGATTTTACGCTGTGAAAAGTTCTTTGCACGTCATGGTAAGAAGAGTGTTGTTATTGGTAGATTTGCTGGCCCCGTGCGCCCAATGATTCCAGCTATCGCTGGTATGATGAAAATGCCACAACTGCAATTTTATACAGTCAATATTATTTCTGCTTTGCTCTGGGCACCATCACATCTAATCCCAGGTATTATTTTTGGTAATACGTTGCAAACATTGCCTGCAGGAATTGGCAGAAAACTTACTGCTATCGTTTTCTTGGCTTTAATTATTTTTTGGTTTTCCAGCATCATCGTAAAAAATATTTGGCGCGGATTAAAACATAAATTTAATCGCTGGGGATCAAGAATTTGGTTCTATGCAGAAAACAATTCACTGACTTTTTTACAGAAAATTATTTCACACCCTCTCACCCATAAGAAACACCAAGTTGATAGCTTTTTGTTTCTAATACTAGCCTTATCAGTAACTATCTTGTTTATTGTCTTCACCAAGCTTCATTTTTTCACAACAGCTTTAAATCCTTTCTTTAAACATCTAGCTCTGTTATTAAATACATCGCCTATCTTAAATCACGTTTTACTCATCATAGATAGTAATGTTTCTGAATTTCTATTGATAATTATATTTTTAGGCTATTTTATTTATTTTGCAATAAATAATTCTTTTAACCATCAGCGTGTTAACACAACTATTTTTAATAAACAATTTATTATCAATCGTCCTATATATATTAGCTCAGGCTTGTTGTTAGCTTTTTTTGCTACCACTTATTTTGTTTCTTATATAGTCAAGTATCCTGCTCCTTATCAGCTTGCTTCGACCTATTCTAATTTGTATCATACATCCTTTCCAAATGTCAGCATTGGCCTCTTAGCCTTGTTAATTGGTTACATAGGCATTATAAAATATTCTAATGATCCGAAAGAATTTGTAAAATCGAGTTATAACTTCCTTGCTGGCTGTATTTTAATACTTTTTATTCTTATAAAATTATACTTAGGCCAAGTATGGCTTAGCGACATCCTGGGTGCTATTTTGCTTTCCTGTTGTTTACTGCTAATCTTCTGTATCTTTTATTGGCAAAAACCAATTGAAAATATCAACAAAAAACAATTCAATATTGCCTCATGCTTTATTATCTTTACCATCTGTTTTGTAAATACGTGCATTGTTTATTTATCTAATATAAAACCTGACTATAATTTAGCTACTGTTCATCAAAACCTTGATACTGAAAATTTAGATTTTGAGACTTGGCACACTCAGGATAATTTGTTTAGCTCAATTAGCGATCCTATTATCAATATACAATGGTTAGGCGATATCGAAAACATCCAATTACTTCTTCAAGAGAATCTGTGGCAATCTCAACCTGCTTTTGGTTTCAAATCTATATTGAACTATCTAGAAAATGATCCCAAAATATCCAATCTACCTATTACACCAGCTTATTATCAAGATCATCCTCCAGTTATCACTTACAGTCGTCAAGAACAAAATAATAAAATTCTTGTTATTAGACTATGGCAGTCACCTTATTTCATTAATAATAAGACGCTCTGGGTTGGTACAGTTGAATATTTTAAACCCCAAAAGTTATTCGATACTTTAGTTGTATTAAAACACTGGCCACAGCGAGAGTTTTCTGATGCTGTAGATAATTTTACTAAAATTTTAAACCCTAAACAGAAACAATTAAATTCAAAAGTTATTACTATATCTGATCAAACGCTGGCTGATGATGATTTAAAAATATTATTATTAAATTAATTTACCAGTTAACATAGATTTTTTAGATTATAAACTATACTTACTTTAAGGGTTGGTGCACTTGCACAACTTGTTCCGGGCGGAACGCAGGTTAACTTGTGCATTAACCTTTACCAAGTTTTATGAAAAAAATATTACTGCATAGCTATTTTATAGCTGCATTTTGCTTGACTATTTTAGCCTTTCTCTACCACTATTCAAAAGACAGAATTAATTCTCAGAAAAATAACGCTTATCAGTCGCAACTAGGTAGCTTGTTAACTGCTGTTAAATATAATAATAATATTTTAAACTCCACAATAATTATCTCAGATCCCAAATGCTTGGATTATCTCGAGCAAAAAAATCCAACAGAGGCCTATTTAGCTAAGTATAACGAAGAAGTTCAAGCCGTGATCTTAAACACGACAGCTCCAGATGGTTATAATGGTAACATCAACTTACTCATAGCAATTCAAGCCACCCCAAACAAAAAAAAATCTACAGCAGATTTCCGTATCTTAGATATTAAAATTTTACATCATCAAGAAACACCTGGTTTAGGCGATCTAATAGAACCTGAAAAAAGCAATTGGCTATCTCAATTTAAAAATAAAGTATTAAGCATCAACCCATGGAAAGTAACAAAATCTTCCGCAACACTAGACTCAGATCCAACTACAATTGATAGCATCTCAGGAGCAACAATAACTTCACAAGCTGTTACTAAAGCAATTTACAACAGTTTATTATTATTAGAAAAACATCCTACGTTATGTCAAAATTAAAAATAATAAAAAATGGTCTGTGGACCAATAACCCTGCGTTAACACAATTATTAGGTTTATGTCCTTTACTTGCTGTTTCTAACACCGCCGTTAATGCCATGACTTTAGGGCTAGCGAGTATTGTCGTACTCGTGCTTTGCAATGCCACTATCGCTGGAATTAAAAAATACATTAACTATAATATACGAATCCCCTATTTCATGTTGCTTATTGCAAGTATTGTCACTTGTTTATTAATCCTTCTTCAATCTTACAGTTATGATTTATATAAAACATTGGGTGTTTATTTAGCTTTAATCACGACAAATTGCGTTATTTTAGCTCGTATTGAAGCTTATGCTTATAAAAACACTATCTTCAAGGCCATATTAGATGGCTTGGCTAATGGATTGGGCTTTTGTATTGTTTTATTAATTTTAGGTAGCCTTAGAGAAATTTTAGGCCAGGGTACTTTATTTGCTCACTTTGATCAATTATTTGGCGAGCCTGCAAAAAACTGGGTAATTAACTTCAGTCATCAACCATATCATTTTATTCTTGCTTTATTACCTCCTGGTGCTTTTTTAACTCTGGGCTTTTTGATAGCATTAAAAAATTATCTAACTTGCGATGACAATCCCTCTATTGATTTATCCAAACGAACAAAACCCAAAGCTTATGAACTTCCAGCAACGCTATCAAGTATTCCAAAGATTAAAAGAACATAACCCCGAACCAACCACCGAATTACATTATTGCTCTGAATTTGAGCTGTTAATAGCAGTTATTTTATCAGCACAGGCTACAGATATCAGTGTCAATAAAGCTACCGCAAAGCTATTTAAAAAATATAATACCCCAGAGAAAATTTATCATTTAGGTGAAACTAAACTTAAAGAATATATTAAAACTATAGGGCTATATAATTCAAAAGCTAAAAATATTATTTTAACTTGTGAAAAACTAATTAAAGAATATAACAGCGTTGTGCCTAATAACAGAGAAAGCCTTGAAAGCTTACCAGGCGTAGGTCGCAAAACAGCTAATGTAGTATTAAACACAGCTTTTGGTGAGCATACTATCGCTGTAGATACTCATATATTTCGAGTTTCTAATCGGTTAGGTCTAGCACCTGGCAAGAATGTTTTAGAAGTTGAAAAAAAACTTCTAAAAAATGTTCCATCTGAATTCTTAAAAGATGCTCATCACTGGCTAATTTTACATGGAAGATATATTTGTATTGCTAGAAAACCTAAATGTAACGCATGTTTTTTGGCAGATTTATGTGGCTATTACCAATCATTAGTAAAATAATCAATTTTCTGACTGTTAATTTTAGATAATGATTAGAATTAGCTGTACACTACCCTGTAATAGCTATAACAGGGTATGCGTTCAGGCCTAGAAGGATTGTGCCAAACACTCTTGTGTCTGGCACAATCTAGTTTCATCATGGTGACATGTCCATTGTACTACCATCATTTGGTGAAGATGGTGGTAATGATGGTAGCAGAGAGCCTGCCTGTTGAGAAGCTACTCCAGTCCCAGGCTGTGGCTGCTGCACCATTAGCGGTGCTGGATAAGTTGATTGAGGAGCTACTCCAGGCCATAAGGCTCCAAGGAATGTTCCAAGGGCTCCTGGTAGCGCTAGCGGTGCCGGATGCGGCGCTAACGACGGAGGTGATCCCAAACTTCCTCCCATAGGCAGTGGTGGCCAAGGAAATGCTGGTGGTGCTCCAAGCCCTGCTCCCTGTGGTGACCAAGATGCTTGTGGTGCCCAATGCGCTCCCATGGGAGATAGCCCCCCGCCCCCAGCAAGTGATACCGATCCTGCAGCGCTACCTAAAAAGGCGTTAAAAAGTCCTGTAGGAGTAATTGCAGAAGCAACTGCCGATACCGCAGGAGCAACAGACGCAGCAATAGGGGCATCAACTACTTCTGTTCTTGTTGGGCTCAACCAAGAATATCTAGAGTGTGATTCTCGCAAACTAGGAGGTAAGTTTTTAATTGCCTCTCCTAACTCAGTTTCATTACCATAAAACATGGCTCTTAAAAACATAAGTATACTACTATCCATAGGAGCCGCAGTCCGGACTGTTGTCGCCGCAGGAATTGCTGCAGTATATTCAGCAGCACCACCAGGTAAACCTAGTAAAGCCCGACCTAAATCAGATTCTGCACTATATTTACAAACTGTAACAATAAACTTATGTAAATCCCTCTCATCAATTGTAATACATCTTCTGGATGAAAAAGGCCCACCTTTATTATCATATTGTGCCACTATATTATTACGAATTAATAAACTAAAAATACTATCTGACAGTTTTGAGCTTTTAAAGTCCAAACGCAGTGCTGATGGCTCACGAGTATAGATAGCATTTACTGGTAACTTGCTAGGATCAGTGCATACTAAATCTCTAGCTTCGTCTCTCGATAAAGCATCATCATTAACTACTAAACTTGCCACGGTGGCAGCTAAAGAAATCAGTGGCTTTTCTACAGCACCTTCGCCTTCGATAACCGTTGAATCCGGATTTGTCTCGATAGTAGTATTATAAAAATCGATTAAATTTTGTATTGCACGATTAGGCCATATATCATTTAACGTTAATTCACAACCACCTACAGAGAATTTTAACGAACCATATCTAGCAATCAAATCTTTTCTTTGCATATATCTTTCAGATAGTGTTGCTAGGGCATGTTGTGCAAAGAAAAAACCATACACCTGTTCTTCATCATAAGTTTCACCATTAGGTAAAATAACAGGCTCCTTCATGGCTTTTAGTGCTTCCGGCATTTCATAAGAATGATGCTCAGTATAATGCAGCATAATAACTTTGAGTAATCTATTTTCTCTAAAAGCAATATCTCCCAGAGGTTCTCTTGTCAAAGGATTAGACGGTTTAGAGTCGGTCATGAACCTTCTATATGTCTCCATACTATAACTATGACCATCCCTTCCAATTACTATTGGATTTGCAAATGTACATTGCGAAATCTGATCGTTAAATATAGAAAAGAAATCATGAGTTGCATCACTGCCATCAAAAACATGTCGTACCTCACCTGGGGCTGGTAAAAGTTTTGCTCCAAGAGAACCAACTTCTTCAATAATTTTTTCTTTAGTGGCCGGATGTAACACAACAGTTTGAATATCTAATAGCTTTCTGCAAATATGCTCAATCTCTCTTTCTTTAAAAAATGAACCTGTTAAGCTTTGTATTTCTATGCAAGTACTAGATGAATACATAGACAAAACTACTTTAATCTCATCTCCCAGCACAGTCTTTAAAAAAGATTGAAATCGTTTCAATTGTGAACGATCAGGTGGATAACTACTATCAACCAAACTAGATATTATCATTAACCTTTTGCCTTCTGTGACCTTCAGAGAGCTAATCCTTACAGGTTGACAATTTATCTCAAACAGTAAAGCACCATGTTCCGAGCGACGTTCAAGATAATTTTTCCTTATAGAAATTAATAATATTTTTATTAGTTTTAATGTGGTTGCAGCATGAGCATCAGTAGAGTCAAAGCAGATTAATGCAAGCTCATCTAATCTATCGTGCTGAAAAATTGCATTATCGCTACCAGGTATTATTCCTCTAAGAGTAATCCTTATTTTACCATCTTCAAACTCAATTGGTGTTAGGCCAACTTTCATTTCATCTTTTCTTTGACCATAAAAAATTAATGGCTCAATAACTTGAGCTGCAAATAACTCTAAAAAATCAACCCTAGCAAAAGGAGGAACAGCAGCATCAGTCAATAATTCATTACTTTTTAATAGTGTCATAAAAAGATAAATAATATTATCTGTCTTATTTAACAGTATGATAGGCACAGATGCTGCTGCCGATGCTGCTGCAGCTGCTGTAGGTACATAAAGCTGACCTAACGCAGGATGTGCTTCTATAAAAGTTCGAGCAGCATCCATAACTCCTTCGCGGAATATTAACCCAAACGATGCTTTACCATCAAGATGAATAATATCAAAACCTGATACGATCTCATCAACCCCAATGATTGCACTAATAGCCTTAGCAATCGTTCTTTTAGTATCGATCAAACCATTTTCATCTAGAATTATATATTGGTGCATAAATTACCCCTCTTAGAAATTAATACCATGGACACGCAGCAGATGCAGCACTAGCTGCGGGTCCAGCACATGAAACACTTGTCGCAGAATAACCTGCTAGTTCACGTCTCTCTTCGTCCTCAGATCTTCTTCTTAAGTCTAGTAGAGGGTTGATAGTTCTGGCAGGCCATCTTTTAGCAATTGTATCTGTAAGTTCAATATAAATTTTTGTTAAATTTTCTAGAGCAGCTATCACATCTCTATCCTTACGCCAATACGCTTTTGTATAATTACGTAATAATTTTTCTATCGCTGGTTTAAAATGCCCCAACAATGACCTATCATCGGCTCTTCTCCATTCCAGAGCCATAGCAGAGTTTTCTGAAAGTATATATTTTTTTAAGAGCTCATCGTCATATCGTAATGTTGTTATATTTAAAAATCCGGCATCACTATGCATAATTCTTAATACCTGTAGAGTCTCACCTTCCCGAAAAGTAGCAATATAAATTTCACTTATTTCCGCTGTATCATCAAATAAATGTTCTTTTACTCCAACAGCCTCTTCCTGCAAATACATCTCTGGGTACAATTTATTTTCACCATTTTTATATCTAACAAATAAACAGCTTTTCAGTCTGTAAGGATTTACCAAACCAAGCAACGCCGTTCTTCGTTCTTCTACATGCTGTACCTGTGTTAAATGTAGAAAACCTGAACGATGAAATACCGGATGCGCACCCAAAGAAATCAATAAATCACTATCGTAATACACTCCAATGCCTATCGGTATGATACGAGGTAATATAGATCCTCCATATTCTCTCCTCATCAAAGGCAGCATTAATTGCATCATATCTTCAGTATTAGAGGCTGCTCGGCGATGCGGAACTACTCCTGCATCACCTGCATCTCGTGCTCTCTTATAACGAACTGCCTGATTATCAACTCCATCTGTTATAAAAACAACACTTGCTGCATTAATTTGTTCTACCGTTGGTTTTACACCAGGCGTACCTGAAACAAGATATGCTGTGTCTTTAAGACAACCTATAATATTAGTACTTCCTGCAGGACGTATCGAATCCAACTGGCGAGTTAAATCCTCAAAATTAATCGCAGATTTAAGCCCTTTAGTTACGCTCGTACCATCTCCTCTCAGCAAGAGTTGTATGATCTGATTTTCCTCATTGAACAATAAAACTGATACACTCGTATTAGGATCTAATGAATCATAAATTGTATCAAACACGCGACGTGCAACAGTAAAATTGATTCCTTGCATACTGCCACTTTTATCAATAACAAAAATAACTTGTGATGCACCATGAAGTAAATCTGCTGGTCGTGGCTTTAAAGCAGCTTTAATACTAGAAAGCGCTTTATCTGGAGCAGGGCCTCTGGAGTGAGTAATATCAACTATTAATTGACTGCTTTCTGGAGCAAAATCTACCCTAGAATCTGCACTAATGAATCTTTCTATTTCAGATATGCTAATCATTTCTCACCTCTTTGCTACATGGTTACCAAGCTTTTCAACGTACATAATAATTACATCTAACTATCAAGTCAATGCTTTCTACATATTTTTTTAAATTCAACCAACTATAAACTAAAGAGGCAGCAATTTATTTTAATAATTCTAGCATATGCTACAACGACGATTTATTTTCTCTGAATTAGGTATAACAGATGGTATGGCAGGACGACTCGCAGATAATAGATCACCAGCCTTTGTGTGAGAAACAAGATTTGCAAAAGTTCTTGTAGGTTTTTTAACACTCTCAATTGTTGGCTTGCTATCCGGATTTAATTTTTCTTGCTCAATAAGAGCTTTTTCAGGAGCTTCTTTATGAAATAACCGTTTTAAGAAATCAATAACCGGAGTGTATAAACTAGTAACTGTTAAATATAAAATGCTAGATGCTACTGTGCCAAAAGCTTGACATAATAATATTTCAGCACCAGGAAAGGCTAAATAACCAATTAAACCACCTGTTAAGTAACCCAAAAAAAGTGTTGGGATAAGTAAACTTGATTTATACAGCTTATGACGCAGCTCTTTGTTGTCTAGATCAACTTCCGTATTACCTTTTTTAACATCCAATTTTGTAGCAACTCTATGCCCTACACATCCACCTATAAGCATAAAACCTACACCCAATATACTACTAGCCCATGCTAATGAAGAAGCAAAAAGTATAGCATTCATAATTGCTCCAAACATAATGCCGGTTAGCAAACCTGAGATAGCATAAATATTTGTTAACACTTTTTTTGTCGATGAACCACCATACAAAAAATTACTATTGTTGCAAATACTCCCTGTGATTAAGCCAAAAACTAGACCTATATTAAGACCAATTATCCAGCCAATAGGACTAAATCGCATACCTATTGATGCACCGAGGACCATGAACATAAAACCATTAGCTAAAGTTACAAAACCCTCTGGGCCTTTAGGACGTTTAAGTTTTAACGTAACCAAAGTACAAAGAGCAAAAATAGCAGCGGCTAAAACAATGCAGCTTAATAAAATTTGATTAGCAGGAATAAATAAACCGAGAAAAATAAACAAGGGACCAGCCGTAGCACCACCCCAAAGCCCTCCAAGAGCTGTAGCCAAAGAGACGGCCAGTGCACGAAAAAAAGACTCTAGATTAGCAGCTTTGTCGGCGCCTTTGGAAGACTTAGTCACATAATATCCAAAACCTGCGAATACCATACCCATTAGAGGGCTACAGATCCAAGCATAACTAAGAAACCCAGTAACACCAATGATTTGCCCTAACAGAACGCCGGGTATTGCCATGAAACAAGCACATATAACTCCAGCTGGATCTAAAAAGGATTTTTTTGATAGTGAACTAGATGCTGATACTATAGGGGCAACAGGAACAACAGAGTTAACCAACTCAAACCTCTCTCATGTTAGATTGCATATTGCACTAAGCTTTGTATTGTACCCTAAATCCTGTTAATATTCTAACACTAATACAGATATGCATAATTAATTTTTTATTTTTAATTAACCCGCATTAGTAAAAATGTTATAATATTCAACATGATGCAATAAACAATACAACTCTTAACCAACGCATTAAATAATGTCGCACCCAAAAATTATTCCTCAAAAAGTACATAATATTCAAGAATCCCAAGTAGATAAACGTGTTATTGGCATCTTAGAGAAACTACAACGAGCTGACTTTCAAGCATATATTGTTGGAGGCGGAGTTAGAGATCTATTACTAGGATTTAAGCCTAAAGACTTTGATATTGTTACTGACGCAACTCCTGATCAAATAAGGGCTTTATTTAAAAACAGCCGGATTATTGGGCGCAGGTTTAGGTTAGTTCATGTTCATTATGGCCGAGATATCGTAGAAGTAGCAACTTTTAGGGCTGCCCCCCCTGCTCAGAATGCAGCTCAAAATTTAGATAGTTTTGATCATATGGCTATTGATGGGCAAATCATTCGAGACAATATTTATGGCACAATAGACGAAGATGTATGGCGCAGAGATTTTACTATCAATGCCCTCTATTATGATGCCATTGCTGGAGATATCATAGACTATTGTGATGGGTTTTTACATATTAAAAACCACACTATAAAAATACTAGGACATCCAGAAACAAGATATCGCGAAGATCCAGTGCGCATGTTACGGGCTTTGCGATTTGCAGCAAAACTTAGTTTTACAATTGAACCTGCTACTTTAACTCCTATCAATAATAATGATTATCAAGAATTATTATCAAATATTCCTCCGGCCCGTTTATTTGAAGAATATATGAAATTATTTTTAACGGGTCATTCAGAACAAAGTTTTTTAATTTTAAATAAATATAAAATACTGCAAAAGCTCTTTCCTTTTACTGCTATTAAAAAAATACAAGATCATTATCCACAGCACTTACTGTTTGTTCACCGAGTGTTACAAAGCACAGATCAAAGACTACAAAATGATTTACCTGTAAACCCTGCTTTTTTACTAGCAGCTTTTTTATGGCATCCTTTACAATTGCTCTACTTAGAGTCACAAAATACCTCATCAAACCAAAACCATGGGCGTGAGCATATTTGGCGCTTGCATACCCATAAAATTCTTAAAGAACAGAATGTTCGCCTTGCTATTCCAAAAAGATTTACGCAAGTTATGGAAGAAATTTGGTACCTACAAAGATTATTAAATAAAACACGAAAAAAAGCCGTGTTAAAAGCTGCTTTTCACCCAAAATTTAGAGCTGGTTTTGATTTCTTAGTATTGCGTTCTGAACTAGAGCAAACTAATTCTAAACAATTACAGTGGTGGAAGGATTATGAAGCAGCAGACTCTCAGATGCGTAAAAACATGCTTGATCATTATGCTGAATAATACTCACATTTGTTTTATAGCTTTGGGAAGTAATCAGAATAATCCAAAAACACAAGTTATTAAAGCTATCAAAAATATTAGCTTAAATCCAAAAATAAAAATTCTAGCATGCTCAAAATTATATCAAACTGAACCGTATGGTTATCTTAATCAGGATAATTTTATTAATGCTGTTATTAAAATTACAACTACACTCTCCCCCTCTGAACTCTTAATTTTTTTACATTCTATAGAAAAAAAACAAGCCCGGGTTAAAACTATGCACTGGGGGCCAAGAACAATTGATTTAGATATCCTAGTTTATGACGATCTGGTGATAGACATCCCTCATCTGACAATCCCTCACCCTGATCTACAAAACCGACTTTTTGTTTTAGAGCCATGGGTGCAAATAGCACCGAATTGGTACCTACCAAATGGTCAATCCATCTATTTTTTATACCAGAAGCTTATTATGAGCGTATAATTCTGCTGCAACGATTTAATATATTAAATTAATCCGGGACATTAATTCAATTAGTTATTGATTGTCAAATAGTTTATCTAGCCACCTTGATTACCATTAGCCTTACTACTAATATTATTACAGATAGCAAGAAGTTTGCCAAAATTAGGTGGGATAAGTTATGAGCAATAACAAATGGTTAAGAAATTTCGTCATTGGCATTGTATTGCCAGTTGGTATATTTATGGCGCATAGTTCTTCCTACGCTGCTTGCGTTGGTGGCATTGCAAATGGCCTCTTAGAGACAGGTGAAGAATGTGATTTGGGAACTCTAAACAATCCAGATGGCACTAAATCTGGGTGTAATACTGATTGCACAATTAACACTTATATAGATCAACAAACTGGTCATTCTAAGAAATGGACCTGCAATAGCGATGGTGTTGGGTATATGAATATGATTACAGATAACAGTAATCCAAATAGTTTGATTTCCCTCTATAAGGTACTTGCCAACGAAACTGGCCAAAATTCTCCCACACGAGTATCCTGGATAGTAGCTCAGGGTATATGCAGCACTCCAATGAAATCAACTGCACAACCAAATGACCTTATAGCATGTCGTCAATACGTAAAAGATGTAGCTCTTTTCAAAGAACTAAATGCCCAAGTCTCTATAGAAACAGCAGCTGGTGGAAAAGATGCGGCTCAACTTCTTAATGCCAAATGCACATCAACCAGTCCTGAAATTCAAGATGTTGATACTAAAAGTTTTACATTTCTGGGTAGCCCTGTAAAAATAAACTGTGTTCCAGATGCTACAAATGGAATAAGATAACTAGGTGATAGCTATGTTTAATCCTATTTTTAAAAAATATTTTGTTGTATGGGTGTTCGTTGGAATGCTATTTTCATCTCCGTACTTTTCTTGGTGTGGAGATGGTTTTATTGATGCCAATGAGGAATGTGATTTAGGTCTTAAAAATAATGATGACGTTAACATATCAGGATGTAAAACAGACTGTACAGTACAAAAAACTGGCCAGTGGACATGTACAAATACATTAGATATGTATACAGATACTCAAAATTTTTTATCTAACAAATTAAACAACATTGTTTCCATACAACAAGATGCTAAGGGATATATGCTATGTGGTACTCCAACACCGCCATCATCATCGGCAAATTGCACTGGCTTTATTGCCGATTCTATAAAGTTTATTGAATTAAACAAAAATATAACTCTTTCAGATAATTTTATTAATGATTGCACTAAACTAGAATCTTCGCATGGAGGAATAGGAACTCTTAAAATAGCAGATTATGATCCAAAAAATATGACAAAAAAAGCAACTAGTTATACAATTAGATGCACTAATCCCCCAACCCCATGAACAAGAGCTTTTTTGGTACCTGCATAAATCTTATTTTTCTAGTCACACTATCTGTTAAAAGTTGTATAACTATCGCTGCTGTTACCGCAAAACCTACCGCAGCAACTTTTACAAACTTATGCACCAATGGTAAAGCAGATGGATTTTTAGATGGTAAAGAAGAATGCGATTTAGGAAATTCCAATAACGATGATCCCAATATCTCTGGCTGCACAACAAGTTGCACTATTCAAAAAACAGGTAATTGGACATGTACAAAAACCCTCGATGATTATAAATTGCAAACGAATATTTCTCTGAACCCCAAAAGCCTTGCAATGCTGTATATTATTTTAACTTTTCCAGAAATTAAAGATGCCTTAACTACAGAACAAAATTATATTAATAATGGCAGTGGCTCACTTATAGTAAATAATGGTACCGTCATAAATGATCAAAAAAACATTATTTCTTCTTCAACTGCTGCAATAAAGTGCAAGCCGGATTATAAACCTATTGGCAACCCGGAAACTCCTGAATTAATCCAAGCTGTATGCGATCAGTATAAACAAAATTTGGCACTGTTTAAAGATTTGAATCGTCAGGTTTCAGTTAAAACTGCACTTGGTGATTATTATCAAGCAATGAAAAGTGGTCAGACAACATCCATTCCTTCAGATAAAGACATCGCCATTGCGGATTGCAAAGCTGCAGTCATGCTTAATGTAAGCATGCCGCCAGATCCATTAAACTTAAATTTTGAGAAACCTAATGCCATAAATTGTGATCCTGATGCAACTCAGGGAATAAAATAGGAGTATATTATGCTTAATAAAATACAATTGTTAACTATGCTAACTTTACTGATTCTACCACCTGCTTATTTCTCATGGTGTGGTGACGGGTTTATTGATGCAGACGAGACATGTGATTTAGGGCTTAATAATAACAACAACCCTGATACTTCTGGGTGCTCAACAAAATGTACAGTCAACCCAGGAAAATGGACATGCACCAAAGATCAAGCAGGTTATACGCAAGCGCAAAATGATCTGGGTACATTATTTAAAAAACTTGTCATAGCAAATCAAGATGCTGGATATAAAGCCTGCGGAGCTGTCCCCGCCAATTCTCAAATTGGCACGCCTGTATACCAGAATATTGACTGTAATCAATTTATTGCTGATACAGTAAAATTTATTGACTTAAATAAAAATACAGGATTTAATCAAGTAAATCTTGATGCTTGCACTGGGCTGAAGACTACAGATAACGCAAAACTTATTATAGTAAGCTTTGACCCTAAAACTTCCGTTCAAAACGGAACCTATACTATACAATGTAAATAAGATTACACGCTTACGGGGGTAGGACGTCCATGTTCATCGATGGCAACGAAGGTAAAAATACCTTCAGTTACCTTTATTTCTTGCACAGTTAATTTTCGTAATATCCATACTTCTATTTTTATAGTCATGGAGGTATTACCTATTTTAAGCAACTCTCCATAACACGACACCAAGTCACCTACTTTTACAGGGTTCAAAAATACCATTTTGTCTACGGCAACTGTGGTAACTCTTTTTTTAGATATTCGCGTTGCTACTATCCCTGCCCCCATATCCATTTGCGACATCACCCAACCACCAAATATATCACCATTAAAATTGGTATATTCTGGCATTGCTACTGTTCTTATAACTAAATCGCCTTTGGCATCATCGTGCGTAATGTCAGTGTCCATTAAAACAACATTTATCCTTATTGCATAAATAATTTATTATTTTTTCAAGATGTAATGGCTATGTATAACATACTCACATAATCTTTGTAAAGATGTCTTATCGCTGCATCATTGCTTGTGCACATGATAATTACGTTGCGAAGGATAATAATTTTATATACGATATATTTTAAATTCCTTCTGGTTTGCCGCGGATTTCGCGTCAGAGCATTTAATTATTCAGTTCTTGCATTGGCGAAATCCTCGCAATGACAACTTTTGAAATTAAAATTTATTTTCTTTTCACCTACAAAAACAAATCCGGATCAACGGAAGCTTGGTTTAATTTCACCGTCCAATGCAAATGTGGCCCCGTGACCCTACCTGTACTGCCTACTTTACCTATAATATCTCCTGTTTTTATTTTATCTCCAACCGTAACTAAAATAGTGCTTAAATGCCCATACATTGTAACAAGCCCACTGCCATGATCAATAGCAACTAAATTACCTGGAATATAAAAATTTTCAGCTAAAATAACGACCCCATCTCCACCCGCTATCACATTAGCCCCAGTTGGAGCAGCTATGTCCATACCTGTATGTGGGTTTTTAATCTGTTTATTTATAATCCTGCGTGCACCAAATGATGTAGTTTTAAAACCCTCGACCGGCTGTTTAAACTGCATATTTGTTGGCAAAAAATCTGATTTTATTTTTACTGCATGAGCGATCTTTTTTAAATCTAATATTATTCGTGCTTGAGTACTTGGATCAGGATTGACCATATTATTATTTTTTATGGTAATTCTAGATATTTTATATTTCTTGTCTTTTATTTTAAAAGATTTATTGTACTCGTTATTGTTTTGATCAAAATATTTTATTTTATACTCGCCTGGCGGTGTCCCTAAAGGTATACCAGCAATAGCGTAATAATCTTGCTCATCTTGAATTATAATAACTGGAGCATTATTGAAAAAAGCTTTAGTAGGGCATTGTGCGTGCAGTTTTATTTTTACAACTCCACCAGGAACTGGAGAGTGTTTTGGTAAATGTACCGCCTGGACATTGGATGCAGTAATAAATATTGTAAAAACTATAATCCAATTTAAAAAGTGATGACCTGTCTTTTGCATCCTGAAAAAACCTTTGTTATAGAATATTTATTTTGAGTAATAAGATTTTTTTAACCTGACAACATTACTTATCTCTGGCTTTTCTATTCTTAATCATCCGCTGTCTTTTATGCATTTGCCTTGGTGTTAAAGTATTTCTTATTCCTTCATAGGGGTTATCATCTGTTTTAAAGCTTAATAAAATTGGCGTACCCACCAGTTTAAGTTTTTCTTGGAAAAATTTAATTAAAAATCTTTTATAATGTGGTGGCACAGCATCTGTTTGTTTACCATGAATAACGATAACAAAAGGGTAATTACTCCCTAAATGCGCATATCTGAGCTTTATACGCCGGCCATTTACCAAAGGTGGTTGATGGGTTCTGACAGCTTCTTCTAAATAATCTGTTAGTTTTGCTGTTGGTATATTTTTAACTACAGAATCAAAACAAGCAATAATATTTCTCCATAGATGACCTACATTAGTGCCATGCTTCGCTGAAATAAAAAATCTTTTTGCATATGAAACAAAATCTAAACGACGATCTAAATCACTTATAACTTTTTCTTTTTGCTCCTCATCAAGACCATCCCATTTATTGCAAGCAATAATTAAACTTTTGCCAGAGTCCTGGGTATGACGTAATAAATGCATATCTTGCTCAGTTAAATTCTCTGAGCTGTCTACTAGCATTATAACAACATTAGCTTCCGCTACAGCTTTTAATGTTTTAACTATAGAAAACTTTTCTACAACATCTGTAATTCTACCTCGTTTTCTTACTCCTGCAGTATCTATTAAGATGTACTCACGATCTTCACGCACTAAGGGAATATAAACACTATCACGAGTCGTACCTGGTTCATCGTAAACAACAACTCTAGTTTCACCAAGCATGCGATTTATTAGAGTGGACTTGCCCACATTGGGACGGCCAATTATGGCAACTCGTATTTTGCTGTCAACCCAATATTTATTTTGTGACTCATCACCATCTTCGGATGAACTATCTTTATCACTCTCACTCTCACTATCTTCAACTAGCCTAGGTTGGAAATACTTAGGTAAAACTTCCTCTACCATAGTACAAACACCTCGACGATGTGCAGCAGCTATAGGGTAAGGCTCTCCCATACCCAGAGCATAAAACTCAGCTAGAGCTAGATTGGCATCCACATTGTCTATTTTATTAACCACAAGAATAACAGGCTTACTAGACTCGCGTAATTGTTGACCTATCATTTCATCAGTCGGAGTCAGCCCAGCTTTGGCATCAACTACCCAAAAAATTAAATCAGATTCTTCAACTGCTTTTAACGCCTGTTCGGCCATGCAGGCGTCAATACCTTTTTCATCGCCATTGATACCACCTGTGTCTACAACTAAGTAATCAAATTCTAGCAGTCCCGACCCTAACTTCCCTTGACCAAAGATACGATCTCTGGTGACCCCCGGGCGATCATGCACTAAAGCATTCCTGGAGTTAGTTAATATATTAAATAATGTTGACTTGCCTACGTTAGGCCTGCCAACAATGGCGATTATTGGAATTGACATGTTACTACAGTGTGTTAGGGTTAAGAGATCTTAGTGTCTACAAGCTTATAAGCAGCCAATCGACCACTATTATCTAAAATGTATATTATACCATCTTTTACTTGCGGCGCCACTCTTATTCCGCTTGCACCTAACTTAGTTCGAGCAACAAAGCTTCCGTTGTTATCCGCTAGACCATGAAAATAACCAGCATAATCTCCAACCAAAACCGTATTATCTGTATAGGCTGTACCTGAAATCTCTCTCATATGTAAATTGGGCTGCTGCCATGAGACCCTGCCATTGTCTTTATTTAAAGCCCATACCGTTCCTTCAGTATCGCTTATATAAATATAATCATCATTTACAGTAAAATTATCAATAGAAGAAACATTAAACTTCCATAACTCAGATCCATTGTTTAAATCAAGCGCGACCATGCTCCCTTGATAGCTTACAGCATACAAAACGCCATTGTGGATTTCTGGTTTTGCTATAATATCAACCATTCGCTGGATACTTGAACGCCCAACAGGAACGGCTACCTGATAATCCCATTCGATCGAACCATTTGTTTTATTAAACGACATAATTTTGCCATTTGCAAAACCAGCAATAACAGAATTATGCCAAACTGTTGGAGAGCTTGTAGCGTATAACGTTAAATCAGGAATTAATACTTTATATTCCCAATTTAAAGCACCAGTACTACCACTAAGTGAGGATAAAGTACCATCTGTAGTCTGAAGGTAAACATTGCTACCGTCAAAATAAGGGTTGTTTAGAATATTTTTATCTAATTTTTGTTCCCATAATTTTGCACCCTTGTAAGTATCTAAAGCAAGTAAAACGCCATTAGCTAAGCCTATAAATATTTTTTCTTCAGATCCAGTAACACCTGCTGATACTTTTTGATTAAGCTTATTACGCCAAATTATTTTACCTGTATTAATATCTCTAGCCTGAATAGAACCTCTTGCATCCACCGTAATAATTTTATTATCTAAAAC
This sequence comes from uncultured Gammaproteobacteria bacterium, assembly GCA_964609155.1. GTDB lineage: Bacteria > Pseudomonadota > Gammaproteobacteria > JAGOUU01 > JAGOUU01 > JAGOUU01. The sequence continues at coordinate 21,895 of CAZSRF010000019.1, read as the reverse complement.
TAACGGCGTTAAACTTAAATTGTCTGTATAGTCACCACCGCCAACTTTATCAGACCATAATTTAACAAATTTTTTTTCTGGTTTAATTTTTACTAACGGTTTTGGAGGTTCAGAATTATCAGTGCCACCTGTTATATAGCTGCATCCATTAAGACTGATTAATCCTAGTAATCCTACTAATCGTAGGCATAACATAAAATAATATGGTAACCCTCTTAATTTTTGCACAACACAGCTCCTATAATTTTATAAAACACTTCTAGCTTAATTGTTTAGGGAGTAAAAGATCATTACGTTTCAGTGTAATCCAGTTGGTAAATTGAATCATTTGTTCGCTGAAACCAGCATCTTTTTTTGCTGATTGTAGCGCTTGATTATATGCCTCAACAGCCTCCGCTTGCTTATTTAAACGAGATAATATATCACCTTTAAGATTATAATAATTTACCGGATATAACTTTGCTACTTTTTCATTTTTATGTAAAGTTTTTAAGGCTTTATCGTATTGCTGTAATTCAATTAACGAGCGTAACCAATTTTCAAAGACAACAACTTGTAAATCAGGCCAACTGCCCGTTTCTTTATAAATTTTGTGAAATGCATCAGAGGCTTCTTGCCATTTTTGTTCATTTACCAATTGGTTTGCAAGGTGCACCCTTGCAATCTTACCATATACTGTAGACTTATAATGCTTTACTAAATTTTGACTTATTTCTTTTTGATCATTATCTGATGTAGTTGATTGCAATTTATTATATAAAATAGATGCTTCTGCATTATATTTAATATTGCTACTAAGGTAATACTGCCAACCAACAACAGAAACAATAATTAATATAAAAAAAACAATTAATTTGATTCCATGTTTTTTAAAAAAATTTAGTAAAACTTGTAATTGCTCTTCTTCAGTTGTGTAAACTTGCACGGATTGTCCCTATTAAATCATCTAAGTTCAATTTTTCTTGCGGCTTATTGCCTCTAAGCCATTTAAGCGAATAATTATTATTATCCACTTCTTCTTCGCCAATAATTATAGCTACTTTTGCACCAGATTTATCAGCTTTTTTAAATTGATTTTTTATACTTTGATTAGAGGTATTAGTCACTACCCTTAAACCTGGAATCTTGCTTCTTAATGTCTCTGCCAAAACTATACCAATATTTAACCCAGACTCCCCAGATAAAATTAAATAACAATCTGGGTTGTTTTTTTGCAACTCAACCTGGGGCACAGCATCATTATCTTTTAGCATTAAGATAAGACGCTCTAATCCAATACTCATACCCACAGCAGGTGTATATTCACCACCCATTTGTGAGACGAGGCCATCGTATCTCCCCCCACCACATACAGTACCCTGTGCTCCTAGTGTATCTGTAACCCATTCAAAGACAGTTAAACAATAATAATCAAGGCCTCGTACCAAATAAGGATTTATTTGATACTCTATTTGTAACTGTTTTAATCCTGTTTCTAACGTAGCCATATGATGCAAACTATTTGCATCTAAATAATCTGATAATTTTGGCGCCTTTTCAATAATTTTTTTTAAATCAGGATTCTTGCTATCTAAAATACGTAACGGATTTTTACTTAGTCTATTTTTACTGTCTTCATCTAAAGATGCGAGGTTATCTGTAAAATATTTTACCAATTCTTGTTTATAGTTTACTCGGACTTCTGGAGTTCCTAAACAGTTTATCTGTAATTTGATTTTATCCGAAAGCCCAAGTTCCTGCCATAAGCGTTGGCAAAAAGCTAAAATTTCAATATCAATATGAGCAGAAACAAAACCAAAAGCCTCTAAGCCAAATTGAAAAAACTGTCTATAGCGTCCCTTTTGTGGTCGTTCATGACGAAACATAGGGCCAAGGTACCAAAGCTTTGGATTATTGCCATAGAATAAGCTATGCTCCAAACCAGCTCTTACTACTCCGGCCGTTCCTTCGGGACGTAAGCTTAAACTTTGGTCATTGCGATCAAGAAATGTATACATTTCTTTTTCAACAATATCTGTAACCTCACCCACACCTCTTTTATACAATTCGGTAGGTTCTAAAATTGGCACTCTGATTTCAAGATAACCATATTCTTTGGTTAATTTACGTAACTTCTCTTCAATAAATTGCCAATAGACAACCTCATCTGGAAGAATATCATTCATACCACGTATGGCACTAATGCTTTTCATAGCTAATCTTATCTCTAATATCAACCATATTTTTGCTTTTTAGTTCCATTTACATCTGTTTCTGCTTCTGTCAATGCATCAGCCTGCTCCTTGTTCTCATTCAAAGCTAAAGCATTTTGTAAAGCTGTGTCATCAAAACTATCCATATTTTTAACAATAACAGGTGACGTAGGTAATAGTTCATCAACTCTCTCTGGCGGTAAAGTAGTCACAGCACTATCGCCTGGATTAAGCTCAGTTACTACCGTATCTGATCCAGAAGCAAGTTCTAGATTACTTGTATTATTCACACTCAAATTATCAGGAGTAGAAAATAACCAAACCAACAGGGATATACTTATAACTGCAACTAAAATAATTTTTAAAAATTTTGGCTTTAAAAACCCCGCTAATATTTGACTAGTTTTTGAAACTGTTTTATGCAAATCACTTATTACATTCTTTTCTCTAGAGGGAACTGCTGTAATTTTATGCTTAGGAAGATCGAAAGCATTTTTATGAATGGCGTAAAATTTAGCTATTATTTTTTCAGGATCAAGCTCTAAAAGTTTTGCATAACTCCTAATATAACCAATGTAAAACGCAGTAGCAGAAAACTTATAATAAGCATCTTGTTCTAAATGATCGATATGCCTTACAGCTAATCTTAACTCTTTGGCTATGTCTTCTTTTGATAGCTTCGCTTCTTCACGAGCCGTTTTAAGAGCAACCCCAGGCCCTAGCGAAGCCATATTGATAGTATTATTAATACTATCTTGCTCTGTTATAAATCCTGTAGTATCTTCTGAAACTTCCGTCTGCTCTCTATGTTCTGGTTGACTTGGATACAGCAGTGGATCAACAGGTTCAACTTTATAAGCACTACTTACTTGCTGCCTGACTTTTAAAGACTCCGCTTTTGCCTCTGTTTGCTTTCCTTTAGTAGGTGATTTAACTTCTAAAACTTCGCTCATAATACTACCTTCTGCACACTTAAAATATAATACATGATAATACAGATTGTACTAAACTTTAAGTAATTTATGTAATTTTATTAAGCTTGCCAAGTTCTTGATAATTTATTTCTGTGCCTTCTAAATTAGTGAGTTTCTCTCGATTACTAGATGTCATCACTTGATTAAGCTCATGCTCTTTATTACCGCGTAAGGCTTCAGGAAATTTTTCTCGCAGCGTTGTATTAATATTGAGAACCTCATTATGATCACCTAAAGATTTAGCTATTGCTAGATTCAAAAGCAAAGATCTTTTATTTGTGGCTCCTGTTGAGTTATAACGTTGAAGATAGATTTTAGCTTGTTTATAGTTTCGTTCTGCCACACTAAGCTGAGTTAATTCTACCAGCGATTTAGCCGTAAATGGATTTTGTTTAACAGCTTTTTCAAAATTGGCTTTTGCTAACACTTTATCACCTGCTTTTAGTGCACATAAGCCAGCATTTTCATAAGCTGACGCACTATCTGCATAGCTTTGATCCGCCACAGCATTATCAAATTGCTCATAAGCTTTACTATATTTAGAAGTTTGACACAGGAATACACCATAATTATTATATGCTGTACCTAACACACCTGATGTATTATCATACGCATATTTAATAGCTTCATTAAAATGCTGATCTGCCAATTCAAAATCATCAACTAAATAATAAAAATGCGCTAGATTATAATGTGCTTCAGGCATTTGAGGCGCTTGTTTTACAGCTTTAAGTAATTTTTCTTTTGCTCTTTCTACATCACCTTGTTCAAGATAACCTACGCCAAGCTGTACATTATATTTAGCAGAACGATGTAAATTAACATTGCCATATGCTGTATCTTGAGGTGGCTGATTATCACTTTGAGATACACAACCTAGTTGAAAAAAGTTTACTAAAAACAATATTACTAGAAACGTTTTATTTTTCGACAGTAACATATAACCCATCCTTTGTTTTTGTGCTCAACTCTATTTTAATATTTTAATTTAATTTAAGATCTTTAAGATATTAAGCTTACAGTGCAGTTGCCTGATTTATTCTTTCAAATTTTTGACGACTCAAGCGAGAACGAGAAGTTTTATCTTTAAAATCTCCTGCTAATTGGCCGCATGCAGCGTCTATTTGTTCACCACGTGTCTTTCTAACTGTGGTTATGATACCAGATCTGTTTAGTATATCATGAAATTTTGAAATTACTTCGTGAGTTGAACATTTATAATATGTTCTTGGAAAAGGATTAAATGGAATAAGGTTAACTTTTGCTGGAATGCCTTCTAAAATTCTAATTAATTCTCTTGCATGTTTTGGTGTGTCATTGATTCCATCTAGCATCACATATTCAAAAGTAACCTTACGTTTATTTTGACCTTCAAAATAAGTTTTACAAACTGCTAACAATTGCGCTAATGGGTATTTTTTATTGATAGGTACTAAAGTATTTCTTAACTCATCATTTGGTGCATGTAGAGAAACCGCCAAAGCCATCGGCGAATCTGTTTTTAATTTTTCAAGAACAGGTACTACACCAGAGGTACTTAACGTCACCCTATATTTTGATAGACCATAAGCATTATCATCTAGCATTAATTCAGAAGCTTTAAGAACGTTTTCATAATTTAGCAATGGCTCCCCCATCCCCATAAACACTACATTAGTGACTTGAGATAAGTTTTCATGATTTTTAGCGATATCATTATGAACTATCCATAATTGTGAAATAATTTCAGCACAACTAAGGTTTCGATTAAAGCCTTGTTGAGCAGTTGAACAAAAAGTACAATTCAATGCACAACCAATTTGTGAAGATACACATAAAGTAGCACGTGATGTCTCAGGAATGTATACAGCTTCAATACAATTGCCAGCGGATAATTCTATAAGGTATTTAATAGTATGATCAGCACTTACCTTCTTTAATATAACTTTAGGGGTTAGAATATGACAAGTTTCTTTCAGTTTGTTTCTAAGTGTTAGACTCAAATTGGTCATTTGATCAAAATCCACTACTCCTTTTTGATGAATCCATTGGATTATTTGGATAGCCCGGAACTTGGTTTCACCGATACTTAGAAAATAATTTTCTAACTCTTTTCGTGAGAAATTTAATAAATTGATTAAATTCATATAGTTATAGCTAGTTACTGCTTTAGCGGTTTGATATGTAAGACGCTATTTTAGCATATTTATCTGAAAATAATCAGTTATCTAGGATTATATTAAATACTAGTCCACTAACATGGTGAATTTATGACTTAACTGAAGCTGGTGAGTGGATTCGAACCCCCGACCGGCTGATTACAAATCAGCTGCTCTACCGACTGAGCTACACCAGCATGTGAACGTGTAAACAGGAATAATTCTATAACGAAAATAAAGACATGGCAATACTCATACTTAATTTTTTACTATTTTATCCTTTTCTTAATATTAGTTAAGAACTATACTTAACTAACAGCTAAACTAACTATATTCTTTAAATAATTTAAATTAATATAGCCAATAGACTTCTTTAATAACAACAGGTGTCATTATGGACAACAAAGATAACAAAAATACCCGAAAAGATGTAGAAACAGCCTTACTAGATCCATCAAGAGTCTTTAACAATCCTAACGATATCTTAATACGTAATGATATATCAGCCTCTAATAAAATAAAAATTTTAAGACGCTGGGAATATGACATCAGAGAAATGGAAGTTGCAGAAGAAGAAAATATGGGATCTCCAGGAACTAATGGTAATGGCAAAATTTATCTTGATCAAATTCTTGAAGCTCTTCATGCTATAGATAATAACCTTAAGATTGATCATAATTCACCAACAAAACATGGTGGTGAATAGTTCTTACGCTGCTGTACTTCTTAGTTTAGTATCTACAGTATCTACACGAGGATAGTAACTTTCAATCTTATGCGTGATACATGGATTGTATGCCCTAAGGCCTGCTTGATTAATGGCATCTTCTATTTGCTGTACACATAGCTCTTTATCAGAGCAAAAGAACCTAGACAAGCTTAAATTAATCTTATAAGTTCCACACGATTCGAGAACTAAATTGGATGTCACCGTACCACTGAACGCGCTATACTCCTTGAGTTTAAGCATTTCAGAGAGCCCATCTTGAAGATCTGTTTTGCATTTATTTAAAGCTTGATAACAACCAGAGCATCTGCCCCTAATAACAATCGTCAAGTCTAAGCTATATAAATTTGGATTATCAGTTGCACCTAATCCTATTGGTTTAGGATTACAAATTTTATATTCTGATACATCTGCCATTTGTGTCTGTTGTGCCTGTTCTGGCTGTCGCGGTAATGAACAACTGACTTTTGATGGATAGACTGCCGTATTTATACCATCCGAATTAGGATTAGCAATTCGCTCTTTAGACATTCCTTCCTGCCTAGTTTTACCAAGATTTTTATATACAATTGGCACGATAAGACTTGACCACGCAACAGCAAACAATGAAGAAAAAGCCATACATATACCAAAACATCCCATCATGGTAACCATGCCAGCCATCGGAAAAATCACTGCTGCTAAAAATATAGCTAATAAATTATATAATATAGAAAAGGCAAAAACCTGCTGTTGAATCATTTGTGCTGACTTGAATATAGGTTTCAATTTTAATATATCTGATAACTCTTCAATAGTAATATCAAACTTACCACCCATGTCAGAATGTATTCCCATAGCTACACTACCAGCGTTTGCAATTTTGGCTGCATCTAAATCATTCCAACCATCACCCACTACCAATACGTTACGTTGCTGAGCAATTAATTTTTTTACATAAGCTGCTTTACTACCATCGCCTTCTACTGCACATTCCGCTTGAATATTTTCAGGTGGTATCCCTGTAGCTTCTGCTATAGCTTGAGCTGCCTTAAAGTTATCACCAGTTAACATATGGACAGTAACACCGCTTTTTTGTAAACAGGCAATAGTATCTTTAGCATCTTCACGTAATTTTTGGGTAAAGCTTACCGTTGATACCAAACTCCTCACACCATTTTGCTCTACCGCTATATAAATATTGGTCGAACCACCATCAGAGCAAGTTGATCCAGGAATACTATCAACATCTAATCCTAAACTTCTCATATATAGAACACTACCTGTATATACTTTGCTTATACCCATAGCATTAGGTTCGGTAAGCAATACTTCTAGGCCATCATGTTTGCTTGAATCTATCACAAGTTGTTTTTTTAATTCTTGAGGTATAACTATTTTTGAGAATTCTTCACTTTGAGTAATAGCAGATGCAAAACTATCAAATGGTCGATCTTTTAATCTTACTTTCTCAGCGTGAGCTATACAAGCTAAAATAAGACTCATTGCTTCTGCTGTATTTTTATCTTTTGATATAATATTAATTTTACTTAACTTTAGCTGAGTTAAAGTGCCTGTCTTATCAAAAACTATGGTATTAAACTCTGGCAGCTGTGTAATAGCTTTTTCATTATGAAGAGTAATATTCTTATTAAATAACACCGCTTTTAATAAACTAATAGGACCCACAGCTGCAATCCCTAGTGCACAAGGGCAAGCTGCAAACAAAATATCCAACATCACAGTAAAACCATATACAGGCCCACTCACAACACTCCAAATAATAAAGCTAATTGCAGCAATACTAAGAACTGTTGGTACAAAACCAGCAGAAATCATATTTATTAACTTATCCGTAAAAGAAACATTTTCTGTTCTATTCAAGAGCTCTTCAACTAATTTGTAATGATGGCTTTCAAGACCATCACATTGAGCCTCCAGGGTTATTGGTTCTTTGCCAATATAATAAGTGCCTCCTGGGATAACCTGCTCAAATTGATAATCATTAATTTTTTCTTTCTCTCCTGTAATATATGTACCACCGGACACTGCAGCTTTAGGCGATAATAATTTTGCATTCACTGGAATAAATGTTTTAAAACCACTGAGCTCATTAGGAGTCAGAGTTATAATAGCACCTTTACGAATTTTCTGAATTTCATTTTTTAAATCACTATACTTTTTTCTTAATAAATCCAATTTTATTTGCGCTGATTTATTCACCCACTTGTTTATTAAAATTTTAAATAATTTACTAAATTGCAAAGCAGCAAGAGTTAACATTGGCGCTGTATAAATAACGATTGGTGCAGCCATTCCTAAAAAAGCAACATAAATTGCCGTCCATATGATGCTTAGCGAGACTAATACATTCATATCTAAATTTACTAGAATACTGAAAAAACTTTGCTCTTTATTCTTATTTTTATCATTATCTTCTTTTTTAAATTTATAGAGCAAGGCTTGATACATTGAAATACAAATTGTTTTAAAACTCCGGAAACAACCAAATAAATACTCATATCCGGATACTAAACATATTGCAGCAGCTATAATTGGCAAAGCTACTTGCCAAGCAAGACTAAATGATAATAACGCTGGATGAGTATAACTTAGAAAAAAAATTACCCCACCAGGGACGCTTGCCAAGAGAGCTTTTAAAAAGGTTTTTATTATCTCTTTTTTTTGTTTTATGTAATTTAAAATTGTTTTCAACATTATGATACACCTAATCTCAATTAACTTATTAATTTGACACTTACCTCACCTGAGTAAAAAGTTTGTCGTTCACCCTGGACTTCAACCAATAGTGCGCCCTGTTGATCAATCCCTGCGACCACACCTGTTTTTACTAACCCTGGAGTTTCTATATTAACCACTTTATCTTTTAAAATATCATACTTTTCCCATTTCTCTAGAAACCCACAAAGACCAGTCTCCATAAAACGAGAATAATTGACAACAAATTTATTTATTAAATTACTTATCATTTGATTACGAGTTATATTTTCTAATATTACATATTCACTAATACTCGCCCAACCTTGTTCAATCTGTTTATTTATAGCACTTAATAAATCATGATTATAGTTTCTCCAAACATTTATACCAAACCCTATGATAACTTTGCAGCCACCATTAGGATCACCAATTATTTCTGTTAATATTCCCGCTACTTTTTTATCATTAATAACTATGTCATTGGGCCATTTTATACCCAATGTATTTTTATTATCTTCGACGTATACAGACTCAATTAGCTCAATGACAGTTAGTCCTGCAATAATACTAAGACCCATTAAAGAATTTTGATTACCTAAGTAATTCCAACTGATAGAGCAATATATATTATTGCCAAAAGGTGAACACCAAGATTTATGACGAGACAATGTCATCCTGCCACGACCAGCAGTCTGCATTTCACTTAAACAAATATGAAAACGATTATGATCATTTATTATTTTACTAATTAAATAACTGTTCGTTGAATCTATAACAGGAAAAAATTCTAGTTTTAAATTATCTATAATATCTTTAGATATTTTTTGCTTAATCTGATCAAGGCACAAAAAATCGAACAGCTGATTAAAACAATACCCTCTGCCAACTGTGGTATAAATACGATAACTATTGTCTGTTTCTTTTGCAAAAAAAATATTAATTTTATTGATACGTTTATTTATTGCAGCACGAGATGTACCCATAGTGTCAGCAAGTTGCTGTCCTGAATGGTAGCTTCCATCTGCAATTAAACTTATAATTTTATAATCGATACTATCCAACATCATCAAAAACTACTAATACTACTATTGTTCTTATGGCACAGAAAAATTAATATTTTTTGTACAATTAGGGATGATAACCAAGGTTATCCCTTTACTTTTTACACTCAGAATATAATCATTGATTAATTCATTAATTTCATAATCTAGCATTGTACAATTACTGAAGTCCAATTTTAATTTGGAATTATCTTGGATCTCATTTAATAACCTTGCAATACTGGCTTTTGATAAAAAAGTAGTATATTCACCAAAGACCATTGTGTATTCTTTAGCCTCTTGATTACTATGTACTCTTATATTTTGCAGTGTGTAGTAATTTTTCAGGATAAAAAATACTGAAACAACTAACCCTATAAAAACACCTCGTAATAAATCCGTACATAGTATGGCAACAATAGTTGTCACAAAAGGTATAAAATGATGTGCGCCTTTTTTAAACATATCTTTAATAAGTTTCTCATGGGTAAGCTTATAGCCTGTTATAATCAAAATACATGCTAGTGAAGCTAATGGAATCTGGTTGATTATTTTTGTCAAAAAAAGAACACTAAACAGAATTAATATACCATGCATAATGGTAGACATCTTGGTTTGGGCATTGTTTTCTATATTGACACTCGTTCTTATAATCACTGATGTTATAGGCAAACCGCCTACGAGTCCAGAAAGAAAATTACCCACACCTTGAGCTTTTAGCTCTTTTCCTGTAGGAGTCACTTTCTTATTTGGATCTAATTTATCGCAGGCTTCAATGCTCAATAATGTTTCAATACTGCTAATCAATGCAATGATTAAACCATATTTATAGACTAACGGGTTTTTAAAAGCACTTACATCAAAAGCAAATATTGTAGAACTCATTAAATCTTTGATACTTGGAATATTAACCAAATGCACGCCACTCAATGCTAATGCAGGGAAAAACAGATAAAATATATGATTTATCAGTATCGCAAAAATTATTGCAATTAAAGAACTGGGTACATAATCAGTAACAATTCGCGTAAGAGAATATCTTTTAACCCAATTTGAAGTACAAAGATATATCATCGTAAAACTAACAATTGAAATAATAATTGGACCTAAGGATATACTATTGAGAATCATCCAAAGTTTATCGTGAAGATCAAATCCATAATTTTCTGAAATGTTCAATGTATCATCGAAAATCTCATCATGATAACCAATTAAATGGGGAAGTTGTTTATAAATTATAATAATCCCTATAGCAGCTAGCATGCCCTTAATCACAGCATACGGAATATAATGAGCAATAACACCAGCCTTTAACCGGCCAAATACATACTGAACAAAACCTGATAGAGTTATTGCTGCAAAAAGTAATTCCGCAGATCTAAGTTCTAATAAACTTAATGTAACAACAGGAACTAAGCCTGCTGCGCAACCACTTACACTTAAAGAGGAACCACTCAAATAACCAACAACTATTCCCCCAATGACCCCAGCAATTAAACCCGATATAACCGGTACCCCAGACGCCAAAGCTATACCTAATGATAATGGTATGGCTACTAGAAATACTGTCACTGCTGCCTTAAGATCATAAGAAAATTGTGTCTTAAAATATTTTTCGTAACTTTTATTCATAACTTACTTTTTACCGGGGAGATGATTTTGTAAAATCCAACAAGCTTTTTCATGCTTAGCAATTAATTCTGAAGCCATAGCAATAGTACCCTCATCACCATCCGGTGCAGCAGCTGCAATTAACTTTTTTAGATCTGCTACTATTTGTAATTGATCTTGGCTAAGATCGCTCATCATCTCTTCGGCTGAAATAGAGGAACCATCAAAAGAAATTCTAGTTAGATCACTAATCTCTCTAAAAGTAGCAGGAGTTTTACCTCCAAGAATTAAAATACGCTCAGCTATCGAATCTACCATAACAGCAAGCTCTTGGTACTGTTCTTCAAAAAGCTCATGCAACTGCTTAAAGTTTGGCCCCCTAACATTCCAATGATAATTCTGAGTCTTTAAATAAAGACCATAAGTGTCCACCAGTAGTTGCTTCAATTCTTTAATTGTTCTAGTATTGCTCGTCATAAAAATCCCTCTTTTTAAAATTACACCAGCTTTCATTATATCATAAAACTGGCACTTTTCTAGGCAAAACAGCATCATCTAACTGACATATTGGCTGCTCTGCAAATTGCAGATCAATAACACTTATGAATTCTGTTATACTACTTTCTATTTTATAGATAGATCTCAATAAAACAGATAAAGGCAAAATTTGAGATCCCGAGAATTGCATTTTTACTAATAACGCTATTCTATTGAGTCTTGTTAATAGCTCAGCCAACTCTTCATGAGAGTAGCTTTTTTTATGCTCGTCTTGAAATACTTCTCTATCAGGAATTTTGTTAAAATTATCTTTATATGAATCATAAGCTAATTCCACATTGATGAGCTTTGTTAAAAAAATTTTCTTGGGAAGCAGCTTTAAGCTCTCGCTAAAATTTAGATCTGGTTTTGCTTCTATCCTATTAATAAATAATAAAAAGTTTTCTAATACTAGATGATACATTTTGTATATTACACCCACATACTTAAAAACATATAATTCATGATAGCTATCGTGATATAAACTATAGCTTGAAACTATTGTGTGTACCGTAGTAGTCTTATTTTGTAATTTTCTTATCACCTCAAAAAATTTATCTAACGCTTTATCCATCAACTCTGATGACACTTCACTCAATGAAACCAGCTGGATATTGTCTACATTCGAATCCAGTAAAAGATTTAACTGCTCTATGGCCAACTCTACTTTGCATTGCATCTTTTGCTGAATTTGAACAAACGCTAAAACTTTAACATCAAGAACAACAACTTTTTCTTCCAGTTCCTTTGATGCTGCACAAGATAAATCATAACTACGTTTTATTACATCCAGTTGCGAGCTTATTCTTTCTCCTGCTGTAATTAAGTCTCTATTGATGATTTTAAGCTCATAGACTTCTTTACTTAAGGCCTCGTTTTCAGTTTTATACAAACTAAAAGTGCTAGTCTTTTTGCAAACTGAAGCTAAAATATCGATCAATGGACAAGCAGTGGCCTTGAATAACATATTATTAAATATACTATAAAATTCTACTACTATATATTTACTAGATGAACCGCTGGAAGCATGCTCACGAACATAATGATAATTTGTAAATTCTGCCCTTTTCGCAAGTTCCTGGTAAAACATAACATACTTAACAACTTGACGATCACGACTTGCAAGATTTGCAACATATTCTTTAAGTCGTGTATGATGTAGTACATAGGTAATTCTTTCATCATCTTTAATAAAATTATTAAAGAAATATACCGCCATTAATTTAAAATAGTTAAAATAGCTATGTAGCTTATACTGATACAGCAGTTGAGTTATATCTTCGCCATAATAACAATCTAATATTTCTGGTAGATGCCAAAAAATTAATGATATTCTATACCAAACCATATTGAGCAATTGAATATTTTGCTTAGAATGAGTTAATATATATTCAGTTAAATAATAAGCGAAATTTACAAAATTAAAAATAAAATTCAATGATAAATTATCTAACGATGAACTGTACAGCAACAACAAAATTATATCGATATTACGAGTTTTTTTTAAATCTATTTTATCTGCCCCACCATTAGTAACTGCAGCTATTAAATGCACATAAGACCACAATTTATGAGCATCAGCCGTACTGTCCATCAATATGCTATCGTCCAATAAAAATGGAGAATCCATCATACTATCTGTATTACGAGTATCAGGGAGATCAGATAATAGTATTGTTAAATAGTCTTCTTTGATATAACTTATAACATCAGCATCATATTTTGCAATTAAATCATGTACTTCTTTACCCGTATCATACAGCGCGTAAAGATCGAGCTCTGTATTAACCTTAACATTTCCATATTTTTTCCACAGGAGAATATCTTCATTACATCCAGTTATAAACGCCCTCTTCGTTCCCTCAACTCCCGTTAACGTATAGCCAACAGGTAGTATTTTATCCTGTCTATTGGTTGCCAAATAGACAATAAATTCTTCAAGATCTATCCATAAGTCTTTTCTAAGATCCGGCAAAACACTTAAGATATCCCATAATCTTAATGATGCTAATATTTTTTTTGATAACAGTTCCGCTCTAAAAAACTTAACAAGCTCCAAAAAATTTGTTGTTTTTAATAATCTAGCATATTTCATTGATAGTTATTATAGTTTACACATTAGTTTTTTAAAATGACTTGAGTACTGTTCATCCAAGTGATTCGGGCTTGTTATTAATAAGCCAGGAACCATATGTTGAATATTATCAAATCTCACTTCTTTTATTTTATCTACTGGATAGCAGGCATACACAGAACTGTACACTTTTTCAAGCAGGCTTATAAATGCGACTGTATAGCTTTTTGATAAAGGCATTAATGACTTTATCAAAACAAATATATTTTCTACAGTAGCGTCTACATGTTTCTGTGAATCCCCATTGCTCACAACGTCACATAAAAGATCATATAAGTATTTTACAATCAAATATTCAAGAATTGTATTATAGCCGCTTGCCCAAGCAAAAACATGTCGAATATTAAACTGCAATACAGACTGTTCATAAAAAACTTGTAAATAACTTTCAACTGGTCTTTTTATGCTACTTAACACATAAGAAAAGCATTCTGTTAGACCCAAATTAATCCCCAAGATTCGTGTTCGTATAGATCTAGTATTATGTTGTAAAATACATTTACACTCCTCAAGCTTACCTAATAAAATATTTATTGTATCCATTTGCGCACTATAATCCTCCTCAATGTCACAAATAGACGCATGCTCGCTAGCAATAATAGACTTATAACATTTCTCCAATGATAAATAACTCAATGTTAAGCTTGTTATAGATTTGATCGCCGTGAGCAAAACTTCATTAGTTTGAATAACAGTGGTATTGAGAATATTATATTTATTTAAAGCCTGTTGCATAATGATTAGCTGTTCATTATCAGCCATACCAACCATGTAACTTCTATGCAAATGCTTTAAATATCCATTAAGTCTTTCAATTTTTAAAAGTAAATTATGGATAAATACTTTCAATCTTACAATAAACTCTTGTGTAGTAAGTAATTTTTTATCGTCTATTGCAATAGTTATCTGATACTGCTTTTCACAGCCAAGAGCCTCAGTAACAAGAGATTCGATAGCTGTATTCAAATCAAAAAAATCTCTATTAGACTCTATCATATCCAATACGGAGGTTTTAAAATTATCAAGATGCGTTGCAATCGCTTCTTTTAATTTTAAATTTTGTTCTTCAAGACGTTCTACATGCAAAGTTTGCTCAGTAATAACATCAAATAATAGAGCTATATATCTATAATTATTTATAAGAAAATTCATAATAATAAAGTCTTTTATTTTATTCAATATAGTCCTAGTTGAATCCATTTTGCTCCTTGGCAATTGCCTTACAGCATCAATAAAAATAATCAGAATTAAATAATAATACTCTAATGATGTATCTTCAGATTTTATAATACCAGATCTCATAGCTGTTATTTCGTGGCTGTCAATTATGGGTTCTGCCCCTTGTATTGGCTTTGCAGTGATAACGAAGTATTTGTCTAATATTCCGTATAATGCTGTATCAAAAACATCATTTACGCGCAGCTCATGAAAAAAACTTTTAAACGCACCCTGAATAACAGCCTGATCCTTACCTACTAGACCAGAATTAGAATCTATCAATGTTAGTAACTTTTGCGTATTGGCTTCTGGCATGAAATCCAAGGGAACAGCAATCTTATCTAACTGCTGTTGTAATAATAAAACACTAGCATCTAATGTTGTAATATCATGCTCAATACTATTTATTATTTCAGACAATTCAATAAGCTTACCTGCATCTGCTTCTGTACATTCATCACTTGCACGATAAACATAATAGTATTCATCCCATTGCCTAATTACAGCTAGCTGATCTTGCATTTTTTTAATAAATTGTTTTACAGATAACAAAACATGCTTTAAGTTATAAACAACAAATATTTTTTTGGTATTTAAAACATCGCTTACATTAGTATTTAAATACGATATTATTTGCTTTAGTGGTAACAATTGTATAATTAACTCACGTAGCTTTAACAAGTGATCATTGATTTTTTTATAACACAAAGCAGGACAAAAATATGATAAATTTTGCTCATCTCCAAGCATCATATTTTTACAATCATATTGAATCAATTGAAAGCTTGTCGCAAAATCTTCTACAGATTGTTTATCAGTAATTTCGATACTCTTTTCTTGTATTGATGACACGGTACAGAGCCATTTATTAATATTTAATTTTGAGTCTATTTCTACTTTAGAGTCCAAAGATTTAAAATTAAATATTTTGTCTAAAAATTGAATTAATTTTATGACCACACTATTTACTAAATTAGAAACACTGGATATCAGTGTTCTTGATAAATTATGTTCCGTTCGAGTTTTCATTTTCCCATAAGCAGAGTCTAGTTGTGTTTTAATTTGCAAAAGTGTACTGCGTAATTGAAAATTATATTTAATCGAATTAACGCAAAGCAATTCTTTAATATAATTTAATAACTTTCCCAATCTATCTAGATCTTCACTTTTACTATCGTAATCAATCATTTCTTCTGAAATATACTTAGATATGAACAACAAGATCATTTTATCTGGAGTCAGCTTATCACTGCTTACACCGAAATATTGAGTTAAAAACCAAGATTTCTTCTGGTTTTTTTCAAAGTAATGATTGATAAGCTTATCAATCTCACTTGTCTCAAGAAATAATAATTCTTTATTTTTAGAAAATAGATATTTTGAATTTTGGCGTTTTACTATAAACTTTGGTTCTAAAATTCCAGTTTGTACCTCCTCTAGATTAAAGATGTCTTGAGCATTAGTATTTTTAGAAATTTCTGCGATTTTTTCCAAAAAATTTTGAATCCACTCTTTATAATCTTGTAAATTCTGGGACGTGAAGTGTGAAGGCTCTATTTTTAACCCGAAGAAACCTGCAGTTGCGCAAAAGATCTCCTTAATTTTCCTAAAGCCACGAATAAATAAATTCCAACCCTTATAAAAGATTCCAAACATTAATTAATCCCTAATTTATACGCCAGTTTATATCTTGTTAAAAATATCAAGGATTATAATAAGTTATGCCGACCCTGTAAATTAGCTTTAGTAATTTTAATAATTTTAATATGTATTTAGTTCTTTTTATTTATCTGCTACAATTGCAGTCTTGCTTGGAGAGATGGCCGAGTGGCTGAAGGCGCACGCCTGGAAAGTGTGTATACGTTATGCGTATCGAGGGTTCGAATCCCTCTCTCTCCGCCAGTTTACAGCGCTCGAACTTTTTGGGCGTGATTTTTCAAATTATCAAATTACCCTCCGAACCCCAGTATTCATAGGCTTTAGCACGTTTTAGTTGCTCAACACATGCGTACTTAGAGAATCACAAAATCACCGATTTTACCCCAAAATCTCCCATTTTACTCTCCGTTTCTCCGTTACATGCGAACGTCGGCCGTCAAGGTACGCATGTCCAGGACCCTTGATTTTGCTGGGTTTTTACAAAAACGGTCTTGAGTTTCGTTATTGGGGCGGAGAATGGCGCATGTACCCGCAGAGCGAGATTTTTCTGCTGAAATGCACTTAATATGGTAAAATTATACTAGGGAATCTTTAGGTTAATCAGTGAGTTATTTGATTAAATAATGGGTTCGTTTCAGGTTCTGTGAGGGCTATAAGAATGAGGATACAGCATGCAAGTACAAGTAGTTAAAGCCACCATAGAACAGAAGCCCGTGCTGGCTAATCTATTAGAATTATACGCCTACGACTTCACAGAGTTTTGTGACTTTGATATTGGTGATGATGGTTTCTATGGATATGAGCGCCTGCCTTTGTATTGGACTGAAGTCACGCGCTTTCCTTACTTGATTTACGTTGACAAAAAAATAGCCGGGTTTATTTTGGTGCAAAAGGGATCCCCTATTTCGAATGATACAGCGATTTGGGATATTTCTGAATTTTTTGTCATGAAAAAATACAAGCGACATGGTGTTGGCACTGCGGCCGCTCTTAAGATATGGGAACAATTTAAAGGCCCCTGGCAAGTCAGGGTATTGGTGGGTAATCACATAGCCGGTTCGTTTTGGCTACAAGCAATTAAACAGTTAACTTCAGTAACCCCCGCTAAAACTGAGGCAACTATTAAAGGAGAGGACTGGATTATTTACGCGTTTGAATCACAAGACAGGAGTGGCATATGAACGCTCCATTAATTAAAAATGAATAGTGGAGGCTGTATGTTTAGATCGCTTACTTTTCCAAAGAAAATTATATTTTCAACGGTGGTATTGTTTATGATGAGCGGTTGTTCAAATGATAAAACAACTAATATTGAAAATGGTTTAAGAGGCCCTGTTGTTATTTCAGAAAAATCTCAAACTATGAATTTAGAAGAAAGAATGCGGCATTATAATGTGCCAGCGGTTAGCATTGCTGTTATCAAGGATTCTTCTATCGACTTTGTAAAAGCATTTGGAAAAGATGTTGATCAAAATACATTATTTCAAGCCGGATCTATCAGCAAAACACTTAATGCTTTTGGGATCTTAACTCTAGTACAGCAAGGGAAAGTTAATCTTGATGAAGATGTAAACAAGTATTTAAAACGATGGAAAATTAAGCATAATCAAAACTATAAAGAAACCGATAAAATAACTTTAAGACAAATTCTTTCTCATAGCGCTGGACTCAGCGTTCATGGCTTTCCTGGCTATGAAATCAATAAGAAACTTCCATCTATAATAGATGTATTGAATGGTGATCCCAAGTCAGCAAATACAAAGCCCGTTGAAGTCATACATAAGCCAGGCGAGCAGTTTCAATATTCTGGGGGAGGCACGACTGTATCACAGCTTGTTTTAGAGGATATAACTGGTGAAGACTATGCGACATGGATGGAAAAAAATGTATTAAAGCCATTGGATATGAAAGCAAGCACCTTTAAGCAGCCTTTACCAAAAGAACTCCAATATAAAGCTACAGCGGGACACGATCTAAATGGTAATGTGATTGATGGCAAATGGCATGCGTATCCTGAAAAAGGTGCTGCTGGTTTATGGACCACTCCCACAGATTTGGCTAAATTCCTAATTGCAATGCTCAAAATATCTGAAGGTAGCACTTATTACCCAATAAATAAAAAAATCCAAGACGAAATGTTTAAAAAGCAAGTGCACGCTAAAGAATTTAAAAAGGATTATTGCGGTCTTGGAGTGTTTTTAGACGGAAACAAAGAAGACTTTTCTTTTGGCCATGATGGTGTCAATGAAGGCTTTATTGCAAGAATGGTTGCTTATCCAAAATTAAAAAAAGGCTTTGTTATTATGATAAACAGAGATCATGCATTTAATTTTATGGATGAAATTACCAATGGAATTGCCGATACCTACAACATGCCTGGCTTTAAAGAAGTAACAAAAGAATCAGTAAAATATTCATTGGGTGATTATCCAGATATTTTGGGAACATATAAAAATAAAGAATACAGTCTCGATATTATAAGCAAAGAAAATACTCTGTTTCTATATGACCCTAATTCGAAGACCAAAAAAAGACTGTACTTGAGAAATAATCAACGTTTCTTCGTTCTAGAGGAAACCATTGAGATTGAATATTTACAGGATAAAAAACAAATAAACATTCACTCTCAAGACGGCGCTGATGACATTGATACGTTAGTAAAGGTAAATAATGACTAAACTATATTTTATAGGCGGCGCCAGTGGTTAGTGGCAAAATGGCGGGAATATCCAAAATATTTTAGGGGCAAGAGGTTTGGATGGAACAGTTGAATGAAAAAATAAAAGCATTATTATAACTTTTAAAAGATCCATAAGCTAAATAACT
>CAZSRF010000019.1:0-2129 GCA_964609155.1 uncultured Gammaproteobacteria bacterium | reverse complement strand
AAAATAAAAGCATTATTTCACTCAAATCACGTTGAGATAAAGCGTTTACTCCCTGGGTACGATAACACTAATTTTGTGTTTGATGTTGTCTCAGATGAGGGTTGCTTTATCGTTAAAGTAGCGAAGTGTATAGACAACCCCAATAATACATTTTGGCAAGGACTGAGTTTACTTTTTAATCTTAGCCATGGTATCTCAATACGACATCAACAAACCACCGCCAATTACATTAATCAACATGGCACTATTGAGGTTCCGAGAGTATTAAAAGCAGATGCTACTTCAAATAACGTTCTTGAAGCCCCTTTTGTGATTTTACAGAAAATAGCTGGTGAGCCTATTCCACAAGCCAGCGATTTAGAGCAGCGAGTGATGCAGGAAGATGAGAATTTTGCCATTCAATTAGGGCAGCATATGGGCAGTTTGCATTTAAAGCGAATGAATTATTTTGGTACCTTCAATGAGCAAAAATACGATTTAAATTTATGGTCCCAGAAGCTACAAAAAGCAATTAGTATATTAGGAAAATCCAGAAAGGCTCTTCAAGATCCGGGGGTTCAGAAAATGCTCCCTTATTATTTGGCAGAAGCTGCAAAGCTGAAGGCGCCACAAGTTTCTTCTTTGATTATGCTAGATTGTTGGCCGAGCCAATTTTTAGTGTCTAAAAATCATGATCAATTTTCTGCCTGTATTGATATTGAGTCGTACGTGGTAGGTCCGGTTGCGCTTGAGCTTACGCTTTTGGAATTATGGCTGGGATCATTGGGGAAGTTCAAAGAAGGGTATTTTACGGTGAATACGTTATGGCCTGAAGAGATTGAAGAGGCGCGGGAAGTGTATCGATTTTTCTTGTTCTTGCTGTATGGCTGCCCGGAGCAAGGCTTAGATGCCTGTATTTATTCGAATGCAAAATTCCCGCAGGCAGATAGAGTGAGAGCGAGGTTGATTTCGCCCAGATTACGCCCGCCGGGGTATCCAGGTTTAAAATAACGCTTTTTAGGAGAGACAATTATGGCAAAAATCATTTTTCTCATGGGTGTTAGCAGCACAGGAAAAACTATGCTGGCCAATGAACTTGTGCGCCAGCTACCCGAGGAAAACTTTATTATTGATGGGTTTGACCACGCTGTGGAGAAATTAGATAAAAAATATTGGCCTACCGGCGAACTTCACCGTGAAGGATTTTATTATATTGATGGGCCTGACGGTCCTCAAATGCAAAGAGGCCCAGTGGGAGATAAATTTTTAGAATCTATGATTGCAGATATTATACGAAAAGCACAAGACGGTAAAAATATTATAATTGATTACGTTCCCCCGGAAGAAGATATTGCGCGATTTAAAAAAGAGCTGCCTGAGGCAGAATTTATTACAGTTGGATTAAAGCCGCCAATCGAATGGGTTATTGAAAATGAAAAAAAACGAGGGGATAGAAAAGTGGGAATGGCCGAACAGGACTATAAGCATTTTTACCGTGACAAGCATTTTGATATAACACTGGATACAAGCGAAAATACACCAACAGAATCAGCAGAAATAATAAAAACTTTTATTGATCGCTCAAAAGTAAATATGAGAAAAAAGTTATGAATATACGCAGAGCAACAATAAAAGATATAGAGGGTATATGGAAGGTTAGAACAGCGGCCATTGAGGGCATTTCAGAAACATATTATAACAAATCTGATATTGCTACTTGGGCTAATACACAGAAACCTAATGATTTTGAGCAGGTTATTGAAACACTAGCCTGGTATGTAGCGGAAGATGATGAGCACCGTATCATTGGCAGTGGATTTATAGATAAGGATACTGGTGAAATAGGCGGTATTTTTGTTGACCCGAAAATTCAAAGAAAAAACATAGGGTCACAAATTTTAAATACACTTGAAAGTGTAGCGAGAGAACATGGAATTAGAGCGCTGTATCTGGAGGCTACTTCAAATGCAGAGCCTTTTTATAAGGCTGCTGGGTATATGTCTATGTATCAAAGTAAATATCATCATGTGAGTGGGCTTGATTTTGAATGTATCAGAATGGAGAAAAGTCTTGAAGGTAGGAGCCCAACAATGAAGAACCAAGGAAAATCTTACGATAACATTGCAGAGGGTTTTGCTAAAATGCGGGAT
>CAZSRF010000018.1:0-44043 GCA_964609155.1 uncultured Gammaproteobacteria bacterium | reverse complement strand
AAGCGGAATATGAAAATTTGAGAGAATTAAGTACACAACTTAAGGGGCCAAGCCGCTATCGATGCCCATTTTAAGAGATTTAATAGCTGTTTCTAGGCTTAGAAATCGAAAAGCATCTATGATAGTTCTTTCTCTATCAAAAATAGTAATTGTTTCGCCATCAAGCTGATAGTTAATTTTTCCTGTATCAATATCTCTCATTCTTTTAAAAACAGTATTTTTTCTCGTAGGGCTAGTCGTACTATTAGGAATTGCCATCCAGTGTCTTCTTGGAATTTCTTCTGTGAGATCATATATAGCTAGAGCGGATATAAGGCAGATGACACCATTTGGAACGCTCTTTGAGATGACAATGAGATCTTCCCATTCAAAGCTAACGTTAACTTTTGCGTTTTTTCCTCTATATACACCATGTCCAATAGAGTCAATAATCCCTTGTTTGACATAATAGCTAAGCACACTTGAGTGTACCCCAAGCTTTCTTGCTTCTTTGGCAAAAAACAGAGGCTTATTGAGCAGAGGCTCTAGCTTTTCAATTTCTTTTATTACTTTCATACTATTATTTTAATATTAACGCTCAGAAATGTCAATATGAGTGCTAATATTAAAATAAAAATTCCTAGAATATTCATTAATGTTATGCCACAAGGTTGCGTAATAACTGAAAAATCAAGCCTGTAAATAGATCCCGATAGTAATCGCTATCGGGAATATGCAGCGCCTGCCCTATAAACAATAACATACTCTCGCCTAGATTCATCACGTTAGGGAACGAAACTTTTGGCCCCTATTTCGACTTGGACCCAGTAATTTAATGCTAAAAACGTCTATTTGTGACGTTTTGCAATAAAATGACTATTTGTGACGATTATATGCTATACTTAAAGCATAAAAATGACCATTTGCGACGATAACTATGAAACCATATAACACCGAATTTAAAAGTAATATACTAGATTATATTATGAGACTACCTGGCAATATTGTGCTGCGTTCTGATGTAAATAAGATGGGAACCCCAAGAAAGATTAGCAGAAATCTAAAATCTTTAATAAATGAAGGCAAGCTAATTAAGTTAGGATATGGAATTTATGCTAAAACTGAACAGAACCCTTATTTATCTACTAACATTATAAAAAGTGGCTTCACGGCAGCATCTCTCGAAGCATTAGATAGGCTTGGTATTAAATGGGAACCAGGTAAATTTATCAAAGATTACAATGAAGGAAGATCAACACAGGTTCCTGCAAATTTTAGTGTACGTCTAAAAACTCGCTACAGAGGAACCATTAAGGATGGTGAGCGTATATTAAAATTTGAGGATAATATTAATGCAATCTAATAGTGAATTGACACAACAAATAGAAGCAACCGCCAAATTATTGAATATAGATGAATACGTCATAGAAAAAGACTATTTCTTAACAAATGCGATCAGAAATGTCATCAATGTTAATAATGAAAACTACAGATTAATTTTTCAAGGAGGCACTAGCCTATCTAAAGCCTACAATATCATAAATAGAATGTCTGAGGACAGTGATTTTAGAGTTGAATTAATCAATAATAAAATAGCCAGTAAAGAACAAAAAAAGAAACTATTAAAAGAGTTTAGAAAATCTATCATAGCTGAGTTAAAAAATAATAGTTTTAAAATTAATGACCAAGATATTGAAGTGTTTAATGAAGGTAGATATATGTCTATCAAAGCGACATATCCATCGATATTTCCCCATACAAAACATATAAAGCCTTTTTTGGCTATGGATTTTTTCTTGGGTAATGTTAGAACCGAAACTGAAAGGAAAAATATCACAACTATAATCAAACAGACTCTGCATGATAAAGTTGATCATCCTGCTACTGAGGTTGAATGTATTTCTATACTTGAAACAGCTGCCGAAAAATGGGTGGCACTTACTAGAAGAATTGCTAATATCTCCTACAGAAGTAATTATAATGATCCTAGTTTGGTGAGGCATTTGTACGACATATATTACATTAACAAAAATAATAACTTAATTAAAAATAATAATTTCAATTCACTTGTCGAAGATATTATTAAGCATGATAAAGATATGTTTAAAACTCATAATGATGCTTATTATCAAAATCCTGACAATGAAATAAAGAGAGCTCTAACTGAGCTTGAAGCTAATAATATCTGGCAAGAAAATTGGAACGAATTTATTGATGCCATGGTATTTAATAAAAAAGCACCATTATTCAAGGAGGCAATGCAATTATTTTTAGATCTAAGCAATGATATAATAAATTACAGCAATTTTAAAAAAGGTCTTTAAAAAAATAGAAATAAGTTAAATAACTAGTTCAATTGTTATGCTTTGGGTTATTGACATTATATTTTTATTGCTTATAATTTAGATAATTAAGTTAATATATTGTTCTAGGTGAGAGTATGCCAGTTTGGGTTTATTTAGTAATAGCTTTATGCTGCTGTATAAATGCATGTGTAGTTTATTTTCTTCTGGACACAGATAACTAAAAATACATTTTTATGGCTGGGAAAAGTACAGATGTTACAAAATCCTCCAACTCTAATAAGGCTTCCTGGATAGCTGTTTGCTCAATCTTACTAGGACTTCTTACCGTAGCGTCTGGTTTATTCACCACTAACACCACTTTACGCATTAATTCTGAAAAAGAAAAGCTGGAAACGGAAGTAGCAAAAGAAAATGAATTAAACAAAGCGATGGTTGACATTAGAGAATTTTTAATTTTGGAACAAGAAGAATGTGTGAATGGACAATATAAGGGAGATAGCAAAGGCCTTCGCAACCAATTGATTAAATTAAGTTTTGCTATTGTCAATGCCAATATGACAGCAGATGAAATTTTTGATCTTGCTTTGCTTAGAAAGGTGCAATCTTTTACAGCTCTGATTTATGAAAATAAAAATATCTGTGCGCAAGACTTCCCTAAAGAAAGTGATTTAATAAAGCTTCATCGAGAAATTAACTTAGATATGCGTAAATTCACAGACAAAACACGTCAAAATATTAAGAAGTTAGGCTCAGGATTTTTCACCCTCCTCTAATTGTGACTTAACCGAGTAATGATTAAAAAACTCGGCTATAACATCCTCGTCGAGTGTTAGCCACCACTACATGGAGCCACACAAGCTAGTCTTTTACCCAATAATTTGTTTAATAATGTTTTCATTTTAACTTCTCCTAACAATTTTTTACTACTATCCCTAATTACAACATAGTTCCCTAGCTATGAATGATAACATCTTTTACCCTAAAGTAAATATTTTTTAGTAAGGATAGTTTCTTAACCATATTTCATCTTTCACTAAGTTACAACTGACAAATATAACACCTAGAGTATATTAATTAAAGCTGTATGACATTTGTATTACTGTGTACGACAATCAGAATACAAAAACATTTCAAATGTATAACATATGTCTTACAATTCCTTGTCTTATAGTTCTGTTGTATTCGGATTGTTATACATTTTAATTAAAAAGTTTAGAAAATTACATCAGCTTTTTTTCACTTAACCATTTGTTATTTCTCGGATTTTACCTTTTGTTACACAGTAACGATAGGTGTGGTAATTGTTCTAGTAGTAGTTAGCGGTTAATCCGCCCTGCTCTATTTCTATTAATATTTGTACAATTTTTTTTAAGAGTTTTTCTAAAAAAATTAGGTCGCGCAAGGAGTATGAACCATATAGGCACTTAGTTGGTTCATTTTTAGCAAGTGATGCAGCTGCATCTTTTTTTATTCATAGTTGAACTTCTGGGGACCATCGTGGTTCAAATGTTAGGAGACTACACGCCTCGGCCTTTGGCCTTCCATGGCGTGCAGCGAATGTTGGATTTTCCGCGCGTGGAAATTTCTTTTTAAATTCTTATCTTGGACGAGGAGACTGGCTATCATCATGTCTTTGCCTAATACCATCATAACCAGGCGCCCAACTCCCAGGTTTCAATTCTCCACTCAATGGATCAACCCATGGAATAGTCTTTCTATGAGCTCCTGATATAATAAACCTATAAGGCGAGCGTGAATGATTATGCTCTCGAAACTTTTTATCACAATGAAAGCAAGCTAGTTTAGTATTGCCTACTAAAATATGTTGCTCCGCTTCGAGAACAATTCTTGAGTTTATAACATGCGCCATAATGTCCATTTCTGCATGTACTTGCTCTTGTAACCCAGAGGCACGCCTAAAAGCTTTACTCGCTAGCGCTATTTTGTCTTCAGCTAACAACTCTCGAGGCAGTCTCGCTCTAACCTTTTTTAAATCGGTAGTTAATCTTACAGTAAGTCTCGTTCGCTCGTCAGCCCCTATAGTAGCTGGTAAAATCCGCTGAATTACAAAGTTATCGTTAGCTTCCGTATCCGTATCATCAAAATATCTTTGTAATAATCGCATTCTCTCGAAAATCTCTGCTCTAAAACTTGTATCGTCACGATTATTAGCAGCAATCACCAACCTACCCCCAAAAATAGCAACTGCAGTATCAACATAGCCCCTATCCTCTCCATCTGGATACTTATGCAATAATCTAGATAATGAGTTTAATGCACGCAGAGAAGTGTCCGTGGAATATACTACCGGTTGAAACCCACATTGGTTTTGTGACATGACCAATGTGGGTTTTAAACTAGTATCTTATGCTTACCTATGCACAGGTAATTAAGGAATTCTGTGGATAAAAGTGGATGGCTACTTTTAAAACAAAAAAGCGTGGTCTTTATAAAGTCAGGTTTTAAGCTCCCCTTCCAAAACCTAGATTTCTCTATATTTTACAAGGGGTTAGGTCAGTTTCACAATTGAAACTAGGCTATTACTAAATGTTCATGAAATGCTTCTAGCAGTTTTCTTTCAATCTCTGCTTTAGAAAATTGATCTAGAGTCTTTTTATTAATCTCAAAACTAACATTTCCATTCTTTAGTTCTAATGATTTAACTACTGTTGTGTCTTTTAACTTAAAGTACCTATACTCTCCTACTGAAATTTTTTTACTATTCCCCACTGCCTCGATTAATTTAGTAATTAAAAGCGTTGTGGACATTTTAGTTCTCAATTCATTATTAGAGACATATAGCTTTTCTGCCTTTTTATATATCACATCTTTATTATCTGAACTCTTTTCCAAAAGACTAATCAGTTTATATACGGGATTAATTTTTAATTGTGTAATGTCATCAAATAATTTCATAATTGGTTGGTAACTTTGGATTTTTGACACTGCAAGCATTTTAGATAATTTGCTTTTATTAAGTTCCAATGCTGTTGCCATATCATCTTGGGATGCAAATAACCCTGCCTCTAATTGTTGACGATAGCTTATTGCATCTTCAAATTCAGATACATCATCCCTATCTTTATTTTCTAGATTCATAAGAATGGCGCATTCACGATCTGAAGCTTCAATTGGCTTTACCCGTAGCTTCATTTTTAGGTATTTACATGCAAACCATCTCCTACGACCAGCAACTATTTCCCATTTGTAGCCTTCGGGGTTGTTCTCTAGAGCACGCGCTAAAACTGGGAACTGTTGTCCATTTTTTCGAATAGAAGAAATAAGATCTTTACACCTCTCACTATTCATCCAGGCATCATCTCTATTATGATATTTCCAAGGTAAGCATATTTCTGGATCTACTTCATATTCAAATGTTCTTTTTGATTCCCCTATAGAGTTATCAAGAATGCTTTTCCCCGTCGCCATTGCAGTCACAGGTAATATAACATTTTTCGATGAGTTTTGATTTGGCTTATCCGCACTAATCCCAGCCAATGACCTTTTTTTAGACATAAATAGTTTCCTCAGTTAAATTTATAATTCCTTTCTTTTGAAATTTTTTGTTCTTACTAGGCCAAGTTTTCCAAATTTCCATCTCTATTTCATCACATACCCTATTGATAATATCTAGTGCTCGTTTTTGGGGACGTCGAACTTCTAAAGCTGTTTGAAAATCGATTGCAGCGTTTCCAATTTCTGAAGTATGAAAAAATCGTGACTTAAGCATGTGCTTTCCAAATACATCTTCTAACAAAGGCAAAAACTCTTTATGATTAGTTTGGTTCGGATACACATCTGTTGCTAAAATTTTAATAAATTTGTATTGTTTTTCAGGGCATATGCCATCTAGCACATTTGCTATCATTCTAAAATATTGAACTGTTGAACTAAATTCATATAAAGCCGGCGGTGTTGGGACAATGAGGGCATCTGCAGCACATAAAATGTTTAAAGAAGTTACTCCTAAGGCTGGAGGTGAATCAATTATAACAACATCATAATTCTTTTTGACTCCATTAATACCTCTTCTAAGATCATCAAACATTAATTTTTTTTCAAGTTTAGACATATTTTGAATATCATTAGAAACCTTTAATTCAAACTCATATAGACTCAAATTTGAAGGTATTAAATCTAAACCCTCCCAATAGGTTGTGACTATAGAATAATCAATTGTATTGGCAGCACCATTGAAATATGGCAAAAGTGTTTCCTCTGGAGTAATGTCCTTGTCTGGAATCGCCCCAAAACTACTCGTAGAAGATGCTTGAGAGTCCATATCAATAAATAATACTCTATAGCCCTGAGTTGCAAGATATTGAGCAAGGCATAAACTAGTAACTGATTTTCCTACGCCCCCTTTGAAGCTCTGGACAGCTAATACCAAACATTCATCCGATTTATCATCACGCCAGGGGAGTGTACCAAAATGTTTGCGCAATTGATTAATTTGACGTAAGGTGTACCCATTATTTCGATTGGTAGATTCATGCTTGTCTAATGGATCCATCATTCCATTTTCAATCAATGCATTCTGGCATTTTAAAATACTGCTACCTGAACGGCCAGTTAACTCCGCTGTTTCTTTAAGATTCCACCTTCTTTTTAATTCTTTAGATTTATTCGGCGAACGTCCCATCTCTTCAATTTTCTCAAGAACGTTTTCTCCACGTTGAATGAGCGTACTAATATATTCTATTCCTCTGATACTAGTCATCTATATTTTCTCCATATTTTTTTAAATTTGTGATAAATTAATTAAAACACAATAAAAACAATATTCAAATTAAATTGTTTCAAATTACGCGTTTTTTTAAAAAAAATGAAAATAGTTGCGAATTATTAATGTATGGATTATATTATTTGTAGGAATTATATCCCGTAGTGGACTTATTTTATTGGAAGATTAAATGAGATAGTATTAGAAGTGCAATAAAAAACCCATCATGGCGCCAACCAAGATGGGTTTTAGGAATTGAGAAGGTTCATTGGGTGAACCCTATAATCAATTTACTCTCAAGTAATATTATAGTGTTTTTCCTTTGGATCGTCAAAAAATATTGATTCAAAAGGAAGATGTTATGCAAGGAAATAGTTTATATTCTAACAAACTCATGGGTACATTTAGCTCATGGGTTCAAAATGAATTAGATGAAATTAAATATTACTTACTTGAAAAAGCTAAAGACTTTGTTTCCGAAAAAACAGAAGGCTTTTTTGATGGTAATTTAAAATTAAATAGTGGCAGATGGGAATACCTTACATCAAAAAAAAATGAAGGGTATATAGGTCATGAAGCCATTGATGAAAACGGCGTACCAGTAATTAAGCTTACATACAATAGCTTTAAGCATGGCGGGCACTCTGAAAGTTTCGATAGTTATAGTGCACTAAAAGCACTTTGGGAAGCAAAAAAATACGGCCTGAGCTTAACTTCTAAATCTCGTGTACAAAAAAATCGTAAATCCATAAAGCTTTCAACTGATAACCGCAAGCAGGATGTAACTGAAGAATTAATTTTGTGGAATAAACTGAGCAGGGAAGGGCATAATAAATATTTAGACAATAAATCGTTACCTAATTTGAAAGGGATTAGGTTTGGTAAAAACTACATTGCTGTAAAAATTATCAATACTCAAGGTGAGTTTCAGGGTCTGCAAAAAATTTTTGAAGATGGTTCAAAATATTTTAGTGCAGGATTAAAAAAGAAAGGAAATTTTGCTTTAATTGGCAGTGAAACCCTATCCAAGAAGTTAGAAACCGTTCATGTTTGCGAAGGGGTAGCAACAGCAGGAAGCCTTCATCTTTTTACATCAGAACCTGTTTTCGCTGCATTAGATGCTTTTAACCTAGAGCATGTGGTTAAAAATTTACGCCTCAAATACCAAAAGATAAGAATTATAATTTGGGCAGATAATGATAAATGGAAAGCTAATAACTTAGATCCAAAAGGTCTTCCTTTGGGTAATACAGGGCTTATTCAAGCTAATTTAACAGCTATGATGTGGGCAAATTGTTATGTGGCTTATCCAGAATTTACAAATTTTGATTCAGCCCGTGAGAAACAGCTAACAGATTTTAATGACTTACATGTTAATGAAGGTATTACAGCCCTCGATAAAATAATTATTCAACAGCCTGATATAAATATTGGACTTACAAAAAAAGCACAAAAACTTACCAGAATCAATCATGGCATGCTGTCTGCCAAACAATTTGCTCAGGGCAACAAAACCACTTTAGATTCAAGATTTATTTCAAATATTCAAATTAAAGAAGGGGTAAATTTAATACGATCCCCTATAGGTACCGGCAAGACTGAAATTGTAGAGAACTATATTAAGCAAAATAAAAATTGCTCTGTAATCTTTTTAACTCACTTAGTGTCGCTTGTTGAAGACGCTGCTAGCCGACTTCAATTAAAAAGTTATAGTCAATGTAATAATTTTGATCTTCAAATGCAACGAAGATTAGCAATCTGTCTAAACTCCATTACCAAACTGACTGCAGAGGGAGATCTCCCGAACTATGATGTATTAGTCATTGACGAAGCTGAACAAGTATTTAAAAGATTATCCTCTAAGTTAGATCAGAAAACATTAATTTTCGGAATTTTAAAACAACTTGTTAAAAATACTAAAACCGTAATATGCCTAGATGCTCACTTGTCTAATTTATCTGTAACTCTTATAAAAAAATGGGTCAATAACAAAAATATAAATATTGTATTCAATCAATATGAAGTAGGGCAGGGAAGAGACATTATTTTATATGAAAATAAAGAAACTTTACAAACTCAAGCTATAAGGCAATTAATCACCGGTAATAATTGTTATCTGACATTTAATAGTAAGAACGAAGCCAAAAAAACTTTCCATCTTATACAAAAGGTCTTGTCTGAGAAAAAAGGGTTATTAATCAGTAGTGACAATAACGGCGATCATGCAGTACAAGCATTTTTTAATAATGTAAATGAAGAATCCAAAAAATATGATTACATTATATGTACCCCTAGCATAAGCACTGGCGTATCAATTTCTAATAAACATTTCACTTTTGTTGCGGGCATATTTAACTGCGATATAAATACACCAAATGATTGTATGCAAGCTGTGGGTAGAGTTCGGGATAGTAGCCAAATTCATATTTATTTAGAGAAACGCAGATCTAATTTACCTTTGAATACTTCCGTTATTTCTCGGGCTTGGCATGAAACTCACGCATATGATCTTGATTTAATGAATTTATCTGATAAAGGGCAAAGAATTATAATCTGTCCTGAATATGAATCTATAAGAACAAAAACTATCCAAGAAAGAAATCGAGGTCATAACAATTTCTTCTATGAATTTTGCCTACTAAACAAGGTTGATGGGTATAATATTAGCTATAGTGATTTTCGCTTAGATCCATCTGAACGTAGTGATTTGAAAAAAATTAAAACATATTTTGCTAAAAATGCACATATAATTGATTTAAGTAATGCAGAATTTATAGATGTGACAGTAGCCAATATCATTGAAAATAAGTCCCGCAAATCACAAAACGAATCTCTAAGTTATGAGAAACATAAACTCATTGATTTCTATAATTTGAATAAATACTATGACGCGGAAGTGAAAGAATTCATTCTTCTTGATGACGAAGGGAAGCTTAGACGAAAAGTTATAAATTTTGAACTCGCTTTAAATGATAGAGAATATGCAATAAAACTTTTTAAAAGCCAAATCGAAGATCATGAGCAGTTTTCTGCAGACCTTACACATTTTGCTACAAAACAGATGCTTTATAAGAAATTATTACAACAATTAGGTTTAATGGATAATTCAAACATTTTTATATTCAAACCTCAGGGATATGATTATAAATATAATAAAGAGAGTCTGATAGATAGTAAGTTCTTTAAATGGATAAAAGATAATCATACCATTTTACAAGGGGTCACAAACTTGCCGACCATGGAAAAATTAGAGCTCGAGCCTATTAGGTTTATTTCTAAATTATTATCGGAGCTTGGTTTAAAGCAAATAAGGTCAGGAAAGACAGAAAATGGTAATTACTATATGTTAGATCTTAATAGCATTAATTTTATGATTTCAATATTAGACAAAAGAGGATCTTTAGCAGGGAACAGTTGTAATGTTAATATTGTTAATAACACACAAACTGTTCCTCTTCGAAGTGTTCCCTCAATTACCAAATCTTTCAGAGAAATGATAAACAACCACTCACTTTCATTAAATATAAAGCTTAAGGATATGAGCAATGGCGTAGAGATCGCTTTGTTTAGAAGTCCAAGATGTAATTTTAAAAAGCAAATGCAAAAGACATTAAATAAACAAAGTACAAACAATATAACCCAATGACTCAAAAGAGCCTTGGGTTACATTTAAAGAAAAATATGATTCGTTCATGTAGGCATAGTTTACCTCCCAACTCAATTCCTTGGAGAATAATTCTTGTAAAATTTCCTAATTTTAATTATTATATTATCATACAATGAATATTAAACAATAAAATATTCGTCCTATGACAAAATATAAGAGGATATTTAATATATGAATAAATTAAATTATAGCTCTTACTCCAATATGCTCTCATTACAAACAAAAATTTGTTTTCCTTTTGAGTATGGATTTTATAAAAGAATTGGAATTGAAAAATTAAATGTAATTGGCGAATTAGGGTGCGGCAATGGAGAGTTTATCTCAAATCTACAACTTATGGCGCCCCAAGCTGATTACTATTGTTATGATAACGACATTGAGATTCTCAAACAAGTTGTTTGTAAACATCCAAAAATTAAATTTATTTGCGGCTCAGTCAATGCAATCACTGAAAATGTGGATGCCCTAATACTAAGACTTGTATTACATCAAGTTGATAATCGAAGCCAGTTTCTGGCAGAGGTATCATGCAAATTAAAACAAGGATCTATTCTTGTGATTATAGATTCTTATGATGAAAAATTTCAGCTAAATCCACCTCTCTTAAAATTTACTAATAAATTAGCAGAACATCGCAAAAGGTTTAGTTCTGGGCAAGCGACTAGAGACCTAAAGTCTAAGGTTTTAACTGAAGTTGAGGCACTAGGTTTTAAAATACTGGATTCGGAGCATTATTATGTGCCAAGCTCACTTCCTTCATATAAAGAATGTTTTAAAGACTATATGCTTGCCACAGGATATATGTTGGGTATTGGGTCTGTAGAAAAAAATGAAGTGCTAAATTGGTATAACAATGAACATTCTTATTGTCAAATAGGACTATTTATGTATAGTTTTATAAAATTATAACAGGATATAACATGCTTAAAGATATTGAATGGATTGTAGTTCCAGGCGGGCCAGGGATCTCAAAGTCATATTTAGAATTTCCTCTAGATAATATCTTTGATGGCTTTAAGTTACATTATTATGATCCATATGGAACTGGTGACTCAAGCTCTCAAACTGGTATTACCTTGCAAAAACTAATCATGCAAATTTATGAGGTCGCTGATAGCCTGAGACTTAAGAAATTTGGTATTATAGCTCATTCTTTCGGAACCTATTTGGCACTAAGAGCATTAGATTTTAACAAAAAAAGAATACAAGCAATGATTTTCTTGAATCCAATGCCCCTTACACGGAAAGACTGGCATGCATCACTTGAGAAAATATCCAGTTCAGTACCCACACATGAGCAAGAAAGAATATCGACCTTGTCCAGGGGCGGAGGGGATGATGGGGCAGAATTATTTAAAGCTCTGTTACCTTATTACACATCTAAAAGAACATTTATGTTGCCACATATAGAATTTAATTCTAAGATATGTGAAGATCTAGCAAATCAAGTACCTGAATATAATGACTTGACAATGATAGATTCTATAGAGGTTCCAATAGTTTCCATACACGGGGAAAAGGATCCTTTTTATTATCCAGGTATGTTTCCAATTAAATCATCGATATTATTAAAAGATGTAGGCCATTATCCTTTCTATGAAGATAATGTTAGTCTAAAAGAAAGTATAACTGAAGCAGAGAGTATATTGTGTCAAAAAAAGATAAGCCTGAAAAAAACTTTAGCTTAAAATTAAGAGATATTCGTAAAGAAAAAGGTTTAACTTTAGGTTCGTTAGCGGACAAAACAGGTATTGATTATCAAAAGATCGCTCGCGCTGAGAGGGGGGAGGTTTCGCCTACAATAGATATGCTTTCCCAATTAGCTGAGGTGATGCAAGTCCCAATCAAGGATCTAGTATACGCCGCGACTATGCCTTCAGAAGATAATAACCATCGAACCAAAGTCACTAACAGTGATGAAAGATTAGCAGAAAAAATTCCTTTAATTTACGAATTGCTTGATGAATTATGTAAAAAAAACAATTTGACAGCATCAACTAGTGTTAAGGTTCAAATAGCTACCATGATGTATAAGGTTGTGCAAGATATTCGTTTAAATGTCCAAGATGATGTAAATATGGTGAGAGCTTTGTTTCAAGCATTTGATACCATTTTGGAAAGACTTGTTTTGAGTCATAATTCGTATGTTTAGTTTTCTTAATTAAAACATCCCAATCATCCATGATCTGCTTCATTGCAAGCCAATTTGAACCGTCATTACATAATTCTAATGCGCGGTTTAACTTATGTATTGCATTGTCCAGATCATGTTGAGCAATTGAAACTAAAGCTAAGTTTGCAATGGTATATATTTGATATTCCAAGTTTTCTTTAGTAGCTTCATCGGCCTCTTTGATTAACTCGTTGTATTTCAGGTCGTTATTTATAACATAATAAGTAATCATAGTATTGAGTAGTTGCATTTTAACATATGTTTGATTACCGCTATGATATATCTTCTCTAATTTGTTAATATGTTTCTTTGATTTAAATTCCTCTCCAGCTTTGTTATATGCGTGTAAGAGATTTCTATTAATCTCTAAATTAAGTGCATCGTTTCCACTTAGGTTTGATAGATTTTCTGCAATTTCTAATGTACTAATGGCAGAATCAACCATGCCGGCTTTCCAGAATATTTCGCCAATATTCCCATAGGCAATAGCAACCCAGGAAAAGTTTTTTGAATGACTAGCAATTTTGATTGCAGCTATAAAGTTAAAGGTACATTTAGGAAAATTTGTACCCCTAATACCGTATATAGTTGCTAAAACACAGTAAGATAGAAACAGAGACTTACTATTAGATCGTGAGTGATTTTTAACCACCATATT
Organism: uncultured Gammaproteobacteria bacterium; assembly: GCA_964609155.1. Taxonomy (GTDB): domain Bacteria; phylum Pseudomonadota; class Gammaproteobacteria; order JAGOUU01; family JAGOUU01; genus JAGOUU01. The sequence goes on along the minus strand of CAZSRF010000018.1, from coordinate 30,537 downwards.
AAGATCTTGAAGAGCCTTATCCCACATCCCAAGAAAGAAATACGCAATTCCACGAGAGCATAAGAGATGGTGCCTTGCGAACGGTTCAGCCTTAATGGTCAAACATTGATTAACCAGTTCAATAGTTTCGTTAAATTTTCCTTCCCACCATAGACATTCTGCTTTAAGGACGTTGACCTTCGGGAAGGCGTAACCATCTACTTTTAATATATTAAAGGCAAGTTCAAATCTACCAATGTTTATCATGGAATTACTCAAATCAATCATTAACTCCACAGTTAACTCATGTTTGGATAAATAATCATATAACAACAATAAGAAGTATTGATTTTGTTTTCCATTTAATTTGCCTATGATTTCTTGGAATAAGTTGGAGTCTGCGATTTCAAGCTTGGGTAAAAAGGAATTTAAAATAAGTATAAACTGGTGAACAGACTTTGTATTATTATATGTTAATTCTTCTTTCCAATAAGCATATGCTTTGGTAGATAAGGTGTGAATTTTATCAGAATCTGCCTTTTCATATAAACTGTCATGAGGATAATAAAAATTATCATGGAAGATTAAAACGCCTGTCTTTTTAAGAACGTTTAATTCATAAGGATTCACAGTGAAATACTTAATAAAAATATCTTCATTTACATAACCTCCGGTACTAATTATCGCTTCCACGGTATCACTATTTAATGAAAGGGAGTTTTTAGCTACTTGGTAAAAGTTTTGAAGTATTTCAATATAGTTTTTACTAATTGCTAAGACCTCACTACTATCGATGATGGTTGAGTCTATATTGAGTTCTTTAGAGATATCGTCTACATCCTCACTAGATAAACCAGGTATATCTAAAATGCTGGAGCAACCCATATTGGACGGGCGCTCTCTCGAAGATATGATAACTTGACTTTTCAGGCCTTTAAGAAAAGATATAACCTGATTTGCGACCTTTTCTGGCAAATGATCAATGTGGTCAACTATAAACAGACTATAAGGCTGTATAGAGTCAAAGAACATTAAATATTTGCTTGGGTCTATGTTGTGAACTATGCTCGTCTTACTTGAAACCTCTTGAGCAATTAGATTTAATATCAAATCACAACTAACACCGCTCAACTTGGGGATTGAAATATAGTATGTATCTTCTTCAAATTTGATAATTTGCCTTAAAAAGAAGCTTTTTCCAATTCCACTTTTACCAACTATACCCACTACCTTACTCTTATTAGAAAACATGTTCGCAATATTTTGTCTAATCCTTTGGTATCGTTTAGTCCTTGAAGAGTTGCTGCAATTAAAGCGGTCTACTTTACTGTAATCTCTTAAAAGGTTCTTAACAAAAAGGCTATGGTTTAAGTGACTATATTCAAGGGAAATCATTTTATCAGGATAATGCACAGTTATGTTCTTTGGAATATCCATACCTGTTAAACAAACATCGCAGGCATCAATAAATAAATTTATAGAAGATGATGCAAAGTTAGACAATGTATTTATCAAATTCACAATGGAAATGCCGGATTCGCTAAGATTATTTAAAGCTGTGTCATTGCAGAAAATGTAAGTATCTTTGTCGGTATGTTCACCATGAGTAGAAAAGAATAATATTATGTCGTCTTTGTAATCAACGTAGCTATTTACAATATGTAAAATATTAGATTTGCAGGCTTGGTCATTTATTAAGATATGTTTTGATTGGTAAAGGTTGAATACGTTGAAAAGCCTATAAATAGATTTTAAATCACTCTCACAATAATTTAGTGGATTAATATGCCTATCTAAAAAATTGTCTACAGCAACACCTATAAAAACAGTATTCTTATGCATTTATTTATAGTTATTTTACTTGATACATTATCACTATACCTAGCATTTCGTCAAATAGAAAATATTTTTTATTAAAATATTCATGCAGCAAATATTATAAATATTTTTATTCTCCAATTGAATATTATTCATTATGTGATATTATTAATATATAGATTATCACCAAGTGAATAAATTTACAAACTACAGTGATATTAATAGTTTTATTAAAGGTTACTCTCTAAAAAGTATTGCAAGCGCCAGCTTATTTCCCTTACTTGCAATACTTTACTTTAAGAATAAAGGAATGTTATGAACGGACACAAAAGTTATCAACTTCATCAAACTTGTACCAAACAAGTAAAAATAAGACTCCCTGAAGAATACCTAATTCGATTGAAGGAAATTGCGTATCAAAATCGAAGATCTTTCAATAATGAAATTATGTATAGATTATTAAAAACTATTTTCGAAGATAAATCATTAACAACACAAGGAGAAAATAATGAAAATATCTAAATCAGTAAAAATTGCTGCTGGAATAGCACTACTAGCCCCCATGGCCATGTATGCCTCTGGTGGTGGAGTAGAAATATTAGATGGCGCCTACAGCATGCTTAAAACAAGTGTCGGCGGTCCATTAAAAGGTCTTATATTTGGCGCAGAGGTCGTTGGCGCTGGCTGGCATTATTCTCAAAATAAAAATCCTGCAGTGTTTGTAGGTTTGCCAATTCTTATGGGATTCACAGCTTTAGCGATAGGGGTGATTTAAAATGGATCAAGATCACAAATTCTACATACCTAGATATATTGATGAACCTACCAGGATAATATTTTTTAGTATCGATGAATTAGTGATCGCTTTAGTCAGTGGATTTATCGCATATACATTCAGTAATGAGATATTTGGCTTTATTGCTGCTGTATGTGCGTATTTTGGTTATTGTTCAGTTAAAGGGCGCGAATCATCGGCCTATATACAACGATGGGCTTATTGGCACATGGGATTTAGCTCTCAGCATTACATACCAAAGGCAAAAATTAAGCATTATAAAGGATAAATATGGACTTTGGTATTTTGCAGAAAAATTTAAAAACTATATATTTACAAAGAAATTATTCGCTATGTTTAAATATATTTTTAGCTTTTACTTTACTAATTACACTGACAATAATTTTAAAGCGTTCAAATAATCACAGCACTATTATTATTCCAGCCACATTATCTCAAAAAGTTCAAATTACCGAAAGCACGGTTGATGATTCTTTCTTAATACAATGGTCAGAATTTATAGCTGCCTTAAAGCTAAATGTTACTCCCGATAACATTCAAGAAAAATATAATAATATTTTAACATTTACCGACTCTTCACAGTACGGGTTATTAAAAGAACATTTAGAAAAAGAACGGGCCATATTAAAAAGCAATGAAATGAGCACTGTCTTTTTCCCAAGTGAGACAGTTGTGAGTGACAAGCCTGGGCTTGCAACAAAAATAAAAGGTGTGCTTAGGGTCTATATAGGGGATGAGTTAAATAAAACATCAAAAGTAACCTATGAGTTAAAATTTAAATATGATAATGGCAGATTGCTATTAAATAATTTTACGGAGGTAGAACGTGTATAGGAGTAGAATTCTGCTGATAGCTTTATATTTTGGAGCGTCACTAGATTTTAATGCTGCCCAATTAAAAGAGGTTGAACATACCCAAACGATTGGGGTTGAGCTTTCAAGTAAAGATCCGAATATTATTTCTGTTGATAACGATAGAATTAAACAATATTCAGCTCTAAAGGGGTTAGCAGTTGCTAGCATTGATGCTGAATACGGGTTTATTAATATCAAACCTGTAGCAACTCAAGATGGTCGACCATTTTCTCTCATTGTTTTAACTGAAAAAGGCAATAGATTTACGTTAATAGCCAATCCAAGAAAAATTCCTGCGCAAGATATTATTTTAAATCCAGTAAAACAAATTACTCATGCTTCTGTGCAAAATAGTGAAGACAAGTCTTATTCAGCGCTGATACAAGCCATGATGCAGGATAAAGAGCTGGCTGGTTATTCTCAAATAAAATCTGATGATTCTCGTGGTTCTGCTATGAAAAATTATTTTTCTGATAAACAAGAGCTAACTTTAGTTAGTTTGTATAAAGGAGAAAAAACAAATGGCGAGGTTATTTTATTTAAAAATGAGACTTATGAAGATATAGCTCTTCATGAAAATGGGTTGTATACACCTGAAGTACTTGCTTTATCCTTAAGTAGCCATGAAGTAAAACCAGGTGAAACAGCTGCTATCTATAGGGTGGTGTCACATGGATAAATTAAAACAGCTTATCAATCTACAAGAAAAACGTCATTGGCTGATTGCAGGTGGCATCACTGTTTTTACTTTAATCATAATTAGTTATGCTGTTTTTAAAGATAGTTCGTCTCAAAAAATGTCTGATATACAAGAAACAAAAGCAGTTGAAAATTTTGCATCTGGCGCTGAGCATGGCGATTTAAAAACCTATTTTACCAATCAAATTAATAAAAAACTGCTTGAACAAGAAGATAAAGTGAAAGTTGTGGAAGGGCAGGTAGAAAGTATTTTAGGGGATAAAAATGATGCGATACAAGAACTGAAGCAGCAAAATGTAATATTAGAAGAGAGAATAAAAGAGCTTAGCGAGAAAGTTAATCTTGCGCAAAGTGCGTCTAACGCTGGACGGCAAATTCAAATGCCAGCATATGGCGGAAATCAAGATTTTGACCCAGATATTTTGCCTCGAGTAAATAATAATCAAAACTTTGCTTCCAATCAAAGAATAGAGAATTTAGTCAGTGATGAGATTGAAACAGTAACGGCAAATCTTACCAACAATAAACCACTATTTAAAGAAGTTGGGACGTATTTGCCTGCAGGCACCCACATAAGAGGCGTAATCCTAGGTGGCGTTGATGCGCATACAGAAGTGTACGGTAATAATCAAACTAGGGTTGTAACAATAAGATTTACTGATGATGGTGTTATACCTAATGGGTTTAAAGGCAAAATGAAGGATTGTACAATGCTTGCATCAGCCTGGGGCAATGCCTCATCTGAACGGGTAGCTATGCGAGGCGAACGTTTAACCTGTGTAGGTGCAACCGGTAAAATTTTAGAAACAGATGTGGTGGCAACTATTTATGGCTCTGATGGTAGGCAGGATGTCAGAGGCCGAGTTGTTTATCCAGAAGGTAAGTTGTTAGAACGCGCCTTTATTTCAGGCTCTTTATCAGGGATAGGTAATGGTGTTGCCCAATCTTTTACTAGCCAATCAATCTCACCCTTAGGGATCACAGCTTCTGTGCCAGGGGCTGATGTGTTTAAACAAGGTGCAGCAAGTGGAGTGGGCAAGGGCTTGGATAAACTATCTGATTATTATATTAAACGGGCAGAGCAGCTGCAGCCTATTATTCAAGTTGGCAGTGGCACTTTAGTTGATGTTGTTATCCAAAAAGGATTTTATTTAGATGGTGCTAATCATAGTGAAGCGACAAGTGATACACCTGGCAGCCCATTTGAACAAGCAGGTGAGATGGATGCAAAAAAGCAGGCAAGTCGAACACTTTCAAAGGTAAATGAGGTAATGGAATGAAGAATATCTATAAATTAATCAGTGTTAGTCTATTGGGTTTGTCATTGGTGGGTTGCGAGTCAATGAACGGCAGTTATGATTGCCCGCTGCAAGGTACAGCATCGTGTGAATCATTACATGATATGGATGAAAGGGTTAGCAATGGTGAGTATTGGATAAATGGCAAACTGCAAATAAAGTCAGCTAAAGTTAGCTCAAATGCAGAATTACCCCATCGAGTTAAAATTTGGACAGCACCCTATGAAGATGAAAATGGTGTTTATCATGATGCTAGCAATCATTATATGGTGCTTAAGGGATAGTTATAATTATGCTGAGTATAAACAAAGTTGGTAAAAAAATTGCCCAGCTAATGGGAGATGGTAATCAATATGGACTTGATGACACAACTAATTTTACCCATTTTAAACAACTTTGCGAGCACGCGCCATTCGCGCATTTATTACCTTATCAGGCTTATGACGAAGCGCGGCAACTTTTCTTAAATGATAACTCAATTGGCTTTGGTTTAGAGCTTTTACCACTGACTGGTGCAAGTATAGAGGAGATAAATCGACTTACCTCTATGCTTAATGAAAAATTGCCAGTTAATGCAGACTTACATATACAACTTATCGCTAGCAATAAAATAGGTGAGTATCTTGATAGATTCAAAGAAGTTAGAGGACGCGCGGGCATTAATACACAGTTAGCTGAAAACAGATATGAGTATTATAAGCGTATCACCCATACTTCAATTACTAAACATGCACCAGCATATTTACGAGATTACAGAATTTTTATTTATTACTCAGAGCCGATTGCTGAAATAGAAGACTTACAGTTTACCAATATAGAAAATCTTAGAGAAGCTTGGAAAACATCACTTGAATCAATAACAGTTGTTAAAAATCTTGACATCACGAGTTTCATGGGAATTGTTAGTGAGACTTTAAATCCAACAGACAGTATTTATTGGCCAAAGGTGTCGTATGATAGGCTTAATAAGATATCTGGCCAGGTAGTTAAAATAAATACCAGCTATGACATCAATGATTCTTCTATTAATGTTAGTTATGATAATTCAAAATTTGTTATCCAAAACTTTTCTGTAGAGTCATTCCCAGAGCAAGCAGCATTATGGCAATCTGGCGAAAATATTGGCAAGATAATGGACTCATCCCTGCAGCTTAGTTGCCCATTTATCCTTAATTTACATTTAAGAGCATTTGATAAACAAGCAAGCAAAGCAAGAGCGCAAAAGCAGTTTATGTTAAATGAAAAGAAGGCGAGTAGTCGTATGGCTGTTATTATGCCCTCGATAAAACATAAGCATAAAGATTGGACTTATTTACGCGACGAGCTGAATGGTACTCAAAGGCTAGTGAAAGTTTCTTATGCGCTTACACTCATATCAAAAGAAGTGGAATACAAAAAAGACTATATAAGACTTAACGATTTATTTTCTGCGAATCACTGGCAAGTGGCTTGTGATAGGTTCTTACAATTACCAGTGTTTTTACAGAATTTACCATTTCTTATGACCTCTGGCCTGCATGAAGATTTAAATTACTTTAACAGACATAAAACAATGACTATGTTTAATGCAGTAAATCTTATGCCACTAGTTGCAGAATATAAAGGTGTGCCGGCAAGCCCAGGATTAATGTTTGTGGGACGACGCGGCCAGATATCTAATTGGAGTAATTTTGATAATCGTGATGGTAATTATAATCTTGCTATCGCTGCTAAATCACGAGCTGGTAAAAGTTTTCTCATGCAAGATATTATTTCAAATACACTTTGTCAAAGTGGTATTGTTAGAGTTATTGATTTAGGTCGCTCCTATGAAAAGTTTTGTAAACTTGTTGGTGGGCAATATGTTGAATTAAAAGATGGTGTATGTATTAACCCGTTTACTCATGTGGTTGAGCTTAGTAAATCATTGAGTCAAATTAAGGCCATTATAGCCACCATGGCTCATCCTAGCGGTGATGTATCAGATAAAGAGCTATCGTTTATCACAAATGCAATTACATTAGCTTGGGATAAAAAGAAAAATAACACAACGATTACTGACGTCGTCTTTGAATTAGCAAAAAGTGAAGATAATGTTGCGGCAGATTGGACCATTTTGCTTGAAAAATATACCAAAGATGGGCAGTTTGCTGCTTATTTTCAAGGAAGTTCAACCATTGATATCAGTAATCCTTTTATTGTTTTAGAGTTAGAAGAGCTTAAAAACAAAGCTGATTTAAAAGCCGTTGTTGTGCTATCAATTATGCTACAGATAACAGAAGAGTTTTATGGTCTGCCTCGGGATATCAAAAAGCTATGTGTTATCGATGAGGCGTGGGATTTGCTGCATGCAAGTAAAGTTACTGCTGGCTTTATAGAGGCAGGCTACCGCCGAGTTGCTAAGCAAAATGGTGCATTTGTTACAATAGTGCAGTCAGTTAATGATTATTTTAGAAATGAGACCGGTATAGCTATCTTTGAGAATTCTGATAATCAAATTATTATGGCGCAGCTAAATAGCACTATTGATCAGTTAAAAAACAATAAGCGTTTAAATTTTACGCCTTATGAGGAGCAATTGCTTAGAAGCTTTGCTGGAACTAACCAATATAAAGAGTGCTTGATAAGAACACCTAATGGTTCAAATGTGGCCCGTGTAGTTTTTGATCCGTTTACAAGAATCCTGTATTCAACTCGTGGCGAGGAGTTTGAAGCAGTGAATAGACTAGTGGCAAATGGACTGAACATGCAAGATGCGGTGTCCGAAGTTGCTCGTAAGGTATATGCTGATGAATATTAATCATTACATTAAAGAACTTTATACTAAAAAATATTTTTTTATCACTATTATATTGGTTGGGTTGGTACTTTCTGTGGTTTTGCCACAATCAAACGTTTTCACCAAAAAACACCCAACGGTAGTTAGTGTTGATATTCGTGACATACTTAACACATTTATTAGCCAAACACAGAAGAAAAATCTTAATCCAGAACAAGTCAATCATGATGTTGATGAGTTTTCGAATAAACTGTCACAATATATCCAAGATAAAGCAGAGCAAGAGAATATTATTATAGTTACGAAGCAAGCAGTGCTAGCAGGGGCAGAGGACTATACACTTAAAATTAAACAAGAGCTATTCAAGGAGTTAAGATGAGAATAGCCTTGTTTTCTATCATATTAATGTTTAATACGGCTAATAGCATGGCCGCAGATTTTGGTCAAAAAGGCCCGGTCTATCCAGTAAAAGAAACTAATCTCCTTGATTATATCTATGAACGTCTGAATTTTTTGTATAAAAAAGACCATCTTCAAGAATTACAACAGCAGTATATTCAACATGTTGAGCAAAGTGTAACTAATCCTAAAGGTCAAAATCTACCAAAAGCACTTACCAACTCAACAAGAGTCTTTGACCCAAGCTTAGTTTTACCAAAAGATATTACTAATGAAAAAGGGTATCTTATTGCTAAGACAGGCACGAAAATTAATCCGCTTGATTATATCAAACTTAGCAAACAGTTAATATTTATTAATGCAAATCGTGAAGATGAGGTTAGTTATGCTAAAAAATTATATGCAGATACTACCAGCAAAATTATTTTAGTTAATGGCAATATTAAAAATGCTAATGCAAAATTAGGTATGCCTTTGTATTTCGATCAAGAAAGTAATTTAATTAAAAGATTTTTGCTCACCCATACGCCAAGCCTGATTTATCAAGAAAACGATAAGCTGATTATTCGTGAGGTGGCGCTATGATAAGAGTTGGTTTAGTAATACTTTTGACCATTGTGACAAACAATATATTTGCTGCCTGTAATGGTAAATTTATTAACCCAATTAGTGATGTTTGCTGGAGTTGCTTGTTTCCGTTATCTATTGGCGGCGCTAAAGTTGTTTCATCTGATAATCCTGATACCGAGAATCCAGCTTCACCTGTTTGTGTGTGCCAGACACCAATGTTAAGAGTAGGGGTTGCCATTGGTTATTGGGAGCCTATGGCGCTTATTGATGTCACAAGAACTCCTTATTGTTTGGTGAGTCTAGGAGGAGTAAAGCTTGGTATGGGCGCTGATTATAAAATGGGCTCAGTTAATGCCCACCAAGGCGAGAGCTCAACGAGTTTTTATGATGTCCATTGGTATAAGTTTCCACTGATGCTTTGGTTAAATCTTCTTACCAATGTTGCCTGCATGCAACAAGGTGAGTTTGATGTGGCTTATATGACGGAGCTCGATCCAACTTGGCATGATGATGAACTAGCTTTTATTCTTAATCCTGAGGCAATATTATTTGGTAACCCAATAGCACAAGCTTCATGTGCTGCTGATGCGGTTGCCAGCACCACAGGGCAGTTACCAGTGTCTAAGTTATTTTGGTGTGCAGGTAGTCAGGGTTCAATGTATCCCTTATCAGGCGCAGTGCAAAACCATGTAGGCGGGGTTCAGGCATCAACATTATTAACAGAGCGCATGGCATTTAAGTTACATAGAGAATTATTATTATGGGACAGTGTGGGTAGAGATGAGCAGTTGTGCTCGGAATACCCAATGCCCATCATGCCAAAGCACCGTTATCGATATCAAGCGACCTATCCAGTTGCAAGTACAGGTAAAAAAGATGGTTGTAAACCATTTGGTGCGAGTAGCGCTTTATGGGAGGCTGGGCATGAGTATCCAGTTAAGGGTGAGGACTTTGGTTATTTGGTTTGGCGTAAGCGTAATTGCTGTGCTTTATAATAGCAAGAGAGCGATATGAAAAATATTATTATATTAATTTTATTATTTTTATTTGGAACATGCCAAAGCTTTGCAAATATAGACATGAAAGAGCTTAAATTACTAGAAAAGCAAGCGCAAGATTATGTAAAAATATATGAAAAAGAAGCAGAGCTGCATTTAGATAAAAGCCAAGTATTAATAAACAAATCAGGTGTTGATAAGACAAGTTTTATGAAAAGACAACAAGATCTACTCGAACAATCTTACAAGGGTGCAGGTGTTAAAAAAAGGCACAGCCAGGAGCTGTTAGTATTTATTTCGTTCTCTATGCCTGAAAAAGCCATCATCGATCTATTGCAAGAAAGTGCAGATAAGAATGCAACCTTGTTAATACAGGGGCTAATCGATAACTCAATGCCAAAAACTTTAAATAAGATAGCCGATTTAGTTAAAAAAGCCGGTAATAATGGCGGGATACAAGTGGATCCTAATTTATTTAGGCAGTATGGGATTAAAGTTGTTCCTGCTTATGTGCTGCGATTAAGTAATCATGATTTTGATATTGTCTATGGTTTATCGAGCATACAGCAGGCGATAACCCTATTTAAAAACAGGGTGGGGCAAAATGTCTAGATTTATTTTGCTACTCTTGATTGTATTCAATAGTTATTGCTACAGCAATAATAAAGCTCTCGAAGAGCTCAATAAGTTTAAACAGAATCCTAATCATTATATAGCAGACTATACTGATGCACCTAAAGAGGCAAATATTAATGCAGGTAATATTAAAGAACAATCATTGCATAAGGCTTATAGTGATGAAACATCTACAGTAATTCGAAATAACTTTAATCAACGTCCCGACGTAGGGATTCATGAGAATAGCTTTGCTAAAAGTAATTTAGTAATTACAAATGCTGATAGTATTGTGACAGGTATCTCAAATGAGTATATAGATTGTAAGGCAGTTAAAAATTGTCAATCAAAGCTTAGTGATAAAATTGAGTATTGTACAGCAACCCCTGCAGCGCGCACATATCAATGCTCAAAGGCCCGTAATGTTAATGTAGTTATACCAAATAAAGTCAATAAGACAATTAAAGTACAATTAACGACAAATGCAAAATATGGTGGTAGGTATCAATATAATCTCAAAACCCAGACATTAATTTATAATGATGGCGGAGTTCAGCTTATTAATCAAGATGTTCATGTAAATGATATCTCATGTAATAATTTTAACTTTAAGGTTCTGTCTACAGCACATTATCCAGGCAGCCATACAGCGGATGTTTCCATTGGTGCTTATCAATTAGGGGATTGTAATAATCCTGTTGTTGATATACATATTGGACAGGGTGGAAACTATCACAAATATAAATATGCTTTGCGCGGCGTTGTGGTTACGGTTTATATGGAATCGCAGGACAGCCCCGTAGTAACAGATAGCTTTGCTTCTGATTGTGCTGAAATTAACAAAAGAGTTGATCTAGGGCTTTGCACGGAAACTAAAAATGTTTGTGTAGAGCCGAGCGCAAGTAAAGTTATCAATGGTGTGGAGGTAACTCGCGACTGCTGGCGTTATGAGTCATCTTATGGCTGCGGAGTATCGAATGCTTTTAATAACTGCAGCAGTTTAGATGCAAGACAGTGTTTAAAGATTGGCACAGAGTGCACTAAATTTAACTCAGGGATTTGTATTGAGCAGAGAAATAGCTACAGATGTTTTACCAAAAAATGCGATGATAACACTAATATCGTTTGTGGCGATAACAATAAGATTCTTTGTTTAGATGGTAAGTGTGTTGATAAAGCGAGTCCTGCAGAGTCAAACTTTAGTGATTCAGCAGAGAAATTATCGGTCATTAGTCAAGCAATTAAAAACACACCGACAAGCTTTACTGAAGATACTCGCTTTATTTTCCCAGGCCAAATAATGAGTTGCCGAAAGTCATCGTATGGCTTTAGTGATTGCTGCAAAAACAAGGGCTGGGGGCAAGATTTAGAATTAGTTAAATGCTCAGATGAAGAAAAAGCTTTGGGCTTGAGTAAACAAGATAATAGAGCCATCTTTGTTAATAAATACCACCATAAAGATTCTGAACGCACAGATGAGATTTACTGTGTGTTTGATTCAAAAATCGCCAAAATTATTCAAGAGCAGGGCAGGCACGGCCAGCTTGGTCTAACATTTGGTGCAGGTAAATACCCTGATTGTAGCGGCATAAGCCCTAATCAGTTAGCCAAAATAAATATAGATAAAATAAATCTAAACGATGCTTTTGTAGATGCTATAGCAAATCATAAGGGCGAGAGCCTGGGAGATAGCAAGAAATTACTTGATAAGATTAATGCTTATTACACTGACAAGAAGGTGGGCAATGCTTAAGTATTTTGCCACAACAATATTTATTTTATTGATTATTCAAAAAAGCTATGCACTTGAAGACAGCTCTTTTGCCAATGGCTGGTATTGGGGTAAAGATGAGGTGGTATTAGATCTTGTTAAAACACAACCTAAAAACACTAAAGAAATATTAAAGCCCAGTATTTCCCATACACAAGTTTTAAAAGAAATATCTACAGAAGTAGAAGAGCTGAAATCCAAAGCGCTAATAGAGCCGACAGTTGAAAATGTGAGTAACTACATAAAGGCACAAAATAAAGTTGTTAATATGGCATCTAAGTTTAGTGTAGGTTGGCAAAAAGCTCTGCTTACCCATCCAGAGCTTAATTTTACAGCGCTCAATCCGACCAATAACTATGCTAAGCAAATTATAGAAAAAGAGAATAAAAATACTATTAATAGTTCATTAGAAAAATTTAGCAAACTATATGGGCTGTTATTTTTCTATGAAGGCAAGAGATCACTTGATACTTTCCAAAGCAAAATAGTGCGTGAATTTGCCTCTAGCAATAATGTTGCAGTAATTGCTGTTGCTATAGATAAAACACCCAATCAATATTTTCAAAATCCATCAGCTGATAATGGGCGTGCAAAGCAGCTAGGGATTACAGTTACGCCAGCTCTTATTGCACTTAATGTGCAAAACAAAGAAACCCAGCCACTTGCCTTTGGTGTAGCTAGCGAGAGTGAAATAGAAGTGCAAATAGATAAATTAATAAGAGGATTACTATGAATAAACCCAAAGCCTATTATTTAGCTAATTTTATCATCTGTATCATTCTTATGACAAACTCAGGGCTGTACTATGGGTTAGATTTAGATAAATGGACTCAGAGTATAGATAGGAATATAGACGAGAAAATAAACAGAGAATATAAAACCAAAAATCAAAAGTCAGAGGCAAAAAACTATAAGCTATTTTTTGTGTATTCAAGTAGTTGTAAATATTGTCATCAGTTTGCCCCTATTTTACGTATATTTGCTGATAGCAATAATATTGAAGTGACTTCAGCAACTGCAGATGGTGGAGTTATAACAGGATTTGAAGATGCAGATTATATACCTGATATCGCTCAGATACTTAATATTAAGGTATTCCCTACAGTGCTGCTACTAAAAAACAATTCCGATGAGTCTTATGTGGTAAGTCAAGGGTATGTTAGTAGCAGCCAATTGTTGAATAATATAGCCAGACTTGGATTTGAAATATAAGGGAGCATAGATGAAAAGGACTTGTATTTTACTTATGTTTTTAAGCAGTACTAGCTTTGCAAGCATCCAGAACGATTTACAAAAAGCATTTGACTCAATGGATTTTAAATCAAATGTGACAGGGGCTTATAGTAGCCAGTCAGCGGGTCATTATGCTGGCGGCAGTTTATATGCCAGAAGCGCTATCCGTAATCAGCAGGTGGCTTATTTAAATTTACCTAAAGTGAGCGCTGGTTGTGGTGGTATTGATATGTACGCAGGAGGTTTTTCTTTTATTACGAATAGCGAGGCAAAAAAACTTGCGCAAAATATTATGTCAGATAACGTCTCTTACGGTTTTAATCTTGCTCTTGAAACTGTAAGCCCGCTTATCTCTAATACAATGAAAGATTTATCACGTAAAGTAACAGATTTTACCAATCGCAGTATTAATTCTTGTGAGACAGCTGTGGGGTTGGTTGGCTCTGTATTTCCCAAGACTGATGAAGCGCAACGTAATGTTTGTCAGTCTGTTGTTAACACGCATACAGGTATCTTTTCCGACTATGCAGAAGCTAGAATGGAATGTAAAACCCTATCAGGCAGGCAAAAAGCCTTTAATCGATTAAAGTCTGAGCCTGGTTATGAAAATACACTGATGGGTAGCATGAACTTTGCTTGGAAGGCGATTAAAACTAACCCGTTATTTAAAGATGATAATGAATTATCAGAGCTTATGATGAGCATGTCTGGCACTATTATTTATAATCATAAGGCTGAAAATGCAACTGGTGCTAATAAAAAACATTATCCATCACTTGCAGTGAGTCAAGACTTTATCAATACACTGATGCATGGAGGCAAAATTAAAGTCTACGGTTGTGACACAGATGATGAAAACGGTTGTTTAAACCCATCAACCAATAAAGAAATCACTATTCCTAAAGAAAAAGCGTTTATTGAGATGGTTAAAATGAAGCTAAACTCTATAGTTGGCAAAATTCGTTCTATTCATACGCCACTTGATGAGTCTGAAAAACGATTTATTCAGTCGACAACTCTGCCAGTTTACAAAATGCTTAACGTCCAGAGTGCTTTTTCAAGGGGGCTATCGACTCTTGATGTAACTACTTATAGTGAAATTATAGCCACAGATATGCTGTATTTATATCTAGAAGAATCTTTACAAGAGGTTTTGAATAAAGCAAGAACATTACAATTACCAGAGGCTGAGTTTAAAGAGTTTATAACCAATATAGAAGCAGCCAAACAAAATGTTAGAAATCGCAAATTAGATACTTATGAGCAGCGAGCTTTAACCACCCAAATGATAGAGCAAACTATTATGATTGAGCAAAGGTTAGCGCAGCAACTCCAAGCACCTTTTAAAGATGCCTTAACATGGGCAGATAATATTTAAGGACAGTTATGAGCCAGATAATGATATATAGCTATGGGATGGCAGAGTTTACTGCAGAAGTATTAAATGCTGTGGCAGCGACCGTTAATAACGTCGGGTTTGATACAGCACTAAAGGGGATGTTTCTTGCAGCGTCATTTGCTGCTGCTTGTAGCTATGTTATCAATAAAAACGTTGCTGTTTTAGTTAAAAGTACTATTTTATATATTTTTGTGACAACACTACTGATTATGCCAAAAGTCACCGTTCATATAAAAGATGATATCTCTAGAAATGACTTTGTTGTCGATAATGTTCCTATAGGCCTTGCACTACCAGCACATCTAGTAAGCGGCACTTTTTTTGGTTTAACAAGGCTAGTTGAAACAGCGTTCCATCAAAAAGACGATATCTCTTATAGTAAAACTGGCTATCTATTTGCCTCCCATGTTGTTCGAAATGCAAGCCAGGTTAAAATAATAGATTCAGAATTTAAAAAATCTCTTAATAGCTACCTTGAGCAGTGTGTTTTTTATGATATATATCTAGGCGCCTATACACTGGAACAACTACTGCGTACGGATGATATATGGGGGCTAGTTACAAATAATGCATCTGCTAATCGTTCTTTTATGCTTGATAACAAGGTGGTTATATGCCGAGAAGGCGTTAAAGAGCTACAGTCAAGATTTGATAGTTCAGCAGAAAATGCCATAGACAAATACGCTAAACTTATCTTTCCCACCCACGACTTTAAAGAGCCTAGCAACAACAAAGCATTGAAAGATACTTTCTTGCTAAGCGTTGCATCTGGTTATGACTACTTAACAGGGCTATCAAAAGATGGTGTTGAAATCCTAAAGCAAAACATCATGATAAATGCTATACAGGATGCTGCTTTAAATAATCCAGAGCTTGGTATGTATTCTTACGCTGTAACAAGGGCAAGCGCTCAAAAAGCTTTTGCGAATAATACCACTGGACTGATGATGGCCAGGTGGTTACCTGCAATGGCAGGGGCTACAGAGACCATGATTTATGCTTTATTTATTTTAGTTGTTTTGTATTCATTATTTACCAATGGTGAGAAAGTGTTTTTTAACTATTTGATGACCATGGTATGGGTAGGCTCTTGGCCGGTTGTTTACGCTATCCTAAACTTTGGTTTTACCTGGGTGATTAAAATGAAAAGCTATGGTAGCGGCTTATCTTTTTATGACTCAAGTGCTTTGACGCAAACTCAGTATGATATGGCATCACTCTTTGGCTATTTTACTATTCTAGTGCCTTATATTGCTTGGGGGATGATGAATTTAGCAAAACAAGGTTTAGGCTCAGTGTTTACCCAAATGTCGCAGCTAGTTGGAAACTCTACGCAATCCTATGCTATGGCAGCAAGCGGGGAAGCAGTAACGGGTAGTTATAGCTTGGGGAACACTAATTTTAATAATCATTCGATGGCTAATACAAGCGCATTTAAACACAACAGTGATGTAAATTATAGTAGCGGAATGATGTCTTCGGTTCTCCCTAGTGGTTCGCAAGTTACACAAACTGTTGTAGGGAGTGGAATTGTTAACATGGAGTCTGGCATATCTCGATTAAACACTGGTATTAATCTAGCATCTAGAACAAGTGCTGGCGCTACAGAACAAGCAGATAAATCATTAAATGTAACAAAAAATGATCAGGTATCTTATAGCGAAAATATGAATTCGATGACACGCTATCTTTATGAAATCGGGCATCAGATTAATTTAGGTACAACAACTGGAGAAAGCTTTAGTAAGAATACGTCTGGTGGTTATTCACAAGCAGCTGCAGAATACGCGGTTGCAATAGATAAATTTGCTAATGACAATAATATGTCAAAACAAGATGCTGGTAAATTTTTGGTAGGGGCTTATGGAAATATATCCGGGACCTTAGGTTGGAATTCTAAAGATAATATTGCTGGCTGGATTGGAAATAAGTTTACTGGTGCAAATGTTAATGTTCAAGGAACAGTTGGTGGTAAAGTTGATTACGATAGAGTTTGGACGTCTCAGGATGCAGAAAATTACTCTAAAGCTCAAGAGTTCTTAACTAATAATAATTTGACAGCAACTTTTGATAAAGCAATTAAAGGTATTGAAGAAAATAGTTACAGATCCGATCTTCGAAATGGTGCAAATTTAGCTGAAAATATGAGCACTAGCCTTGATAATGCCATACAGTCTAGCAAGAATTACAGCGCCCATCTTCAGGAGTCTCAAAGTTATAGAGAAATTGCAACTTATAATAATGAGCATTCAGGTACTATTAACCATAATGCTAATCAAGAGTTTTTAGAGTACGTGGCAAGTCAACCGCTATATTCTGGTAAAGGTTCAATGGGTATCAACCAAGCCGAAGCTTTATTAAGAACCAATGATAAACTGCGTAATAGCTACGCTGAGCAATTTGTCATGAATAAAGTTGAATCTAGTTTAAGCTTGTGGAAAGCAGAACATATAAACAAGGCGGATGTTGATGAACAGTGGGGTAAATATAAAAATTCCGTAACCGATATGAATAATACCAATACTTCTTATAAAGCTAATAAGAGTATTTTAAATGCAACTCCAGCAGCAAAAAACATATATAAACAGACTATTGATGAATCCATCAAAAATGAAGTAAAAAACATCATTTCAAATTCAGATGAAGAGATTGGGACTATAAAAGAGAAAATATTTGATTTTGGTAAGCTTAGAAAAGATGAGGTCGATACTTATGTAAAACCAAGTGTTGAAATTAAAGGTGACACTAATCTATCCAAAAACCTTAAAAATCTAGATTTATTAACTGAGGACAAATAATGTTATATGTTAAAAAATAATCAATTATTAGGATATATTGGGTTTCCGGGAGATTTCGGATCGCTATACCTCCAATCGCTAGGTGTGTACATTGCTATAGGATCTGAAAATCGGTATTCAGCATGGTTGTCATTAGTGTCTCCAGAGCTTAAAGATGTATCACGAGCTGAGTTTACTATTAATAGAACCAGTCCCATTATTGAACCTGAGACAAGAGGAAAAATTAAAGAGCTAAGTGCTAGTTCTTTAGCAACGATAAAGCTGAATCCGACTGTGGAAAGTAATAACACAAGGAAGATGATAATACCATTTTTAGTAATAGTATTTTCAAAAATAACTCCTTCTAAAATTGCATCTTTGTATTTTATCAATGAGCTAGACATCAGCAAAGAAGAGATTCCGCAAGTAAAGACTCCTGTAAAGGCGGAAGCTATGAAGACAATTTCTGGTACACCAATAATTATTGTTAATAATAAAATACTAGAAAAATATATGATGCAAGTCAGGGTGGAAATCCTCTTTCTGATCTTTTTAGCCTCGTTGTTCAACTCATCAATAACCATAAACAATACCCCTTATAAGGAAATACTATGTTAAATAAAACTTGTCATACGCTAATTATAGCTGGTTTTTCACTAAGTTTGCTAGGCGGATGTACTGCCTCGAAAAATTTAATGGAACATTCCAGTCTTAAAACTGAATCAAAAATGTCATCTACAATATTTTTAGATCCTGTGCCACCCAATCAAAAAACGGTATTACTACAAATTAGAAATACATCTGATAAACCATCATTTAATCTCAAAGACAAGATAGCTTTAAAACTAGCAAACTCAGGTTATAAGATTACTAATGACCCTGCCAAAGCTCATTATTTGCTTCAAGCTAATGTATTAAAAGTTGGCGAGGCTAAACCAGAGGATCTAAACCAAGCTTTATTTGGTGGTTATGGTGCAGCAATTGAAGGTGGAGCGGTTGGAACAGTTGCTGGACTATATTCTAATAATAAAATGTCTCCACTGACTGGAGGTCTTGCTGGAGCTGCTATAGGAATGGTGGCTGATTCAATGATTAAAAATGTAACATACAACGTAATAACTGATTTACAAATTTCTGAAAAAAGTAGCGCTAAGATTTCTGAAATTACCAATTCTAATTTAGCCCAAGGTACAAGCGGAAATAAACAAATTAGATCAAATGAAACTACTAACTGGAAGCGCTATCAAACCAGAGTGGTTAGCAGTGCTAATAAAGTTAATCTAGATTTCACAACTGCTGAGCCTGAATTAACCGAAGGGCTTGCTCAGACTATTGCTGGGATATTTGGTTAATATAAAGGAGATAATAAAATGAATAGAAAAATTCTATTGTTAATATCATTGGTTTTATCAGGATCATTATTTGCAGATTCAGATCATTTAATTAAGCAAGAAAAAAACGCAATTAAATCATATGGAACTTTTGATGCTAATATAAAATTAAAATCTGTAAGCCCTATGATATATGATGTCGTCACGGACATTGCTAAGCAAAAGCAACTTAATGAAATTAAGATATTACTGCAAAAGATTGTAGATAATCAACAATGCGATCATAGGGATTAATACATGAATGAGACCAAAACAAAGTATTTTATTAGGGGCGGGCAGGTAACATTACATAATATAAGAATGTTCTCCCAGATTATCAATGTCGTTCTCATGATTAGTCTAGTTATTTTTGTTCTATTTAACATATGTTGGTATTACAAAACCAACTCTGATTATGAACAATATGTAT
This sequence comes from uncultured Gammaproteobacteria bacterium, assembly GCA_964609155.1. Lineage (GTDB taxonomy): Bacteria > Pseudomonadota > Gammaproteobacteria > JAGOUU01 > JAGOUU01 > JAGOUU01. The sequence goes on along the minus strand of CAZSRF010000018.1, from coordinate 10,772 downwards.
TTAAATCTTGGTGTTGGGCAAAAATAGTTATCAACATAAATGAACAATCTAAGCAGGAACATATGACACCAAGCGGTATAAAATATGAAGCTTTATCGCAAGATATTTTAAAATCGCGCAATGTTAGGCAAACGGTGGATCAAGTATATTCTAATGCAGTGATGGGATTTAAAATTAGTTTGTTTTGTTATGTTTTAATTGCATCGTTAGCTGGTTATTTTATAAGAAAAAAAGGTAAAAGTATAACTGATGATAAACTATTAAATAGTCACAATTTGGTTCCAATTAAAACATATAAGAGACTAGTAAAAAAACAAAAACTACAATCTGATTTAATTATTGGTGGAGCGCCATTAATTAAAGAAAGCGAGTCAAAACATATTTTTCTGCATGGTTCAACTGGTTCTGGTAAGTCTACATGTATTAAGGAATTAATGGCGAGGATTATTGCGCGTGGAGATAAGTTTATAGTACTAGATAAGAGTTGTGATTTGGCGGCGACGTTTTATGATGAAAATAGACATATTATTTTAAACCCTTTTGACAAGCGTTCAAAATCCTGGAATGTTTGGGCAGATACTAGAGACTCAGCTGATCTAGATAGTATTGCAGAGGCTCTGATGCCTATGCCAAAAGGAAGTCAAGATCCTTTTTGGGTTAATGCAGCTAGAACAATATTTACAGCTACGGTATTTCAGATGCGTAATGATCCAGAAAAATCTAATATAAAATTACTACGCAATTTATTAACTGCTGATTTAGAAAAAATGGAGGAGTTTTTGGCAAATACTGAAGCTGCAACTTTAGTTTCAGAAAAAATTGAAAAAACTGCTATATCTATTAAATCAGTATTAGCTACTTATTTAAAATCAATTAAGTACTTACAAGAAAATAATGAAATAATCTCAATTAGAAATTGGGTATCTGATCCGAAGTCGCAAGGCATATTTATTACATCATTAGCCGATAAACATCCCACTCTAAGACCACTGATATCAATGTGGTTAGATATCGCTATAAATGCCACCATGTCACTTACTCCAGACAGACAACGTCGAGTATGGTTAATCTTAGATGAGGCACATAGTTTACATCGATTGCCGTGTTTATTTGAGGGTGTTAATGAGGTTCGAAAATTTGGTGGGTGCTTTGTTCTAGGTACTACAAGTTATGCTGGCATTTGTGATTTGTATGGTCAAGATGGGGCTCGTGGGATTCTAGACCAATTTAATACTTCGTTATATTTTCGAACACCACGTGCTGAAACTGCTTTGTGGGTATCAAAAGAATTAGGTGAGTCTGAAATAGAAGAAATGAGTGAGAATATTTCTTATGGCGCTAATACTATTAGGGATGGTATATCATTAAGTAAACACAAGGTTCGTAAACCAGCAGTACCATATACAGATATCCAGAAACTAGAAGATTTAGAGGCATTTTTGCGTGTTCCAGGTAATTTCCCAATTACCAAGGTAAAATTCGAAATTTTTAAATCAAATAGCCTAATTAATGGCTATGAACCAGCAGTGATTAATGAAGATATTTTTAAAGATATCTGTGAGCTGGAAGAAACTTATATTAACAACCCGCTTAATGCACCTGAGTATAAAAACAAAGCAGGCAAGGTAAAAATAAGGCAATCAGTAAAAAATGAAAAATTAAATACTAAAGTAGCACTAGATAATCTATCAGAAGTTGAGGCAATTTAATGTTATCGACTAAAGCTATAGGCAGCGCAACACAAGCATCACACTATTTTTTTAATAAAGATGATTATTATTCCAAAGAAGGTGAACTTTATGAGCGCCCATCTGAATGGTATGGTAAAGGTGCGGAATCACTTGGCCTAAAAGGAACAGTTGACAAAAAAGAGTTTCTGGAATTACTAACAGGCAAGTTACCAAATGGCGAGCAGATAGGTCTTATGAAAAATGGTACCATCAAGCATCGCTCAGGCTTTGATTTAACTTTTTCTGCGCCTAAATCGTGGTCGATTGCTAACTATGAAACCAAAGATTCCATTTTTGATAAGATCTTTGAACAATCTGTTAAATATACTTTAGATTTAATTGAACGTGATTGTGCAATGGCCAATATATATAAAAATAAAGAGCAACACATGGAAAAAACGGGCAATATAATTGCTAGTTTACATTTTCATCGTTTATCCCGTGAATTAGATCCGCAAGATCATATTCATACTGTAGTAAAAAACATGACGCAGCGATCTGATGGTACATGGCGGGCTCTTAAATCAGATGATCCTAAGAAAATGCAGCATCAATATAGTGAAGGGTTTTTTGAGCGAACCAATACTAGAAAAAAAGACTATGGTGCTATTCAGCGTATGTATCAAGCATATTTAGCTGTGAATGCCGGTTTTGCAATTGAAAGAACTGGTGATACATTTTGGGAGCTAAAGCATGTATCTAAAGAAAAGATCGCTGAGTTTTCTACGCGTCGTGAACAAATTTTAAATGATATGGAATTAACAGGTAGCAATGGCGGCAAAGCTGCAGCAGTATCTAATTTAAGAACAAGGGTTGCTAAATCTAATCTAAGTCGTGATGAAATTGCTGCTGGTATTAATGCGAGACTGGCTAAATTTCAGGACAAGATAACTATAGAAAGTCTTAAACAAAACAGTATTAATAAAATCGATGATTTATCTAATGAACAAGAGCAGGCTAAAATAGCTGTTGCTTACGCTATTAATCATCTTAGTGAAATTGCACCAAGTTTTTCTACAGCAAAGTTATTAGCCTGCGCGATGCAGCATAGCTTTGCCAAGGCCAGCGCAACGAGTTTGCTTGCTGCCATTGATAAAGCCAAAGAGCTTGGTGTAATTAATATTCTTGAAAAAACAAATGGCGACATAGCATATGTTAGCAATAAAAATATAGACATTGAGAAACGCATTTTAGTAAATTTTACTGAAAGTTTAAATTCAGATAGAAGCATTGTTAAATCAGATAATAAGTTTAATAAATGGCAGAAAAAATATGCGCCTGATTTAAATAAAGAACAAAAAGATGCTCTTGCTGGCGCATTGCGTTCAAATGATAGAGTAAATGCTATTGATGGCTATGATAATTCTGATAAAAGCAAACTAATTGCTATCTTAAGCAAAATGGCAAGTAAGTCTTGGTATAACCCTATTGTTCTAACAGTATCTAAAAATGAAGCTCAAGACTTATGTGATGCCAAAAATATTCATGCAAAAACTGTCGCGTCGTATCTAAAATCAATTGAAATTAAAGAAAATAAAAATCACGGCAAAATTAACCAGGATGGTGAAGTTCTAATTATTGATGGTAGCCACAGATTAAACACTAAACAACATGCGGAACTTATCCGAATAGCTGCCGATAATAAAGCAAGGATCATTCATCTTTATGATAGTAGACAGCCAGAGAATTTTCAGCCGGGCAATGCTATGCAGCTATTAAAAAATGCTGGCATGAACATAGCGAAACTCACCACAGAAGTAAAATCGATAATGCCAAATGATGTTGCTATTAAGGCAGAACCAGATGACAGACTACGTCACCAAGATATAGTCACAGATTATCTTGAATATAAGTTAAATGCATCTAATCAAAAAATACAAATAGTCACCCAAAGCAAAGACTCAGCCAATAAAATAAATGTCATCGTGCAACAAGAATTAAAGGCCAAAAATTTACTAGGAAATGATTTCAATACAATAAGTTATAACCAAAGATTTTTAACGACCGCACAAACTAAACTTGCTGGCCAATATCGAGCTGGGGATTTAGTTGCTTTTAGTAAAGATTATGTAAGTTTAGATGTTAAAAAAGATCTATATTACAAAATTGCTACTATTGATAAACTTAATAACGTTATTTCATTAGAGTCTGGGGATAAAATAATCAAGTGGGATCCCAATAAAGTAGCTGGCGGCAGGGAAGGAGTAGTTAAAACTTATGAAATTTCTAAAATGCAACTTTATGAACACGATAAGGTATTTTTACAACAAGATTTTAAAGAACATAAATTATTCAAAGGACAAGATCTTAAAATTGGAAAAGTTACTGATGATAAAATAGAATTAATAACATCATCTGGGAAACAGCACAGGCTTAAAAGAGACAGCAACATATTAGCTCATCTTAACTTAAGCTACGCAAAAACTGCGGCCCAAAGCTACAGCGATAAACCAGACGTAATATTGGCAGAACAGCTGGCTTTTAGACGTCAAACCAATGTCAAGCAATTTTACAAGGTCGTAGCACAGACTAAAGACCGCATTAAAATCTATACGGATAATAAAGCATCATATTTAGAAACCTTAAAAAAGCACAGCGGTGATACTAAACCAATAGTTGAAATGATACTTAGCAAAGTCAATAATTCTGTTGCTAATGTTACAAGAGAACCAATAAGTGACATTGATGCAGCTATATCTAAGTTGTCCACAATTAGTGGATCTGATAAAAGCTTGTCATCAAAATATCATAAAACACTGACCAATCAAAAAATAAATGCTAAAAACTTCACTTATACATTACTTAAAGATTGTATTGATAATATTTCTGAACAAGAAGCGGTATTTACTAGGCATAATTTAGAATCTAAAATGGCTGAGAGCGCAAGTAAATTTAATCATGTTATAGATATTAGTAGGCTTGATATTGCAATTGAAAAAGCATTAAATAAAAATAAATTATATCAAACTAGTTTGCATGGGGATTTAGCGTATACCACGCCACGAGCAGTAAAACTGGAAACTAAAGTTCTAACTCTTGCCAAAAATACCATCAATAATACTTATAAATTTTCTAATATAAATGAAGTCAAGCCATATTTAACAGCATGGCAACAAAATAATACTAAATTAAGTGCCAGTCAAAAATCGGCAGTCGAAAAAATTACTACTACCGATAATGGGTTAATTTTAGTTAATGGCTTGGCCGGGGTCGGTAAAACAACTATGTTATCTGCCATAAAACCACTGGCAGATAACAAGGGCATTAAAATGATCGGTCTTGCGCCTACTAATGCAGCCACTAATGAACTTAAAGAAAGAGGAATTGAATCTTGTACATTAGATTCATATTTAGCCCAATTAGTTAAGTCTCATAGAGACAAAACCATTAATCGAGATCAGAAAACTCTGGTTATCCTAGATGAAAGCTCAATGGCCTCTACTGAAAAGCTTTCTAATCTTTTACTACTTACTAAAAATACCAATACTAGATTAGCGTTTGTAGGTGATGTGGCACAATTACCAGCTATAGAACAAGGCAAGATGTTTTGGTTTTTACAAAAAATAGGTATTGAAACCACTCATGTTAAAGATATTATCAGACAAAAAAACAGTCCAGAATATCTAGACTTGGTAAAAAAAACCTATGCAGGAGATTTCAAAGCTGTTTTATCAACTATGAAAAAAAATGGCTTAGCTTATGATCATAAATCGCTTAAAGAAAGCAATCCCGAATTAAACTTAGATAATAAAGATGAACTGGTCTTTGCGCGTATTAATTTCATGATTGATAAATTGCTGCAAAGAACTCAGGCAGATCGTAACAACACCCGTATTGTTACTCCAGCCAATAATGAACGCAATCTATTTAATGTTTTATACAGGAAAGAACTACAACGTATAGGCGAGCTGTCGCAAAAAGAATTTAATACAAAAATATTAGTTAATAGTAATCTGTCAAAACACAAACGATCTGAAGCTATTAATTATAACGTCGATCAAGTAATTAAATTTAATAGCAATATTACGGATGCCAACATTAGTAAAAATGATTATTTATCCATTACTGATATTGATTATAAAAATAATTATCTTATCTTAAAAAATGATAAAAATTCAGAATTTGTCTTGAGACTTAACCAATTTAAAGGTGATAACGCCTGGAAAGTTACTATTTTCAACCAAGAAGATAGGAATATTGCCACAGGTGATACTATTAGATGGAGAATTACCGATAAAACAAAGTCTAGAATTAACATGGCAGAAGCTAAAGTCATTGATGCTAATGGGGGATTTGTTACAGTTGAAGATCAAAATGGCAATACACAAGAAATCAATTTTAATAACCGTGCAGATCAGCATTGGGACCATGCATACGCTGGAACTGCTTATACTGAGCAAGGAAAAACTGCTATATATGTCTGGATATTAATGGACAGTGGTCAGGTTAAATTAGCATCAAAACCTACATTTTTAGTAGCATTGACTAGAGCCACTGATTATGGGCTTATTGTGACTGATGATATAGCTAGATTTGCTAAGCGTCTTGAAATCACAAGTGGTATAAAAACAAGTGCTCTTGAATCACTAGGCTATAAAGATCGCCATAAAGTTAAGATTAAAGATAACAAGCAATCAATAACAGTCAATGATAAAAATATTCACATAAAAACAGTCTCCCAAATAGAGAACAACAATCCTAAGACAATTAACAAATATAATGCTAGTGAGTTGTCTGCTGCTCTTAGCCTAGATGCAGAAAAAATTGCTATTAATATACTAGGCAAACCTCTTAAGAAAACTGGTGTTAATTTACATTTTGGTAGCAACAAAGGTTCTTTAGCAGTTACCATTAGCGGTAAATATCAAGGTACTTTTAAAGATTTTGATACTGGCGACAAGGGGAATTTGTTAACTTTAATTCAACGAAAATTACAATTAAATTTTAAAGAAACCTTGGAATATGCTGCTAAATTAACAAATCATATATCTAGTATGGATATTGGTAATAACCATAAAGTTTCTACTACACATAGTAAGACAAAAAATAATGAAATTAATGAGCATCAACAAAAACAAATTCATTATGCACAAAAGTTAGCAAATGAAGCCATCAACATTAAAGGCACCATGGCTGAAAAATATTTAGTTAATACTCGTGGCATAAATCTTACAAAGTGGCCAGAGGATGTAAAGTTTCATCCCGGCATCTATACTAAATTAAATAATTCATCAAATCCCGCCTTGCTTATCATCGCCAGAGATAAAGACAATAAAGTACAAGCTGTGCAAGCGATATATCTAAATCAAAAAAATGCGCAGAAAGCTGAGGTCGATATAAAAAAACAAACTTTCGGGGTACTAAAGGGCGCTTTATTTTGTGCAAGCAATAATGGTAATGACAAGGCCACCGCTATTATTTGTGAAGGCCCAGAGGATGCTTTAAGTATTGCCAAGTCTGATAGTTCAAACGCTGTATTTGCCTGTCTTGGAAAATCCAATTTCATTAATATACCATCATCTCAAATGACAGGCTTTAATAATATAATTTTGGCTTTAGATAACGATGGTAAAAATATCAACGATATGCCCAATATAATCAACGCTGCGAATAACATACAATCCGTGTCGAACCATGTTTGGTTCACACAGCCGCACAAAATCAAGGAGGATTATAATGATCTCTTAAAATCCTCTAAATATGGCCATACGCTTGTAAATAATGTTATTAATAATGCCATAAACTTGAAGGATCTTAGCAATGACTTTAAAGAGAAAATTACATTTGGTGATAGCTGTCTAAAGAACATTAATAATGATATTAACACTAATATTAGTTATAAAATTAGTGTTAACATGGACAATAAAGTTTCTACTATTATGAACAAAAGAAAAGAAATTGATCTGCAAATTTAAAGGAGATAAATATGAAAGAAATATTAACCATAAGATTATCATCAGAAGATAAACAGCGCTTACAAGATAAGGCCTCTGAAAAGGGATTTCGAAGTAATTCAGATTTTGCGAGACATTTACTAGAGAGGGGCTTAGATGCAATAGAACTTAGAAAATCTGAACATCACCTTCTTGCTCACACCACCCAATCAGTAATGCTATTGAGAGCTATTTTGTCTACTATTAGCTCGGATGATGATATTAGCAAAAAAATGATCGAGGAAATAAAAAACGATGCTTCTAATTGGGTTGATAAATTCAGTAAGAGCATAGTGCATGCATGATCATTTTTTCGATATTTAGTAGAAATCAATATCTTTGAAAAAAAATACATTTAATGTAATGACCAATTGTTAGACAATCAACATAAGGTCATATTTCACCGTATATTCCATGGAACCTTGTTTAGAAACAATCACCAACTTACTATACTAACTTACAGGTTGAACAGCCCGTCAGGATTCTATCCTACTTTTCCTAGCAGAATTATGCCGCTCTAATAATGTTATATCATTATACCTATCCGTTGTAGCTATAGAAGCATGACCAGCATCATCACGTACATGGGCAATTGGTCGATCATATTTGTTGATGGGGTTCCAGGGAATATAGGGCGGAATATGACCTTATGTTAAACGTCTAACCATCTAAGTTTTTCTTGGATTCTGATTTTGTTAAGGATAAAGATCTTGTAGCTTCATGTCTATCCGTTTGGGCAACATGGCGATAATGCATAGTTGTACCTACATTGCTATGGCCAGCATTTTCTTGAGCTACTTTAAGTGGTGCCCCTGAATCTAAAAGATAGGTGACATAGCTATGACGAAGCCAATGTGCTGAAGAGGCTCTTAATTTTGATGCTTTTCTTGGCTCATCAGGTTCTAATATATTAGCGCCTAGATTAAAAGCCCATTTTATAATCTGATCAATACGGCGAGTAGTTATAGATTGTGTTAAATTTTGCATTGGTATTAAAGGTGTTTTTTCTCTAAATTTTGGCCATGGTGACGATAGTCCAATCTCAATTCTAAATTTAGCCAAAATATCTAATAAGTCATCTGGTATAGGTACTTCACGTATTTTTTTACCTTTTCCGGTTACTCTTAGGAACCAGTTGCCTTCACGTTGTATAAAATTACCCATACGATGATTGGCCGCCTCTGCTATGCGAAGACCAGTGAAAAAAAGTAGTAATATAATATATCTGGCTCTTAATACCTGAAATCTTTGTTGTTCATCATTTATGTTATGATTAGATAAGGCATCTAATACCGCATGAATTTCATCTAACTCAAGATATCGATCTATAATTTGCGGCTTTGATTTATTGCGCTTTTTACGTCTTTTATCTACAGCTAATGGGTTACCAGTTAAATAATTAGTTTGGACTAAATAATTAAAAAATGAATCTAGTATAGTTAGTGCTTTATTTATAGAACCAGATCCTAATCCACGTACAAATGGTCGCCAACTTTTATTAATTTCCCCATCTTTTGTAATCCTGCTTATAGCTGGGCCGCACCATTGTTTTTTAGGGATAGGGGATTTTAAGAATTCCTGGTAATCAACAAAATGATTTCGCCGTAAGCTTGATATATTGACTTTGGCAACATAAATACACCAAAGTAATAAACGCTCAATTTCTTTAGAATAAGATCTAAGTGTATCAGCAGAGTCTTTATATTCATTTAAAAAAGTAGCTATAGCGTCGCTGTCATTATTAGCATCTATTAATGCTGATCCAAGTTTTTTATTATAATCATCACTAGTAAATTCTAATATAACTTTACCCATATCACTAGACATATCTGATAGAGTAAATAGTGGCGCTATAAATTCTATATCTTGAGTATTTTCTGCCATGTGATTTAATCTAATCTAGTAATAAATTTACTGTGAGTTTAACCATGATATCCTTTTGCTTAGGATCACTTTCCGCTATTAATAGGGCAAGCGCCACGAGACCATTTTGGTTAAATTTTATGGATATATTTTGTAATTTTAAATACAAAAGAAAAATTAAGCATGATATGCGCTTATTGCCATCAGTAAACGGATGATCTTTTATAATAAAGTAGAGCAGGTGGGCAGCTCGTTCTTCTGCAGTTGGGTATAATGGCATGCTATCAAAAGTTTGCTCTATATTATTGAGGATACTCTCTAATCCTTTATCACGCTCATTGCCAAATAACTGGGTAGCTTCTTTACGCGTAGCAAGATCTAACTTAAGCGAGGTAATTGCGCTGATAGCAGTATTATAATCTAATTGTATAGTTGTTTGTTTGCCATTTTTAGGTATATTTAACTTATCCTCGTCATAAGCTAACAGTATGTGCCAAGTTTTGGCATAACTAATTATCAATTGAATAGTTTCTGAGCCTATATCATCAACATGTTCATGTGCAACTAATGTTTTATGTAATAGTCTTACTGTTTGCTCAAGCTCTTTTAAGCCTTGCTCAGCTAATCGTTTTTCATTTGTCGTGTAGCCTTTAATTATATGCTCTTTAAGAATACTGGTTGCCCATTGCCTAAAGGCTGTACCTTGTTTAGAATTTACTCTATAGCCAATTGAGATAATGGCATCTAGGTTGTAATAATCAACATTATAAGTTTTACCATCTTCCGCAGTTGTTGCAAAATTTGCAACAACTGATGTTTTCTCTAACTCTTTGCTTTTAAAGACATTTGATAAATGCCTTGATATCACTGATTTATCCCTATCAAAGAGTTCAGCCATTTGATTTAAAGATAGCCAAACTGTATCATCAGTGATACTAACATCAATCTCGATATGGCCATTTTTAGCCCTATAAATTGTAACTTCTTGTGACATGATAGATCCTTAAAATACTTCAATTTGCATTCTTTTGTGTATTCAGATTATAATGTTACTCGGAAATATCACGCCTGTCCAGGCTTAAGTTATATTTATTTTGGATTTGTGCAGCAGCTTGCTGCACAATTGCCCTAAGCAATGTTCAACTCTAGTATTTCATCAAGATTGAATTTTAGATCATTGGCAGCATAATTGGGTCCGAATCCAAAACGGGGCCAGATTACCCATTCGTTTCCCTTTAAATTCAAC
>CAZSRF010000017.1:27463-44682 GCA_964609155.1 uncultured Gammaproteobacteria bacterium | reverse complement strand
TCGCCACTTCCCCTGAAGGGGAAGAAAACAAACTCACTATGGCTGAAGGGTTACTGAAGGCTTACATAGGATCTAAATACCTGCAAAAATAAACTCTAGAATATTTCAGGTGAAGTTTATATAATGTCTGCATGACATTATTTATCTATAGCATATTTTTTTTAACAGGTGCTGTTAGTGCCTTTTATTACCCTAAACCTCCTAATCCATACCTCTTATCTATATTAATTATATTCGTTTTTATTTTCTACGATAAAAAGCAATACTCATTGTGTTTAATTGTATATTTATTCGGTCTTATACTCACAAGCACAAGTTATTATAATCTTAAACACTCTCAATGGGTGCTAAGCCAAATTTATTACAAACCCGTATTGTTGACTTTAAAACTTGATAGTGTTACAGAAAATCATTTCAAATTTAAAGATAGTAACAGTTTAATAGTTACGTCTAATATAATATGCGTGGAGCCCAGTAGGAGGCTAGAAGAATATATAAACATATATGACTTGTACAAATCTTGCGTAAAGTTAAACCCAGGGTTACCAATAAAGCTTTATCTTTCAGGTATTTCTTTAAATGATGCGCAAAAATTTGTAGATCAAAATAGCATTGTTCAAGTAAATACTGTTCTAAAACCACATGTTTCACTGCATAATTTTATTGATAACACAGATGACGATTCTTTTCATGGTTACTCCTATAAGCCACTAAATATGAACTATCAAGATATTTATAGTTTAAAGCAAAGCTCCAATTTTTTTAAAAAATTAAACTTTAGAAACAAGTTATTGCAAAAGTTTCTTGAATATAGTCGAGGCATAGAGTCTCGTGGTATCGTTATAGCCTTACTTTTTGGTGTTCGTGATTATATCCCCCCTGAACATATACAAATATTTGCAGCTACAGGTACAGGCCATCTAATAGCGATTTCAGGTATGCATGTATCTTTGGTGTTTTATATAATTTTGGTATTTTCACAGTATATTTGGGGAATTAAAATATACAATTATTATAATAAAAGGAATTTTAGTGTACTCACATCTTGGTTTTTTACCATATTTTATGGCTATATTTCAGGCATGTCTGTTCCGACGCAAAGAGCATTGGTGAGTGTTAGTGTTTTGGCTTGTACTCAATTTTATTATCTTAGATTATCAGTTTTTAATATTTTTGGAATATGCTTAATAGTTGTTCTTATGATAGAGCCATTAGCTGTTACATCAGCCAGCTTTTGGCTTAGTTTCAATGCTACATTTTGGTTATTATATATAGTTACCAACTCGTATGATCATAAATCTCATGAATCCCATGATTCAAGTAATATGCATAATATACAAAGAGATAAATTAAATAAGTCTGACGTTGATTACTCTATTTATTACTTAATTGATTATTATAAAGTCAAAATTTTCAAAGTATTTAAATCTAATTTAGAATCCTGTACTAAATTATTTTTTGCATTGCTATCTATAACAATTTATTATTTCAATAGCTTTTCTTTTGCTAGTGTACTTGCAAATATGATTGCAATTCCATTAGTAAGCATAATTATATTACCATTGTTAATTTTTGTTTTAATCATATTTATCTTCGTATTTTTTATTACAGATCAATTTAATACGATAGAAACAACAATAAAAGCGATATTATATTTAGCTGATGTTTTATTGAATTATTTAATAAAGCTACTTAATTTATTGGTTTCTAGTCAATATTTGTATCTTGATCACTATAGTTTAGTAATATTAACTGCCATTACTTTCTTAGTTCTGACCCCAAAAGGGTTTCTAAAGTGGCCAGTGATAACAAGTTTGAGTATCTTATTTTATTTTTATAGATTTAACTATTCTAATATATCTATTGAGAGTCATACTGAGCAGCTAGTAATAGATGTTTTGGATGTAGGGCAGGGCTTGGCAGTCTTAGTGAATACCAAGAACCATCAGCTATTGTATGATACCGGGCCTAAGTTACATTATAATTTTATCGCTGATAAAATAGTAACAAATAGTCTTTTAAATTATAAAAAAAAATCCAGCTCTAAATTGGACGCAATAGTAATAAGTCATTGGGATGCTGATCACAGTGCAAATATTGAGAAGATTCTATCAAACGTACTCGTTGGCAATAATTATGGTTTTGTATTTGCTAATAAAATAAATTTTTATAGTAGTCATTTAGAAAAAAATATTATTTATCAAAATAAATTTAATCAGCTAAATGCTTATTATTGCAATGCAGATCTTAAATGGGAATGGGATGGGGTTGAATTTAGCTTTCTAAAAACTTTTGAGTCTAATATTTATTTAAAAAATAACAGCTCGTGTATATTAAAAATAACTTATGATAATAAAAGTATTTTACTAACTGGTGATATAGAACATCAAGTAGAAAAAGCGCTAATTAGTAAACATAAGAATATTATCCGATCAGATATATTACTTGTGCCTCATCATGGCAGTAAAACTTCATCTTCTTTAGAGTTTATTAGGCAAGTTGCACCAAAATATGCTTTAATTTCAGTAGGAAAAGATAATATTTATCATCTGCCTAATAATGATATTATTAAAAGATATAAGCAATTAGGGATCAAAATATTTCGCACAGATTTACATGGCGGTATAAAAGTTATTGTTAATAACGATAAAATTTACGTTAATAGAGTTAAAAATATATAAACTAAGTAATAATTACAGGGAAACAATATGTTAAGTTTATTAATGGCTGGTGGATGGGTTATGGTACCATTATTTTTTTGTTCTATAGTAGCAACGGCCATAATCGTTGAACGAGCATGGCAGTTGCAATATAACAAAGTAGTTCCGAAAGGATTAAACGATAGTATCATACAGGATTTGCGAAAAAAAACGTTGACTCAAGATAAATTAATAGCTATTCAGGATACTTCAGCTTTGGGTAGTGTCTTGTGTGTGGCAATTCATAATATGAAAAAAGATCGTCCCGTTATTTTGCAGGAAGTAGAGGAACATGGGCGGCGTATAATGCATAAATTAGAACAAAACTTAAATATGCTTGGTATTATTGCAACTGTATCGCCTTTATTAGGATTATTAGGAACTGTTGTAGGGATGATACAAGTTTTTTCTGTCATCACTGAGGAAGGTATGAATAATCCTAATCTAATGGCTGGAGGTATAGCGACAGCATTAGTTACAACAGCTGTTGGTCTTATGATTGCTATTCCTAGCTTAGCTTTTTATCGATTTTTCCAAAGAAGGCTTGATGAGGTTGCTTATAGAATTCAACAAGAAGCAATTTTTTTAGTAGATCTTATTAAGAAATAGTCTTCATAAGATCTATTCTGTAACAGATATTACTTCTCAGCTATAACAGTTGGATATATGCCTTTCGAGTCGTAAATATATTTTAAATCATGGAATCCTAAAGACTCTAATTGTTGTGTCGTGATCTCTTGTGTTCTAAATGTTTGCCAGTGAGCTCCTATAATATCTACAATAATGGCTTTTTGTAGCATGAGTTCCTTAGGGTCGACATCAGTCCATGTTGAATTTTTAGTAAGAGTAGGAGGTGGAGTTAAAAAACTGGAAATTAATTTTCCACCGGGTTTTAAAGCTAAATAAAGTTGATTATATAATTCAACTACTTTACGATCATCTGGTACGTAGACATTTAAACCATTAGTTGTAAGAATATCAAATTGATGATAAAGATTTAAATTCCAGGCATCTTTTAGTAAGTATTCAGTCTGTACATTCAAGGCTTTTGCACCTAAATGGTATTTATCTTCATTTTTCTTTGCAAGATCAAGGGACTCTTGATCTAAATCAATACCTGTCAATGCGATATTATTCAAGCCAGTATAATTTAACGACAGCAAATCATCCATTAAACCGCAGGGAACAGAGGCTAATTTAATATTATTATGTAATAACTTTTGAGTTTCTTCACGGAATATATGAAATCTTTCTCTTGTAGCGCAAATGGCAGGTGATTTATTCAATAGCCAATTTTCTAATGGGTGTAAATCTTTAGAGGCTAGAGCATTGTTGATAGCATAAGATGTCCAATACCCGTTAAGACCTTTATTAATTAATAAAAATTTACCCAGTTCAAACTGACTAAGTTGTTTTAAAAGATCTGTCATCTCACTATAGGGCAGAGTTAAGTCGGAAGATGCTTGAAGTTTTTTTTCATAATCGGAAATATCAAATCTAGCCAAATCGACTTTATAATTATATTCGTGGGTAATGAGGTTATTGTTAGTATTCATAGTGTATATAAAATTATCTATTATTAACTATGTATTTATACTAGCGTATTTTAAGGTATTTACTAGGTGTGAGTTTAATTAAGTTATGTGATCAGATCTAGGATCAATCTCTGCCATAACAGGGGTGGTTGTTGGTATAGGTAAAAAGCTTTCTTCCTGGACTACATTACTCTTTGTAGTTTTACGCCAACATAATAATAAAGCCAGTATAAAGCTTATTGTAGCAAAGTAGACGAACAAGCCATCTACACCTAATAATAACATAGCGATAGGTGCCAGAAGAGGGCTAATGACAGCACCAATGCTATAAAATAATAATAGTGCTTGAGTACCGGAAGTAATGTCTTTATGTTCTAGTGAGTCGCATGAATGGCTGATGCTGACAGGGTACAAAGTAAAGGTCAGTCCACCAAAGATAAAGATTACTATAATAAACAGCCAAAAATATTGAACAGTTAATAGGCTTAAAAGCGCAAAAATGCCAGAAAAGAGTGATAAAAAGATTAATACCGTTCTTCTTTCTATGTAGTCAGAAATTTTTCCAACAGGGTATTGCAACAACATTCCACCTAAAATAATAACAAACATTAGCAGACCAACACTAAGGTGGCTGCCTGGGGTTGCTTCAATTTTGGCTATAAGGAACAGCGGAAATAGCCCATAAATAGGGCTTAAAATTAACCCAGATGTAAAACAAGATAAAACACCCGATTGAGTAGTTTTAAACATTTTTATCAAGCTTAATGTTGTTGGTTCTTCTAATTGGGGTGAAGCAATGCTAGTCATAGCTAATGGGATTACAGATAAAGAGCTAGTAATCCCTATGAGCAAAAATGGGATAATTTGATTAGCTTGCACAGCAGTAAGAAAATATTGGCTAATGGCTTGTCCTAGATAGAGAACCACCATGTAAATAGCAACAATCTTGCCACGATTATGTGTTTTGCTAATCACCAATAACCAGCTTTCAATTACTACATATAAAACAGCTGTTGCAAAGCCTGTAACCAAACGTAAAAACAACCAAAAATAGATATTAAAATAAATAGCTTGCAATAAAGCAACAATAGTCAGAATAGATGCAAAAGCAGAAAAAGTTCTAATATGGCCTATTCGCCGAATCATGCGTTCAATTTTAAAAGACCCTAGGACTAACCCTAAATAAAAACATGCCGTCATTAAGCCGACTAAAATAGTTGGTACGTTTTCATCGTCACAGCGTATTACAGAGAATGTTGATAAAAAGCCATTGCCTAAGGTAAACAAAAATAAACTTAGTAATGGTGTATTAATCTGTCGATAAAGTGGAGTCCGCATGGTAGAATTTTAACATTATTGTTGTATCAATGCGAGCCTTAATAAGGCTAACATATAAGGCCCATAGGACTGTTTATATGCAAAATAGCATGATTTATTTTCAGATATCTTTTAGTTTTTTATTATGTTTTTTTATTGTTTTTCTAAAAAATAAAATTTTAAGATTTGCTAACAAAAAAAATCTAGAACAAGCAGATGCTTGGCAAGAGGTAATTCTTGCGTCTCTTAAATTACCTTCAACAATATTTATTATTGTATTGTTTTTAAGCTACTCTTTTAGTCTTGTAGAACATCATTTTCCTAATGCTATAACGATTATTTTACTCAATAAGATGGTTAAAACGGTAGGCATTATTATTGTTTTAGCCTGGTTCTTACTCAATATAATTCGTAATGGTGAAAAAAATTTTTTTGATACTCCAGATAAAGATGAAGCATTAGATGTTGCTTCTTCATATATAGCGGGAAAATTATTAAGAGCGTTTGTAGTGACTCTCGCTGTGATCCTTATTTTACAAAGTCTTGGTTATTCTCTCAGTGGGTTATTAACTATAGGTGGTGCAGGTTCTTTAATAATGGGGTTAGCTGCTAAAGATATGCTTTCAAATTTTTTTGGTGGTTTGACTGTTTTATTAGATAAACCTTTTAAAGTAGGTGACTCTATTAAGCTTGATAGTAATAAACTTGAGGGTGTAGTAGAGAAAATTGGTTGGAGAACAACAAGATTAAAAAATGCAGAGAAATGTCCAGTCTATGTGCCTAATAATATTTGGTCAAACGTACCAGTTGAAAATATCAGCAGGATGTCCTCTCGTCGTATAAAAGAAACAATAAGTTTAAGATATGAAGATTTTGATAAAATTCAGCCTATTCTAAAAGAACTTGAGGAAATTCTAAAGAATCATCCAGGGGTTAATCAAAAACAACCAATAATTATTAAATTTGAGCAATTTGCCCCAAGCAGTCTTGATATAAACGTATTGCTGTATACAAAATCAACTAAGCTAAAGCAATATTTGACAACTAAGCAAGAGATTTTATTTATTGTTTATGATATAATAACCAGGCATGGGGCTTTTTTTGCGATTACAACTGGGGTGCATTAGCAGCACTCGTCTAAGTAATTATATTTGTTTCTTCTTAAGGGATTAGTTAATGTTAAAGCTTTATAGCAATAAAAAAGATAATACAAGGGGATTTTTTATGAGCATAATGGAGTCTGATTCACCGCTAGAAAAGAAAAAAAAGAGAAGAAAAAAAAAGCTGCAGCTAGAAATGGCAGCAATGATGGCTGCCTATTTGGTGCTGCGTGATCGAATTGAAGCTATTTATTCATCTTTGCAGGCTGTAGAATCACAAATAAGGCTAGATAATAGCTTTTCTCTTGACGGCTTACTTGCACTAGTTTCTGCGAATCTTGCGGCTGCGCTTGGTGAGTTGGAAGAGCTGCAAAATTCTACTTTGCCTGAGGCTACAGCTATGGCTGAGAAGTTAAAAGATAAGATTGCCGCAGCGGCTATTACACTTTCGCATGAACAACATAAGGTTGATGAACAGCAGATTACTGCCAGTGTAGCTGCAGAAGAGGCAGCTGATTTATTTTTATCGGATACTGTTTCTCCTGATGAAGAGCTAACAGCTGATGAAACTCTTGATATCACTAATAAGTTGAAAAATGTTGAATCTTATTTAGCAGCTAATTTACCTGAAGTGCAAGTTGCTGACATGCGTCTTGCTGTTCCTGCTAAGATTCACAAGTTCTCTGCTCCTCGTTTAACTATGCATTCACGTCCTGGTTTTATTGATGCAGGTAATAGTCATGCAAAAGATGAAGTTAAATTGTATTTGCAACCTTATGGTAATACAGGCATTATGCTAGGAGTTTTAGCAAAACCAGTTGGACCTTTGTCTTTTGCTTTCTTGCCAAGAGTAGGGTTGGTGCCTATGGGGCAAGGAACTTTTGATCTGCATGACGCAAAGATGGTATCTTCAGTTATAAGTTTCTTAAGACCTACTTTAGCGGCAACTTTGAGACCGGATGAGCAGGCTACTAGACCACTCAGAACTCCTTTTCATTTACGCCCTGGTACTTTGCCTACTTAAAATTTGCAGGCAGCCATTGTTTTTAATTATGCCTAAGCACCAGCGCAGGCATAATTTTACTAGCTTTAAGGCATGGATAAACAACAGCAATAAGCATTATTGTATACACAGTAACAACTATATTAAAAATATCTGCTGCTGATAACTCAGCAGGTAGATAGTTTATGAAATATATTTCAGGATTAATGAACTTATAATTCATTATGGTTTCTAAAGTAGCTGCGAGATAGCTGATGTTCATAGTTAAAACTACCCCAAGAACTATGCCTAAAAATAACCCTAAAGAAGTGATAATAAATCCGTAAGTTAGGAATAATTTAATAATAAAAGAACGAGTTATTCCTAGTGTTTTTAGTATTGCCAATTCAGATTGTTTTTCATTCAATACTGTCGTTAAAGTTGCAATAAGGTTAAACATTGAGACAATAACAATACAACTAAGTAGTATAAACATTGTTTGTTTGGTGTATTCTAATACTTTAAAATAATTACCAACGTAATTTGTCCAATTGTTAATACCCAGCGGAATCTCTGCTAAAAGATCGTTAGCGTGACTAGGCGCATTATTTGGGTATTTCAGATCAATATTAATATTATTAATATTATAATCATTAAATATTTTTGCCGCGTAGTCTATATCAATAAAAGCTAAATTAGCCATTAATTGATCATTGGCAGTAAAAGTATTTTTTACTTGTAATGTATAGTAGCGAAAGAAGTTTTCGGGTGTAATAAGGCTAATAGTATTACTTTTATCAAGTGTTTCTCTAATGGTGTTACTGAGTACAATCCCATCATAATAAAATTTTGACTTGTTTATGCTTTCTGCGTTTCCATCATAATCTGGATTTAACGCATTTAATTTACGAGCAATGATATCACTTGGCAAAGCTTGTAACCAGATAGGTATTAGTTTTTGATTGTTAATTATAAATACTTTTTTTTGTAGATTAGGGTACATTGCTTTGATTTTGTCTGGTCCAAGCCGATTAAGAACAATGCGCTCGATATCATTAATTTTTTTTTGTGATTCTTGAGGGGTGATAGGTTCTTTTTTTGGTAGATTATTACGATCCCTTAAGTTTTTGTAATCATCAAATACATCGATAGTGATATGAGGTAAAAGATTAGTCATTCTGTTTTTTGCAACTGAGGTAAATCCATTCATAACAGATAATACAACAATAAGAGAACTGACGCCGAGTAGCAAACCAAATAATGTAGTTAACGTTATGACTCTAATGTGTTTGGATTTACTGCTGTGTAAGATAAACTTTGCGCTAATCCATAAAGGTAGAAATTTAGTATTGATTTGCATATGAACTTCGTGATAGTAGTAATTAGTATATATTGATATACATTATAGCAATATTCAGTGAATAAGGGAGATCTAATGAAAAGTTCAGAGGAAGTGGAAGCATTACTTTCAGGCGCGTTATCTATACAATCTGTACCAACTGTGGAATCTATCCGCTTGCCGATTACATCAGCCTCAATGGCTGAGCGCATTGATAAAGAAGAAACAAATAGGGTTAATCAAGAAATTCTTAAGATTCTTGGGATGTTACCGCAAATTATCGCAAAACTTAGATTATCAGGAAAATGGGGATTTTTGTTGTTAGCTTTAGTCAGCTCAGCCCCATTGGTAGTGAATTTTATTTTGCAGTCACAAGATCGGCCAGTATTAAACTGGCAAAATCTTTTGCTTGCGATACAGGGAATTATTACTAGCATGACTTTATCACCAGCCCATAGTGCCTCCGCAGTTGTGAGCTACTCTGAACAGGCTAGACAAACTATGACTGGACCTTTAGCTATAACTGTAACAAGAAATCTTCAATTAGAGGGCAGTGAGGTTTTAGCAAGACATCTTGAAATTGAATCTAAAAAAACCGATAAAATACTTGCTAAGATTAAAGCTGTGGAGATCAGATTGAAAGATTCTGTTGGTTCTTCTGCATCTACTGGAATAATGCCGGGCACCCTTGCCCTCAGTATTATGTAAGCATATAGTAAAGAGCTTTAAAGTTAGTTTTTTAAATAAAAATGCTAAGCCCTAGTGCCCTGTACATGAGGTTAGACCAGCTTTTATTAATTAGCCAGATATGTCATAATCAGACACGTTATTGAATTTAACTTTACTTTAATTAGACATAGATAATAATGAGCTGGTTTAAAAGAATATTTCTTTCAAAAATTAATACAGTCAGTCGTGAGCGTAAAAAATCTGTGCCAGAGGGCATATGGTCAAAATGTGAAAAATGTAACGCAGCACTTTATAGTGCAGAGCTTGAAAAGGGGTTGTATGTTTGCCCTAAGTGCTCACACCACATGACTATGAGGGCAAGAAAACGCCTTGAGTTATTCTTGGATCCTGGTATGCAAATAGAATTGGCAAAAAATGTTCAGGCTAAGGATATTTTAAAATTTAAAGACAGCAAAAAATACCAAGACAGACTGTTTGAGGCAAAAAAGGCTACTGATGAAGATGAAGCTCTGATCATTTTTAAAGGATTATTGAATGGTATACCTGTTGTAGCTGCCAGTTTTGAATTTCATTTCATAGGGGGCTCTATGGGATGTGCAGTGGGTGAGCGTTTTGTCCAGGCTGTAGAATGCGCCATTGCAGAACGTAGGCCATTTATTTGTTTTTCAACCAGTGGTGGTGCACGTATGCAAGAAGGGTTGCTTTCTTTATTTCAGATGGCTAAAACTAGTGCAGCGTTGGCTAAATTAAGTGAAAATAAAATTCCGTATATATCAGTTTTAGTGAACCCTACCTTTGGTGGTGTATCAGCAAGTTTAGCGATGTTAGGTGATGTCAACATTGCTGAACCAAAGGCTTTAGTTGGTTTTGCTGGCCCAAGGGTGATAAAACAAACTGTTCGTGAAACGTTACCAGAAGGGTTTCAGCAAAGTGAGTTTTTATTAGATCATGGTTTTGTTGATCAAATTGTTGATCGGCGGGATCTTAAAGATAAAATAGGACTGCTTCTAGCTAAATTGATGAATATCTCTAGTAACTATTATGCACAAATGCGTGCTGGTGTAAATTTACCAAAATAAGTAATTACAAGTTAACTTTATACTCTATGCAGGGCTTAAGTAGTTTTTTAGATAAGTTGCAAGTTGATACCGCAAATGTCATAAAATTAGGTCTGGAAAACACTAAAAATGTTGCTGATTTATTAAACCTTAAAAAACCAGCTCCGTATATAGTCATGGTAGCAGGCACGAATGGTAAAGGCAGTGTTATCACATTATTAGAATCATTACTTGTCAATTTAGGGCTTCGTACTGGTTGTTATACCTCACCTCATTTAATTAATTTCAATGAAAGGATTCGTATTAATGCTAACCCAGTTAACGACACATATATATTACATAGTTTTACTAACATAAAAAATATATTGGATGATTATAATAAATGCCATCTTAATCAAGTATCTTTGACTTTTTTTGAGTTTATAACTATTGGCGCCTGGCAACTATTTCAAGAAAGTAACCTTGATATATTGTTATTAGAAGTAGGCTTAGGCGGTAGGTTAGATGCTGTTAATGTTATTGAAAAGGATTTGGCTATAATAACCTCTGTTGATTTTGATCACCAAAATATTTTGGGAAACACCCTTGAAGAAATTGGTTATCAAAAAGCAGGCATTATTGCAGCTAATAAGCCAGTAATCCTGGGTGATAAGAATATGCCTAGAATAGTTACAACAGAGGCGATTAAAAAAAATGCAAAAATTTTTCAATATGAGATAGATTATTTTTTAAAAGAAACATCAAATCATTATATTTTTACTCAAAAACTTGAAAATAATATTTCTGAGTTAAAGTTTGAGAAAAGAGCCTATCCTAATATTCAGTTGAATAATATTGCGTCTAGTCTTAAGGCTCTTGAGCTTATTAGTAGTGACTATCAAATTAGGACTAAAGGATGTTTTAATCAAGAGCGAAAGAGTTATTTAGCAATTATAAATAATACAGTTAAGAATTTTAATCTTCTAGGACGTTGTACTTGGTTGGACACTAATAGAACAATATTGATTGACGTTGCCCATAATCTGCAATCTGTTACTAATCTTAATAATTATCTTATAAGTATAATGGGGCATTCAATTTACCAAAATAATTGCAAAAGCTACCAGGGTTACCAGGTTGTCGCTATATTTGGTATGCTAAAAGACAAAGATATCGAAAGTTGTATTAAAATTATAGAATCCAGGATAAATCAGTGGGTTATAGTGTCGGTTAAAGAACACAGGGGGGCAGACGCTAAAGATTTATCCAAATTACTAACAAACATTAATTCGAAGGTTAAATATAATAATTACGAGAATTTACAACAAGCTTTTGCAGAAGCGTGCAGATTTCTTAGGCAAAGTAATAATAAAAAGAGTATACTTGTAGTGTTCGGTTCATTTCATGTTGTTGGACCATTTTGTGTATTTTATAAGAATAAAAGCAAATCTATAGAGCATGGACATTGACTTAAAACGAAGACTCGTTGGTGTAATTGTAGTATTTTCGCTACTCATTATCTTTCTTCCTATAGTATTTGAAGAGGATGAAAGTGAGGAACGATTAGAGCAGCTTCTGGCTGCTCCAATATTGCATGATGAGAAAGAAAACAAAGAATATATTTCTAAAAAAGAGTCTAGAGACTTAACTCAGTCAACGGAGCAATTAGAAGATAAAAATGGTCTTGAGCAACAGTTTATTTTTAGCAATAAGCCTGACAAAATTAATCAGCAAACTGAGTTAAAAAATGCTAAACCCCGTGAGCAAAGTAAACTAGATAGGCTAAACCAGTCGATTGTAGATGATAATATGACTGCAGTAAAGCAGGAGCCTAATGGCACGCCCGATATAGCAGCATCTAATTCAAAAATAAAGACTCAAAGAGACAAAGCATCTAAAATTAAAACTATTAAGTATTCCATTTTAAATACAAATAGCTTGGCAAGGACAGAAGTGTATGCTATTAAAATTAATTCATTGGATAAAGGAAAATCTCAGAAAAAAATTAAGGATCTTTTATTAAGTCTAGGACTTCCTGCTTATACACTTCAAACAGGCGCGGATAACTCTGTCTATGTAGGCCCTGATTATGAATTGAAGTATATTAAAGAGTTGGCTAATCGTATAGTAGAAGAAACTGAGTTTGAACCTGAAATTATTATACAAAATAATAAATTGTCTTAGAACTATAAATATAGATATAAATATAGGTGTTAGATGATATTTTGGATTAATTGCATATTAATTCTTATTGTTATTGCCTCGATGTTAATAGGATTTAAGCGAGGCTTTTTTCGTGAGTTGCTTCTTACAATTATTTTATTAATTGCTTTTTATATAGCCATTGTTCATGGTAAAAATATTTCCTATTGGTTTAACTGGGCATTTGGAGGAGAATTCCTTACAGTAAGCTATGCAACTGCTATAAGCTTTATTGGAATTATTTGGATCGCTAGCAGGCTCATGCGAAGAATACGCAGGAAAGTTTTTAAGACAAAACTACATGGTCTAATAGATAGAATAATAGGTTTAGTATTTGGATTGTTAAGGGGATTACTTGTAGTTATTTGTATTATTGCTTTTAATGCTTTTTCACTATTATTTGTTGAGGATTCTTGGAAAAGTGCTTTTGTAGTTGAGCAATTGAATCCATTAACTTCTTATTTTAAAAGTAAAATTCCTGAAAAATCGTCCCATAAAATTGATGATAAAATCAAGGAGTTTGATCAACGAGAAATGTTTCAAAAAGTAAAAAAAGCTTTTAATAAAGCGTTTGGATGGCATTTAAGTGTTCTTCCTGAACTCCCTAAAACAGAGCTTCACCCGCAGGCAAGTTCAGTTTCTAAAACTCAAGCAACTGATAAGAAAGTTAATAAAAATATTTACAAAGATCCAAGAGCTATTGAACCTATGCCAAAGGTAAAAAGGAAAACAGATCGTGATATATTGCTAGAATTACAGCGTAAGCAAAAACTAGAATCTCAGCAACCAAAAACTCCGGAGTCTGATAGTAATCATAAAGTTTGAGAACGACATGATAAACTGATAAGATATAGTGGCTCCAAGACTTCATCTATAAACTAAGAAGTATATGTCCAGCATAGAGGTAATTAAAAATAATCTTTTTGAAGCAGCATTACATTGCATATCAGAACCTTCAGCATATCAAAAAGTATGCCTAACTGATAAATATAAAAACTTGTGGGTTAGCAATAAATTGCAAGTAGAAAAATTACCTAGTATAGAAAAAATATTAAACCCAGGTAGACCGCATAAGCCCACATTAGTACAACCTAAAAAATTAGCACGCAGAAGACTCGGTACATTACAGGGTAGAGCAGCATTACTGCACGCTATTTGTCATATTGAATTTAATGCTATAAATCTGGCTTGGGATGCCATATACCGTTTTCAAGATATGCCAAGAGAGTATTATAACGATTGGATAAGCGTTGCCGCTGAAGAGGCTAATCATTTCAATTTATTAAATAATTATTTAAATGATCTAGGTTTTGAATATGGGGTTTTTGATGCTCATAATGGTCTATGGGAGCTAGCTGTCCTTACCGATCATGATATATTAGTGCGTATGGGATTGGTGCCAAGAATTATGGAAGCACGAGGCCTAGATGTTACACCAGCAATCATAGAAAAGTTTAGACTTATTAAAGATAATAAAGCTGTAGAAATATTAAATATTATTTTAGAAGAAGAAAAAGGACATGTAAGAGTAGGTAATTACTGGTTTAAATATATTTGTGATCAGAGAAATATAAATTCGCTAGATATTTTTAAGCAATTAATTTTAGATTATGCAAGAAATCAAATTAAGTTACCGCTTGATCGAGACAACAGATTATCTTCTGGCTTTACTATCGAAGAATTAGATATGCTAGAAAGCCTAGAGCTTAACTCTAAAATAAATAAAGTATTATCATAAAATATGCAAAGTATAAATCAAAGCCAACAAGAAATTGTTGATAATTTTAATATGTTTGATAATTGGTTGGACAAGTATCAATTTTTAATTGATCTTGGCAGCAATCTGCAAGCATTTCCTGAACAGTACAAACAAGATAAATTTAAGATTAAAGGCTGTCAGTCTAATGTTTGGATGTATCATAAAGTAGAAGCAGATAAAAATATCACATTGTATGCTACAAGTGACTCAGCAATTGTCAATGGACTTATCTACTTATTGCTTACTATTTATAGTAACCGTACGTGTACAGAAATCCTTAATTCTAAGCCTAATTTTATAGCTGAGATTGGTCTCGATAAGCATTTAAGTCCAACGCGTAAAAATGGATTAAATGCAATGTTGTTAGCTATTATTAATATTGCCCTTGTAGAATGTAACTCCAAATAGTTTGTTGACACGCCACTAAGACATCAATGGATCTAGTTCAAAATATGAAAATATTTAAATATATTTTAAATCTCTTATTGCCTTACCATTATTATTTGCTAGTATTAGTAATGAGCTTAGTTGAATTTATAACTACAATATCAATTTCAGTAATTCTAGGGGTTTGTTATGGCAAGAACTAGTGATATGTCAGTGGCAACTGATTACAGCGAAAAGAATCACGAATTAACTATTCATATCAATGGCAGATTTGATTTTAGAGCATTACATGACTTTAGAGATAGCTATGAGAAAAGTGGTCATAGTGTTGACAAATATGTTATTGACTTAAAAAACTCTGATTATTTAGATAGTTCAGCCTTAGGGATGTTGTTGACGTTGCGTGATTATGCTGGTGGAGATGATGCGCAAATTCAAATTGTTAACACTCCTGCAGATATCAAACGTATTTTGTATATTACTAAATTGGATAGTTTATTCAATATAGAATAATTTTCTGTAACTAATTAATATATGTGAGAGTTATGGATATGGACTGGAAGCAAGAGTACTTGTTTAACACAAACGATCTAAAAAAGACTAATCCTATTCCAGAATTAGTGGAAGGCTTAAAAGAGCGCTTGCCTTCCATTTCCACAAGTGAGATTACAACAATTTTGACTGAGCTGTATAATAACTGTTTAGATCATGGGATTTTAGAATTATCTTCACATATTAAACAGCAACATGGCCTTCAAGAATATTATAATGTGCGCAAACAGAAGCTAGCTGATTTAGTTTCTGGTTCTATTCATCTTATGCTTTCTTATCATTCAGAGGAAAATGTATTAACTATTAAAATTTTAGACAGTGGCAAAGGTTTTAATCATGCTCAGTACTCTTCAGCACCTTTGATGCTGCATAAAGTATCTGGTAAAGGATTGTATATTGTCCATCGCATTGCAGAAAAAGTGGAATATACTGCTTCAGGTAATGGTATGACAGTCTATTACAAAGTTAAATCTGATGAAAGCAAGGCTGTCATCGCAAGGGATTATGTTTATCAATCAAAAAAAGCAGCACTTAATAAGCATTAGTGAGTCTACAATAATTCAATCAATCTATAGAGTTTGAAAGCGCACCAGTGTCCTGGCGTATGTGCTTTACCACCCAGTGAAGCGCAAAGCGCGCAAAACTGGGATTTTTAAGATTAAGTCTACTAAACAAATCCTGAATAACTTATTAAGGTCTTGCTTCAGGACGGCCATCAGGGAGCTCAGGAGCAGCGGCTGCAGCTCTGGGTGCCAGTGCTACCACTGCCATTGGTTGAGGATAGCCAGCGTGGAGAGCAGCAGCTCTTGGGGCTGGCATCATCTCTGCATCATCGAGGATGAAGAGGAGGTATTCTCCATGCAGCAGGCTCTGCTTCTTGATTTCTTCTGGTAATGTCAGCTTCAGCCGCATGAACCCTCTCAAACTCCAGTATTTCTAATCTATCTTGCAGCATTTCTGTTATTTCAGGATGATTAAATATATGTAGTATTTCGATTACGCTTAGCCCTGGCATACGGGGTGCTGCTATGAATGGAGGAGGCAACAACAAAGGATGATGACCGACGGGGTGCAGTAATTCGAACGTTTGTAGTGTTCTTCTTGCATAAGGACATATAGTTGTGTCAATAAGCCCCTCATAATGAACATTGGGTATTCTAGAAGTAACTTCAGCATGCAAATCTTCACTGTTTCTAAGCAATGTCAATATTGTTTGTGGCCGTTTATGAAGACAGGCAGTATGTAAAGGTGTTAATCCATCTCTGTCTATTGCAGATGCATCTACACCATAAGTTAATAGTCTTTGAATTTTACGAGCTGAGGCAGCATCTTCTGCTTCTCTTCGTTCCTGGCGACGAAATCTCTCTTCAGGTGATAGAGGCCCTGCTGCCATCACTTCATGATGATAATACCTTGCCCTAGCGGCATGATGAAGAGCGTTTTTTCTTGATTCATCCCTATCTTCACTACGACCTGCAGCAATCCATTGAGTTAAAAATTCCTCAGTGCCACTGTGAGCAACTTTAAAAATATCCACCCCTTCAATAAAGATAGTTTGTCCATCGTAAATATCATCAGGGTAGTTAATTTTATAGCCAGCGTCATACGAATAACGTCCAA
>CAZSRF010000017.1:0-27453 GCA_964609155.1 uncultured Gammaproteobacteria bacterium | reverse complement strand
AATATAATGCACAGCAGATGGCAAATGCTCTATATCTATATCAACTTCACTTCTAAAAGCCCCATCCCAGTCTAAAATAAATCGCATATAATTTTTCCTATGTACATGTAAGTATGATGGCATTATGCAAGTCGAATTACATCTCTGTCAAGTTTTTTCTAAATTTTTTTAAATAACCAGGACTATCACGCTGATTAGTTTAGAAAAAAACAATAAATGCGCTATAAAACAATGAGTTATGTGAGGTAAGATTTTTTTATTAAAAAATAATATAGAGCAGTCATAGCTTCCAGCTTGTATTCTCGTAGCGTTTAATACAAAGAGAAATTATGAGCACTAAAGCGCCTTCTCTATCAGGGCTGTCCGATGAATAGTTGGAAGATTAAATAACATGCCCTCAACGACGTCATCCTTGGATTTTTTTGCTCGAGAGCTTGAAAAGAACACTAAAAATTCGCAAAAAAATTCAAGGATCCAGGAAAAATCTACCTTATTGGCACCAATAAGCAAGATCGCCTCTGGATCCTAAAATTTTTCTGTGAAAGTTATTACTTCTTTTCAATATTTCGAACAGAAAAATTGTAGGATGACGCTATCCCCGGTAATTATATTTGAGTTTACAACTATTCGCTGGACAGCCCTGCCTTCTCTATAAGCAGTTGTATAAAGATTAACCAGTTATTAAATTTCACAGTAGCTACCTATTGCTATAGTGCGGTTGTGCGGTAGTTTTAAGAACTCAATATCCATAGCTGAAGCACGCATTAAGAACTCAAATAATGTTTCTTGCCAATGAAAATAGAATACACTATGTTTATCCGTGACCACTATATTTGTTATCTCCACTAAAAATGTGGCTCGCTTAATATCAACTTTATTTTTTATATGCTCTGGTAGTGTTGGGATTACTAGTGAAAGAGCATGTGGTAAATCGATAACTTCCATAAAGCCAAAATTCATATTTATTCGATAAATACCAGGGGAAATTTCATTAAACTCATAACGATTAGATTGCAAAATATAGGGTTGATTGGCAATAATATTACTTACTAAAAGTATATTTTCTGGAATTGCTCTACTTAATTTTAAATAGTGCAGCAATGCTCCGCCGCTTCTATCATAAGGGTCGGTAATAAATACCATAGGAAAGTCTTTGATGTACTTCAAGCTAGGATCATTAAGTTCTTCGCTGATGCTGGCTAAATCAATTTTGTCAATATAATAGCTTGAATGTAAATAATTCATGCCGGTTTTCCATGTTATCATAATGACTCCTGCAACAAATGCCATGAATAATGGTACCCAACCACCGGTTAATATTTTCTCAAAGTTTGCGCCTAAAAAGGCAATATCAATACAAATAAATATTGAAAATATACAAGATATTTTTAATACCGACCAATGCCAATGAGTATGAGCAATTCTGACGATTAATATTGTAACTGTGAGCATGACCAAGTTAACAGCTATTCCATAAGCATGTGCAAGATTACTAGAGCTTCCAAAGCCGAGAACTAATAATAAAGCACCAATGCATAATACTAAATTCACAATAGGTATATATATTTGGCCTCGTATTCTTTTCGATTTTTGTTTTATAGGCATCCGAGGGCAGAGTTCCAGAAGCATAGCTTGATTCATCAAAGAAAAAGTAGCAGAAATAACTGCTTGAGAAGCAATTATAGTTGCTAGAGTAGCTAAAATTACTAATGGGTAAGAAAACCAAGCTGGAGCTAATGCATAAAAAGGATTAGATATTGCCTCAGGATTTTGTAAAATATTAGCACCCTGGCCAAAATAATTTAATAACAAAGAGGGAAGAACAATATAAAACCAACAAACTGTAATAGGTTTTCTGCCGAAATGGCCTAAATCAGCGTATAGAGCTTCTCCGCCAGTTACAACAAGAAAAACACTACCTAGGACTCCGTAGCCTAACCATGAGTTACTATAAAAAAATTGCACAGCATAAAATGGATTAACAGCTTTTAATATTTGAGGATTAATAATAATATGTCGTATACCTAACACAGCAATAGTCGCAAACCAAATTATAATAATAGGTCCAAATAAGTTGCCAATTTTGGCTGTGCCATGATGTTGGAATAAAAATAAAGAGATTAAAATAGCTAAAGTAATAGGAATAACGAGACTAGAAAACACAGGAGAGATAAGGCTAAGCCCTTCAACAGCACTTAATACGGACATAGCAGGAGTTAACATACCATCTCCAAAAAGCAAACCGGCACCTAAAATAGCAATAGACAAAATAATTTGATTTGATTTAGTACTATAACGTTTTAGAAGAGCTAATAAAGCAAGAACTCCTCCTTCTCCATCATTATCAGCTCTTAGGACGAAATGAATATATTTGACTGATATGACCAAAATGAGTGTCCACAGTATAAGAGACAACACGCCAAAAACGTTAGCTTCATTAATATTTAAGTTAGCAAGGGACTCACGGAAGGCATATAAAGGGCTGGTACCAATATCACCATAGACTATTCCAAGTGTTGCTAGTGATAATAAGGCTTTTCTTTTTTTACGTGCAGCGGCTAATTTGCCCATGACAATTTTCAATATTCTTTATGCTGTTTTTATAGCTATCTGGTATATTAGTTTTGCATTTATTTTTATAATCATATGCTACTATTATACTGCTTCCTGTAGCTACTATTTTATTTGTAGAAGTGCTCAATATTGCATAATCCATTACGAAACGATCTTGCGTCATTGAGCTTATTTTACAGCCAATTTTGATAGTATCAGGGTAGGTTAAAGGTAAAATAAACTTAGCTTGAATTGATGCAACAATAATGCCAATATCTGTTTCTGCTAATGTTTCACTATAATGAATTTTGGTTAGATAGGCTATACGCGAGTGTTCAAAATATTTAAAATATATAGCATTATTAACATGCTGGAATGAATCCATTTCTCCCCATTGTACAGGAAGATCTACAATTACTGGGTATTGGTTTAAATCTGTCAACATTATTTTATTGAGTTACAAAGAGTTACGTGATTGGCTTTTGCTGCTTCATAGCGATTTTTTATTTCTTGCGGTGAAAATGCATTTTCAGCTTTATATGATAATATATTAACTATTGCTATCATGGAGTCAGATATTGTAATAAGTTTCATTTCTTGAGAAGCTGGTGGGCAAGATATCTCATTAGAGCGGTAGTCATTACATCTATTAGCTAAATTTCTATTTTCCCATGGTTTTTTTATTTGTATGAGTGTATTCACTACGTCTTTATTATCCAATCTACCATCATTAAGTTTATCAACTATAAGTTGTATTTCTTTGAATGTTTCATTGCTGGCATTGCAGATTGCATCTACTGATTCCAATGGTTGAGTAGAGTTATTTGTTGCAGGTTGGGATTGATTGGAACCTGGGC
The DNA here is from genome assembly GCA_964609155.1 of uncultured Gammaproteobacteria bacterium. GTDB lineage: Bacteria > Pseudomonadota > Gammaproteobacteria > JAGOUU01 > JAGOUU01 > JAGOUU01. Next base: position 24,043 of record CAZSRF010000017.1, on the reverse strand, counting down.
TACTTAAAACAATACCCTCCTGTGCAAAGCTAATATTTGTTAGTACTGCAGAAAAGAGCATGATGAAAAAACGTTGTTTCATTTTAAATCCTTTTAAAAATCGTATTATAACTACTTGCTTATTAGTAATAATAATACGAGTTAAATAAAATTGCGAGTTTTGAATCTAGATGTTGCTTTGTATATAATTTTGCAAACCAATTTTGTTGATTAACTCCAAGTTAGTTACTAAAAAGTCTATATGTTCTTCTTCTGAAGTCATAATACTTTCTAGCAGCACTCGTGTTGGATAATCACTTATTGATTCAGCATATTTGATGGCTTCAATTAAGTCATTACGAGCCTTACATTCTATTTTTAGATCGCATTCTAGAATTTCTTTTACATCTTGGCCAATATAGAGCTTGCCCAGAGATTGGAAGTTAGGTAAGCCATTTAAAAATAAAATTCTGTCAGTTAATTTATCAGCATGCTTCATTTCATCGATAGACTCTTGATATTCATAACTAGCTAATTTATTAATACCCCAGTTTTTAAGCATTTTTGAATGCAAAAAATATTGGTTGATAGCAACTAGCTCATTGCCTAAGATGGTGTTGAGGTGCGTAATCATTTGTGGATCTGATTTCATGTAATAGTTACCGCTTTATTTGGTTGATTTATATCATATTGATTCATGGAGTTGACTACAGTCTAAGGGATATAACTATTAAGTCAAGGTAAAATTTATTTAGGATCGTTAAATACTTCAGTGTGTGAGAATACAATAGTTGGAAGATTAGGGATAGTGCTTATTTTAGATGCTGGGATAAGATACTCAGTAACTATTTCATGAATACATTCTACGCAGCTGCCACAATCCATGGCGGCACCTAGTTTATTTTGAATATCACAAACGGAATTAGCTCCCTGAAGGACAGCTTCCTGGATTTGTCTATCAGTAATTCCTCTACAAACACATATGTACATTAAATAACTTTTTTATTTTATTACTAAGTTTATAGGCTTATTATAGATGCAAATGATAATCATTGTCAAGGAGAGTTAACGGGAGCGTTAACTAATTGTTATATATGTATTTCTATTCTACTAGAAGCAATAGTATTAATAAAAACCATCTATGATATAATTTATTGTTTTTAGAATAGGAGGATTAGATATGAGCGTATTAGTAGGCCGTACGGCGCCAGACTTCACAGTTCCAGCAGTGTTGAGTAACGGTGATATTGTAGATAATTTTAACTTAAAAGAGGCTATCCGTGGTAAATATGGATTAGTATTTTTCTACCCTTTGAATTTTACATTCGTTTGTCCATCAGAATTAATTGCTATTGATAAAAGAATGAATAAATTTAAAAAATTGGGAGTTGAGGTAGTAGGGGTTTCGATAGATTCTCATTTTTCACATTATCAATGGCGTAATACAGATATGAAAAGTGGTGGTATTGGAAAAGTTAATTATACCCTAGCTGCAGATATCAAACATAACATTTGTCAAGCTTATGGTGTGCAACACCCAGAAGCAGGGGTTGCATTTCGCGCCGCATTTATCATAGATAAAAATGGTGTAGTACGCGCACAATTAGTAAATGATTTACCACTTGGTCGTAACATTGATGAGATTATTAGATTAATCGAAGCATTACAATTCCACGAGAAACATGGTGAGGTTTGCCCAGCTGGTTGGACAGAAGGTAGCAAAGGTATGGTTGCAACATCTGAAGGAGTTGCAAACTATTTAAGTAATCATCACGAAAAATTATAAATAATTATAATTAGACATCTTTTGTTAAAAGTGTTAGCTTAAGGGCGAGTGATCGCCCTTTTTTGTTTTTAAGTTGTAGCAGGAAAGAATAAAATGAGAAGAAAAAAAATATCAAAAATATGTAAGAGTAAATTAAAGATACGCAAAAGAGTAATTAATTTTTTATTTATTTTAGCGGTTTCTCCATCTTTGATTGTACATGCTAGCAAGGCTACCGCAAAAAATAGCGTAAATAAATCTGAGATTTCTGGTGTTTTTGATAATAGTGACCCATCTGTTAATAAAAAATTTATAGGAGTGAATAAAACGCCTGCAGATGTTGATTTAACAAGAAATTTAAACGCAGTTGGTACGGGTCCATATTTTGGTATAGGAAGTAATTATGATGGATCTGACTTAGTAGTATTACAGCCTAATATCCACAAAGATCTTGCTTTGCTTATACAACATAAAAAAACAGCCAGCTACGCTCAAGAGAGACATGGACCTCACTCTCCTTATGTGCAATTAAGTGGGTATGTTGAAGCACAGGCTTTATTTGAAAATAAATCACATAATAATATTAATTTAACTGCATCTAATCTTGATATATCAGCCTGGGTAAATAAATGGTTAACTGCGTATTCCAATTTTGGCGTTGATACAGATGATACTAAAGATCAATCTTTTCGTATGATAATGGGGTTTGTTACTTTAGGAAATCTTGAGGTATCACCTTTTTATGCCTCGGCAGGACAAATGTTTGTACCTTTTGGCAGCTTTAGTACAGGTACTTCATCTATTGGTACAATTCCACGTAACCTTGGTAGAATATTAGAGCAAGCAATAAGTTTTGGTTATTATCAAGAAAATGGTTTACATGTTTCAGGTGCTTTTTATGATGGAAAAACTCAAAATTCGCATCATGATAATGCGGATCAGTATGCAGGTACGGTTTCTTATACTACGCCTTTTGCTATAAATAATTGGCCAAGCAAAATCAGAGCAGGTGTAAGTTATACTAACAATTTGGCAGATGCGCATGTGTTTAGAACAGTTTTTATTAATAATGCATCACTTGCACATTATGTACCTGCATATGATTTATTCACAAACGCAAATGTTGGACCAGTGGTCTTACGTTGGGAGTATGTCCAAGCATTAACTCATTTTAGTAAAAATGATCTAACCCAAAATGGACGTCCAGTTAAACCGGCAAGTTTTTTATCTGAACTTGAATATGATGCAAACATCCTTGGTAAGGGGACAGCTTTTGTTTTACATTATTCTCGTATTTTTCAAGGTGCAGCTGCATCGCCTGTAAAACATCAGTATGGCGGAACTGTCAGTGTAAATATTTTACGAGACACTTTAGTAAGCTTAGAAGTTGCACATCAAGGGAAATACTCTAGTACAAATGTGTTACCAACTCCAACTGCAACGGCATTCACTGCCCTGAATCCTTCCGTGGTTAACGGATTAAATGATTCATTCAGTGGAAGAAGAAATAAATTTGCAGCACTAACCGTAGATGTCTTTTTCTAGAGGTACTCCGTAGTATTTAGTCGTGCCCAGTATTTTGCTGGGTATTGTGATATTTTGTTATTTACTAGAATTATGATAAAATTAGGCTTAATACACTAATATAAACTAAACAATAGGTTATGTTAATTAAAATACCTAATTTATTAGCAATAGATAGCTCTAGCAGCTTAACATCTATTAGTCTACAGTATAATAGCAAGGTTAGCTCAAAAGTTATAGAAAATACCCGTCATCAGGCCTCCTCTATTCTCTCTAAGATCGATGAGTTATTGAAAGAAAATCAAATTAAATTAGATAATATAGATGCTTATGTTTTAAGTAATGGTCCTGGACGATTTACTGGACTCAGAATTGCTACAAGTTGTATCCAAGGTTTGGCATTTTGTAGTAATAAAAAGATAGTCCTTATTGATTCCTTAAAATTATTAGCGCAGCAATACGCAATAGCGACAAACTCATTAGAGAAAATTATATGGGTGTGTCAAAAGGCATATAATAAAGTGTATTATTTAGGTAAATTTAGATTTGACAAGGCAGTTAATGTTGTTTCTAGCATTTCTGAAAAATCAATAGCAGTTACACAAGAAAGTTTAGTTAAATCCTTACAGTTGTTAAGCGCAGAGCAAATAAATCAAATAAGTCTGGTTGGTAATGGATGGAACGATTTATCTTATAATAGTTCTGCCCCTATCTATTGTTCTGAGTTTGATTCTGAGCCGCATGTTAAATACATTTTTTCACTTGCTAATATAGAGTACCAATGCAGTAACATGCTTGACGCTGCAGAAATTGCTCCAGAATATATCGTCAATCCCTACAGCCAAGTGCATTAACAGTTAATTTTTATGTATACCACCCTCTGTTAAGGTTTTAGGATCTAATAGTCTATCAAGATCTTCTGTAGAAAGATCTGTCATTTCTTTTGCAATATCCTTAATAGCCATTCTTCTTTGATAAGCAGCTTTAGCTATCTTTGCTCCTTTTTCATAGCCAATAACTGGGTTTAAAGCGGTAACCATAATGGGATTTTTGGCAACAGCAATGTTAATGGTGTCTTCATTTACGATAAAGTTTTTTATCGCTTGATCTGCTAGAGATTTCATGGCATTAGATAATATTTCAATACTTTCGAGAAGACTATAAGCAATGACTGGTAACATGACATTTAATTGAAAATTCCCAGCTTGACCGCCTATAGTTATTGTCATGTCATTACCTATAACCTTTGCAGCAACCATACATACCGCTTCAGGGATGACTGGGTTAACTTTACCAGGCATAATGCTACTGCCAGGCTGCAGGGCAGGTAATGAAATTTCTCCAAGACCAGCTAGTGGACCACTATTCATCCAACGAAGATCATTAGCTATTTTTGTCAAACAAACAGCTAGTGTTTTTAAGTGGCCAGATGTTTCAACTGCCGTATCTTGAGAAGCAATATTTTCAAACAATGATTTATTAGGTTGAAATTTTAATGTACAGGCGTTTAATTTAGATAATTTTTCACAAAATGTTTCAGAAAACTTTGGGTGTGCATTAATCCCCGTACCAATAGCAGTCCCACCTTGTGATAATGCAGTTAACCTAGGCAGGCAAGATAGAATTCTTTGGTGTGCACTATTTAGCTGTGCAGCCCAAACACCTAGTTCTTGATCTAATCTAATAGGCATGGCGTCCATTAAGTGAGTTCTTCCAGTTTTTACAATATGACTTAATGATTTTGCTTTTTCTAATATGGTTGTTTCTAGATGCTTTAGGTTAGGCAATAAATCTTGTGTTATTGCTAAACTTGCACTCACTTGAATAGCAGTTGGAATTGTATCATTACTACTTTGGCTCATATTGATATGATCATTAGGGTGAATATTTTCATCCGATCGTTGATTAGCAAGAGTAGCTATAACCTCATTGGTATTCATATTAGTACTGGTACCTGAGCCTGTTTGGAAAATATCAATAGGGAAGTGTTCTAAGTATTTTCCATTATAAATCTCAAGCCCTATTTGACTTATTATTTCAGACCTTTTCGCATCCAGCTCTGATAAAGCTTCATTTGCTTGGGCACAAGCAGCTTTAATTAACCCCATAGTTTTGATAAAGTTATCGGGCATGCGTAGCTGGCTTATACTAAAGTTATCTTTAGCTCTTTGAGTTTGGGCACCATATAGAGCATCTGCCGGGACTTTTAACTCTCCCATGCTGTCATGCTCAATGCGGTACTCTTGTTTGTTAAGATTTGTGCGGTTATTTAATTCTTTCATAGTATCTGTATTTAGGTTTTTTGGCGTTAATTTGCTATGTTAAAATAAGTTATAAAATATCAATAAATCAGCCAATCCTACAAAAAAAAAGTTACCAAGTCAATTTTAGCAAGGATTTCAGCGCTCTAAATTAGCGATATTATCTATTAATAATGCAAGCTATTTCAGATATTGCTTTTTTTGACGCATAAATATGCAAAAAAAGTTATCTTTTCTTTAAAACTGTAGTATTTTGTAAATTATAGCTGTATTATATGTCTTTTTATAATATATCTAAGTTAACACAATATTTAATAGTGAGGGGAAAATGGTAAAGAAAAAAACAGCTAAAAAATCTGTATCTAAATCTAAGTTAAGTAAAAGCAAGTCTGTTGCTCCTAAAGCAAAAAAAGCTGTAAGTAAAAAAAATAACACTAGCTCTGGTTTGAATCTTAAAGATTCCCCAGTTTCTGAAAAGCAAACTCAAGCACAAATTATTGCTGATCTTGCTGATGCCACAATGTTAGAGAAAAAGGCTGTAAGAAATCTTTTTGAAGCATTAAAAAATCAAATACAACGTCATCTTAAAAACCGTGGATCTGGTGAAATAGTTTTACCTGGGTTAGGCATTAAAGTGCGCCGCGTTAGTAAAAAAGCGACTAAGGCTCGCAAGGGAGTTAATCCATTTACCGGGCAACCAATGACTATTAAAGCTAAACCTGCTCGTAAAGCAGCAAGAGCTACTGCTTTAAAAGCGCTTAAAGATTTAGTGCAATAAACGCAAAAAAACCTATAATTACAAGGGCTCCGTATGATTTAAAAAATCGAACTGAGCCTTTGTGTTTAAGTTCACCATAGTATGGTGAACGGTACTATTGATCTAAGAGACGGTATCTACGCCTTTGTTTATTATTAGTTTTACTTAGATGATATATATTTTTCTCTACGTACATTTTTTGCTGTAAAGCCTTTGGACATTAATAATTCATATGCCTGATCGATCATATCAGGGTTACCACATAAATAAATCATATCTCCTTCTGGATTTAACTCATAATCATTGAAACCAGTTTGCACATAGCCTTGATGTATGAAATTCCCATATTGGGTATTTGTTGGTAGTTCACGGCTGAAATAAAAATGCACATCAAAATTAGGGTGCTTTTTTTTAAAGTCTAAAAATTCCTGTCCATATAAGCATTCCTCTGGTGTTCGAATACCAAATAAAAGCAAAAATCTCGTGTTACCTTTTATCATAATTTCTGATATTTGATTTAGCATTGCGCGGTAAGGTGTAACACCTGTTCCAGTTGCAACTAGTACATAACGTTTTGGATGTTGTTCAAGTAAAACTAAGCGTCCAGCAGGGCCGCTTATCTCAACTTGTTCACCAATATTCATATTAAAAATTTCTTCACTGGCAATACCATTAGGTAAGTATGAAATAGCAAATTCAAGATATTTTGATGTATTTGGCGGGTTTGCAATACTGTAACTTCTTCTAATTTCCTGACTATCTTTGTAAAAATGTAAGGTTATAAACTGACCTGGAATATAGTCAAAGGTATGCGCAACATCGGGCGAGTTCGGAAATTCTAAGCAAACATGTAGCACATTTGAGGCTAAGTTTTTAGTAGAGGCTAACTGCATTATTTGTTTCGTTCTGGCCATAATGAATATTTTATAGTATGTTTATTATTGTTACTCAAATTTATAATTATATCATTATATATGTCATTACAACATGCTGAAGATACTCAATCTCTAGAAAGATGGCAGATTATTGATCAGAATTTTAACAAAAGGATAATCTCTGGAGATTTGCCAAAGTTTGATGAATGTAACTCTGAATCTAAATTTGAACATGGTAACATACTTAGCAAAAAAGAATTTATTACTTTATTTAGTCAGCAGATTACAATCCGTCATATAGACTTATTGTCTCGTGCCTTAAAACTAAAAAATTTAGGTTTTTATACCATTGCAAGCGCAGGGCATGAAAATAACATAGCATTATCGCATGTATTTAAAATTCAAGACCCGGCTTTACTTCATTATCGTAGTGGTGCGTTTATGCTTAGTAGGGCGTACCAGAATAATGGTGACGAAGGGGTTGATAAGCAAATTATTGAACAATTAAAATCCCTAGTTGCGGCTAAATCAGAAAAAATAAGTAATGGCCGACATAAAGTATTTGGTAGTGTAGAACTCAATGTTCCACCACAAACAAGTACTATTGCTTCTCATCTCCCTAAGGCAGTTGGTCTTGCTTTGTCTATTAATCAGAAAAGAATTTTGAAATATTCTTCAGATTCAAATCCATCCTCATTGAAAATAACATCTAACAGTGTTGTATTGTGCAGTTTTGGAGATGCAAGTTTTAATCATTCCACAGCGCAAGGTGCTATCAATGCTGCAAAAATACTAAATTATCAGCAAGTCCCTTTGCCTTTGGTATTTATTTGCGAAGATAACAATATTGGTATTTCCGTAAAAACGCCTACAGATTGGATATACCAAAGCATGAGTAAACAAACAAATATTATTTATTTAAAAGCAGATGGTTTAAACTTGTTTGATGTGATACTTAAAGCTTACCAAGCTGAAAAAATAGCTAGAATAAAAAAAAATCCTGTTTTTCTTCATATAGTTACTGTTCGCTTGATGGGGCATGCTGGCTCTGATATAGAGCAACATTATTTGTCTTTAAGTGAAATACAAAAAAACGAAAGTCAAGATCCATTGCTATATACAGCATCTCTAGCTTTACAAAATAAATACCTTGATCGACGAGAAATTATTGATATTTACGAGAGTATACGTGAAAAAATTGCTAATTTAAGTAAAAATATTTTAAATGAACCCAAGTTAGGATCAGCTAAAGAAGTTATGGCCAGTGTCCTCCCTACTCAGCCGAAACGTAAAACACCTCGAATTATTAGTAAAAAAAATTCGGATGAAATTTTTTCTTCTATTATGCCAACCTGGCGCACACCAAGAAATCTTTGTCAGGCCATGACGTTAGTTCTAGCAGAGACCCTCGCCCAATATAAAAACGCAGTTATATTTGGTGAAGATGTAGGCAAGAAGGGTGGGGTATATCGAGTTACTGCTAATTTACAACAATACTTCGGCCGTAAAAAAGTATTTGATACTATTTTAGATGAACAAACTATTATTGGTACAGCAATAGGATTTGCACAAAATGATTTATTGCCAATTATAGAAATTCAGTTTCTAGCATATATCCATAATGCTATCGATCAATTGAGGGGTGAGGCATCGACTTTATCATTTTTTTCCGCAGGTAAGCTGGCAAATCCATTGATAATTCGATTACCCGGGTTGGCTTATCAAAAAGGTTTTGGTGGGCATTTTCATAATGATAACTCAATTGCTTCGTTGCGGGATATCCCAGGCCTTATTATAGCTTGTCCGTCGAATGCGAATGATGCTGTAATTATGTGGCGTAGTATTGTTAAAGCAGTATACAGTGAGTACCGTATATGTGTATTTATTGAGCCAATAGCTTTATATTTTTCTAAATTTTTATCTGTATATCCAGAATCTGATGATAATAGTAAAAAATTTAATATAGGTGATATTGGTATCAAAACAATATCCATACAGGCTCCCAGTGAGATCCAAGAACAAGTTCAAAATCAAAACCAAGATCAAAATCAGTGTAAAAGCGAATTGGTTTTAATTTCTTATGGTAATGGTTATATTTATTCTTTGCAGGCAGTAAATAATATAATTGATAAAAAAATAGTGCTTAATAAAATGCCAACCACAATGAGTGTAATAGACATACGTTGGTTAAAACCTTTGCCTTTAGATAGTTTAAATGATTTTTTTAGCGAAATTTCTCAAGAGTCTGTAAATATAGAAATACTTATTGTTGATGAGTGTCGTAGAACAGGTTCATTAAGTGAAGAATTATTAACTGATTTATATACTTTATTGTCAGAAAAAGGTAGATTATCTAATTGTCATCTACAGCGTTTAACTGCAGAAGATTGTTTTATCCCATTAGGTCCTGCTGCTGAACATGTTTTACCAAAAATTTCTGATATTGAACAAGCAATTTTAAAAATTTATAATATTTAGAAATTCAAGGAGCTTTTATGCAAGATTTGATTAGTGAATTATTATGTTATGATGAAAGCCTTACAGAAGAGGAATTATTAATTAAAAATACTGTAAGAGATTTTTCAGAAAATAAAATTATTCCCAATATTGCAGCAAATTATGAGCAAGCTCTTACTCCAGAGAATTTAATCGCTCAATTATCAGAACTTGGTTTATTTGGTATGACATTACCTGTGGAGTACGGTGGTTCTGCAGCAAGCAATATTGCGTATGGGTTGGCATGTCAAGAGCTTGAAAGAGGGGACAGTGCAATCAGAAGCTTTGTATCTGTGCAAAGTTCATTATGCATGTTTCCTATTTATAGCTATGGCTCGGAGGAGCAAAAAAATAAATATTTACCCAAGATGAGCAAAGGAGAAATCATAGGTTGCTTTGGACTTACAGAGCCTGATTCTGGCTCTGATCCATCGAATATGAAAACTACAGCAATAAGAGGTAAAGATAATAATTGGTTATTAAATGGCAGTAAAATGTGGATTACGAATGCTCCCATTGCACACATAGGAATAATTTGGGCAAATACTGAGGAAGGTATTAGAGGTTTTATTGTTGATATGAAATCACATGGTGTAAAAACAGCAACTATAAAACATAAAATGTCTTTGCGTGCATCTATTACAGGCGAAATAAGTTTTTTAGATGTAGAGGTACCTTATGAAAACATGTTACCAGGCTCTGTCAAAGGGTTGGGCGCTGCTCTTGGATGTTTGTCACAGGCTCGTTATGGTATTGCTTGGGGGGCAATAGGTGCAGCAGAGTTTTGCTTTGAACAGGCATTGGAATACTCTAAAACTAGAAAGCAGTTTAATCAAGTAATAGCCAGTAACCAATTAATACAAAAACAATTAGTTGATTGTTATACGGAGATCTGTAAAGCAAAAGCATTTAATTTACATTTGGGGAAATTAAAAGATAGTAACAAAGCAAATTACATTTTAATTTCTATGGCTAAAATGAATTCTTGTCGTGAGGCTTTAAATATAGCTAGAACATGTAGAAATATTTTGGGTGCTAACGGAATTAGCTTGGAGTATCATGTAATAAGGCATATGAATAATCTTGAATCTGTTTTTACATATGAGGGTACTGATAATATCCACACATTGGCTATTGGCCGTCATATTACAGGGGTTAATGCATTTATATAAAAATATAGAATATCTGGCTTAGCTTATCTGGTTTACCACGTTAAAGCACAAGCGTATAAACCGCGTTCAGGTTCAGGTTTGGCACTGCATTCATCAGGCAACTTATCGGTTACAGCTTTAATAGCTTTATAGGCATCTTTAGATGATTCATCTATATTCAGTAAGGAGCATATTGACATTGATTCGTCGATGCTTAAAAAGGGTTTTTTGCCAGACATAACCGCTGTAATATTGTCCCTAATGTGAGCTTTTACAGATTCAATCTTACAGAGGCTTCTGAGTTCGCTGTAACTTTGAATCTTCATGTATGTCGATGGAAGATACATCAGAATAGCTTTATTAAGTGCCTCGATGCCAGAATTCAATATTTTGCTTATAATGCACGAAATTTTACAAGTGTGATTAATATAGTAACTGATAGACTCTAAAAAACTATCAAAATAAACTTTACCAAAAGAATTGATAGCTTTGTATATATCTATCAACTTGTCAATTTTATAGTCACTATAATCTGATCTAACTGTTTTTAATTTATCTAGGAGCGTAAAGAGTATTTTAGGTATAAGATCTTCACAATACTGCTTTGTACAGGCATTTGATGTTTTAGCATAACAAAGTGAAATTTCATTAATCAACCAAATATACTCAGGGAGATTTCTGTCTGTAATTAGCGATTCTAAATGTGCAGTCTCCGTTTCTGTTAGTAGTTTTTCAAGAAGTTTTGTAAGGTATGTGATTCTTCTTGTCTCTTCTCCTCCTTCTTTGATTATACAAAGTCGGGATATTATTTGAATTAACTGTTGAGTTTGTAAATCATTAAATAAGCTATACTCTGGTGAAATAAGTTGATGAATAGCAATTAAAAAATGGTTATCTTCAAGCCTATTGAACTCTACAGAGGCTAAACTTACACTACTTTCTTGTGTGATGATATGCTTGCAAACTACTTCTGGTGACATAAAGGTATAAATATCAATTGGATAACTACATATACGCTATTAAAAATTCTATAGATAAAGCTGAAAAATGTAAATGATTATTATTAGATTATTAAATAAAAACGTATATAATACTACAAAAATCGCATCAGTAATTCTTAAATTTATACAGGTTAGTTGAACATCATGGTTATTTCTCGTTTTGCGCCAAGTCCAACTGGTGATTTACATATAGGTAGTGTGAGAACAGCCTTATATGCATGGTTATTTGCAAAGCAGCAACATGGTAAATTTGTGCTTAGAATAGAGGATACTGATCTTGCTCGTTCAACAGAAGCGTCTACAGATGTCATTTTAGAAGGTATGAAATGGTTGGGATTATGTCATGATATAGGGCCTGTTTATCAATCTCATCGTTTCGAACGTTATAGAAAAATTGCTAATGAGCTCATGGAGACAGGGAATGCCTATAAGTGTTTTTGTACAAAAGAACGACTAGAACAAATTAGAGAAGAACAAATCAGTAGACAACAAAAACCAAAATACGATGGCTATTGTAGGCTTCATGCTACTGAGTCAACTTCAGAGAGGGAAGATAGGCCGTATGTAATTAGGTTTGCCACACCTGCCTTAGGAGAAGTACATTACATAGATAGAATTCGTGGCGAACTTAAGGTTGCCAACCAGGAGTTAGACGATTTAGTGCTCATACGACCTGACGGTACGCCAACTTACAATTTCGCTGTTGTTGTTGATGACATAGACATGGGTATCACTATGGTCATACGTGGTGATGATCATATCAATAATACTTTTCGTCAAATAAATTTATTTATAGCACTAGGAATAAAACCACCACAATTTGCGCATGTCTCTGCTATTCTTGGTCTAGACGGAAAAAAATTATCTAAAAGACATGGTGCTACAAGCGTTTTGGCATATAAAGAACAGGGTATCTTACCGGAAGCTTTGTTAAATGCTTTGGTTAGATTAGGTTGGTCTCATGGTGATCAAGAAATATTTTCTGTAGATGAAATGATTAATCTTTTTCGAATTGATGATGTTCATAAATCTCCAGCAAGTTTTGATCCTAAAAAATTAATTTGGTTTAATCAACATTATTTAAAAACTTTAACCTGTGATTCTTTGTTATCGCATTCAATACATTTTTTAGATAGTTTAAAAATAGATTATAAAAATCCTGTTAAACCTAGTATTTTAAATGTTCTTGATTTATTAAAGTCGCGTGTAAAAACTTTATTAGAGCTGGCAGAAAAAGCAGCGGATTTCTATAAAGATGAAATAGTTTATGATACTGATGCTGAGAATAAATTTTTCAATAAGGTTACATCTGACTTATTAGAAAAACTGATTGTTTCTTTAAAAGACATTCCTGATAATAGCTGGGAAAGTAATAAGTTGCATGATCTGCTTCATAAGCTTATGCAAGATTTAAATTTAAAACTTCCTGATTTAGCTCAGCCTATACGTATAGCTTTGCTGGGTCATACTAATTCTCCATCTATTAATGAAGTTATGGCTTTGTTATCAAAGAAGATAGTGTTAGATCGCCTTGATAAAGCAGTTGCTTATATCCGATCAAAGTAGCTGGTTCAAATCAAAAGATGTGATGTATTTCACAAGAAGTTATGCGATAATCTACACGTCGCCCCGGTGGCACAGGGGATAGCGCGTCCCCCTCCTAAGGGGAAGGTCACAGGTTCGAATCCTGTCCGGGGCGCCACTGTTTAACCTCCGCCGCGTGGTATTTTTCTGACTAAAGTTGATTCACCCGTAGTGGGTGTAGTAGGCGGCGGAGGACCTAATTCTGTTCCTCCGTGCATTGGCGCGGGCGTAGTAGGCGTAACAGAGTCGAATTCTGTTCCTCCGTGCATTAGCGCGGGCGTAGTAGGCGTAACAGAGTCGAATTCTGTTCCTTCATGCATTGTTGTTGGCCCAGGCAAACTAGGTGGTGAAGCAGGGTGCAGGTAAGCCGAAGTCACGATTTTTGAAGGACTTTCATTAGAAGCTGAGGGCGCAGTTGGCGTTAGCGAGCCTAGATACCCTATCGGAAGCGGTGGACCTTCTTCCTGTTTTGCCAACTCCCGCAATGTAACCGGATGAACTGAAATAGCAGAGGGCAAATCCGTCGGAGGCCACGGTATATCTGCTAACCCCTCCAATGTCGCTGCTTCTGGGTAATTAGCACCATCTTCAAATCCCCTAGGTAAAGGACGTACAGGAGGAGCAGCTGGCTCACCTGTGTAGTTTATTCTGACATGCTCAGTTATCCTCTCTTGAGTAACTGCTAAATCTGGTTTTTTGCGATCAGCCACAACCCCCCCCCACATAAATTTATTAAGTTAAGTTAAAAGAACTCGTTAAAGTTCCGACCAGTTTGATTGCAATAAGTTCATTTTACATAATAATGTTAAGAATATATTACCCTCATGAGCAATACACTAAATTATTGGTTATACTGTAATTAGGTGTATAGATGTAGGTGATTTTATGAAAAAAGCGGTAATTTATTTAGTTTTTCTTACAGTAGCGACTTCTTTTTACAATATATCAACTGGTTGGAATTATAACCATGCCTTGGAGCTTCGTAGACACTATAACTTATATAACAGTTCATATATAAGTGTGCCTATATCTGCAAACTCACCATATTTTGCTTGTGAGTACTATAAATCACAAGCAATGAATTTTTGCAGGTATAATTCATCGGATTATGATGAGCGACAAAACTGCAAAATTGAGTATCAAAAACGTTGGTGTCTATGTACTGGTCATTCTGAAGATTGTTACAATAAAGATAATTTTTATTGGTGATTGCGCATCAATTCCAGCTGCATGTTACATGTGGTGTTTTGGCAGCTGAAAAGCAGCAGTTTCTATATACTTTGAATCTGGAGCTAGGCTGGCAGGCGATAGTGGTAGTGGTGTGTCAAATGGATCACTTACACCACCAGGTACTGCAATTTTCGGAAGAATCGCGGCAGGAGCGCTAGTGCTTGTTTTTACTAGGTTATCTTGAGGAGACTGATAAATAAAGTTAAAACTTTCTTTAAAACATTGCGTCCAGGTTCTGCGTTTACCTAGAGCGTTGGAAATAAAATAGTGCAAAGGTATAGCAAAAAGTTGTACTGGTAAAGTGAGTACAATTTGCGTAGTTTTAACAATATTATCAAATATTTCATGATTATGAGAGCATTGAGATTTACCATCAGACTTATCTTGATGCTCATCTTGACCTGCGTGATCGTGGTTATGATTTTTGTGTCCATGATGACCGTCATCCGCTAAACCATAATTAGCATCACATAAGAAATCCAGTATTGTACCAGCTAAAGTAGCTAAAGAAGTCCGGCCTGCAATTAAGGCTTGGCATGCTGAGTGAGCAAGAGACAAAGCAAATGCAGTAATAGTTGAAACAACTTTTACTATATAATAAGCAGGATTAAAGATTAGACTAGGATTGTCTTTGAATTCTTTTGTAAAATTAGCTGCAGCTTTACCTATTTTAAATCTACTAAATTTTTCTGTCGCTTCTACCGCATTGCCAAGCAAAAATATATTAAATCCTGCGATGCAAATTGGAGCTATAATAAATCCCATCATTCTAGCAAAAGTTGCTGGCATCAGTAAAGGCAAGCTAGTTGTTATATCTTCCCACCATGTGTTCGCTGTTGTTATAGTAACAAATAAACCTAAAGACAGGACCGCTAAACTTGCAAAATTAGACCACGACAACTTATGTTTTTGTAAATTACTTAATAATTTTGGTATAAGTTTATTTACCATGCCACTGATTGACTTATAAATAATCAAAGTAAACGAAAGAGCAGAGATGATGCCTAGGACAACAGATATGCTAAATGGAAGCATCGCTAAAGCAGAGCTGAATGTTGTAATACCAAGGCCCAATGCTGCAAGTACGGAAAAGATCAACAATGCTGTGAGTTTTGCAATTTTTGCAGGTTTATTTTTTATTTTTTGAAGTTTATTTACTATTGAATTAAAGGATTCAATTATATTCGTATGAAATACCTGTGCTTCAATAGCTGCTGTGATGATAAAGGCAAACACGGCAAATGGCACTGAAAAACCAACAGTTATAGCACCCGTGTAAGATAACAAGCCAACTGATAGGGTGGCACCCAAAGATAAAAATCTTGTTAAAAATAAGCTAAAATAGTTTGAAGTGGCTTTGGACATGCTTCCCTCGGATTTAAAATTATTATTACATCTTTTTTGTATTACCCGAGAAGATGATAATGATTCTCATCTTTAATGTCAATTTTATTTGGTTACAATTTGGTTATAATCTAAAATACATTAATCTTTGCTTGTATTAATGGGCTATTTTCTATATATTTCTTAGATTATATTTAATCCTGATGGCTAACCATCTTTGAAAAGAGATCCGTATGTTTAATTTGTTTGCAAATGAAATAATTACTTATAATTCAGATAGTTGCTTCAAAGATTTAAGGGATTATATCAATGATAACTATCATGCTGATGAAAAAAAAAAATTAACTCAATTAGTTGATCTTGCAAGACTTCCAGAAGCAACTGTTAGACAAGCTGCCACATATGCTAAAACTTTTGTTAAAATTATCCGTCAGACACGTACGGGTAAAAGCGGTCTTGATGCGTTTTTAGCGCAGTATGAGCTAAGCAGCCAGGAGGGAACTGCTTTAATGTGCTTAGCAGAAGCTTTACTTCGTATACCCGATTCAGATACCCGTGACAAGTTAATTCAGGATAAAATAGGGGGCGCGACCTGGGAAAGGCATATAGGAAAAAGCAAAGTATTGTTTGTCAACGCTGCTACATATGCGTTGTTGCTTACAGGAAAAATAGTAAAACGTGAAGAAGTCTCGAGCAATATACTTAAAGCAACTTTTAAAAAACTAGTGGAACGCGGTGGTGAGCCTATTATTCGTCAAGCTATGCTGCAGGCTATGAAAATTTTAGGTCGTCAGTTTGTAATGGCACAGACAATTGATAAAGCATTGGTACGTGCCCAAAAATGGGAAAACATAGGTTACACTTATTCCTATGACATGCTAGGCGAAGCAGCTAGGACAGATAAAGATGCAAATTACTATTTTGCTGAATATTCTGATGCGATAAAAAGTATTAGCCAGGCAGCGAAGCATCAAAAACCGCAAGATCTAAAGTTAAATCCTGGTATATCTATAAAATTATCTGCACTAGAAGCAAGGTATGAGCTTGCAAAAAAAGATCGAGTATACCTCAATCTTATCTCTAAATTAAAAAAATTATGCCTCATGGCAAAAGACGCCAATATTGGCTTAACGGTGGACGCGGAAGAATCTTACCGTCTTGATATATCATTAGATATTTTCGAACAAGTCTTTAAAGATAAAGAATTAGATGGATGGGAAGGTTTAGGTTTAGCTGTGCAAGCTTATCAGAAAAGAGCTTATAGTGTATTAGAATATTTAGCATCGCTAAGCACCAAATGTAATAAAAGAATTATGGTTCGTTTAGTAAAAGGTGCATACTGGGATAGTGAAATTAAATATGCACAAGTAAATGGGCTGGATAATTATCCTGTCTTTACTCGCAAACCATCTACTGATGTGTCTTATATAGCATGTGCTAAATTTTTGTTGAAGCATACTGCTAATTTTTATCCGCAATTTGCGACGCACAATGCTTATACATTAAGTGTTATTTTAGCTATGGCAGACGGTAATAAAGACTTTGAATTTCAAAGATTACACGGTATGGGCGAAGAGCTTTATGAGCAAGTTGTTGGTCAAAAGCAATATGAAAATATTACATGTCGAATTTATGCCCCAGTTGGTGGATATAAACATTTATTAGCTTATTTAGTACGTAGATTGTTAGAAAATGGCGCGAACTCATCCTTTGTTAATCGCATTGCAGATGAGAAATTGCCAGTCGAAGATATTATAAAATGTCCAATTGCAGAAGTAGAGAGTTACAACAGTATGCCACATGAAAAAATTAACTTACCAAAAGATATCTTTAAAGATAGAGCAAATAGCATGGGCTTAGATATTAGCGATATAAAGGTTTTAAATAAATTATCTGAAGATTTCTCAAGGGTTTTAAATAAATCTCATAGCTATTTAAAAGTTAAACCTATCATAAACGGTCAAGAAATCGAGGATAGCAATTTAAAATTAATAGATATAATCAATCCTGCTGAGGCGAAAGACATTCTCGGACAGTGCACTATGTCTAATGAAGAAGTAGCCGCAAAGGCTTTAAAGGCCGCCTCTGAAGGGTTTAAAGAATGGAGTGAGCGAACTGTAAAATATAGAGCAGGTTGTCTGCGTAACATGGCTGATTTATTAGAAGAAAATATGTCACTGTTACTAGCATTATGTATTAAAGAGGCAGGAAAAACTTTATCTAATGCTATAGCTGAAGTAAGAGAAGCAATTGATTTTTGTAGGTACTATGCTAATGGTGCTGAGGAACTAATGACTAATCCTAAAGTACTGCCTGGGCCTACAGGTGAATATAATGAGATCAGCATGTTACCAAAAGGTGTGTTTGTTTGCATAAGCCCTTGGAACTTTCCACTGGCTATATTTTTAGGACAGGTAGTTGCTGCATTGGTAACTGGTAATACTGTTATTGCTAAGCCTGCAGAGCAAACGCCCATAATTGCGAATGTTGCTGTTGGATTATTATATAAGGCAGGTGTTTCAAGATCAGCACTGCAATTTGTTCCTGGCTACGGTAGTGAAATAGGAAAAGTATTTACGAGTAATAAAACTATTTCTGGTGTGATTTTCACGGGTTCTTCTGAAACAGCAGCTATAATTAATAAATCGTTAGCTGATCGTTCTTCTCATGGTGCTCTTACCAGTATTGCTACGGTAGTTGCTGAAACAGGTGGTTTAAATGCCATGATTGTTGACTCGTCCTCTTTACCAGAACAAGTAGTGCGTGATGTCATTATTTCTGCTTTTGATAGTGCAGGACAGCGGTGTTCGTCTTTAAGATTATTGTTTGTTCAAGAAGAAATAGCAGATAGTTTAATAGAAATGTTAACTGGTGCTATGAAACTTTTGACTATAGGTAACCCAACAGATTTTTCAGTTGATATTGGACCCGTCATTGATAGCGAAGCACAGAACAGATTATTAGATCACATTACAGATTTAGATAATGATAAGAATGCTAAATGTTTATATAAAGCAGATATACAGAGCAGTAATTCCCATGGTACATATGTACCTATTTGTGTTTATGAATTAAATAAACCTGAAGTTCTTAAAGAAGAATTTTTTGGACCTATATTGCATTTAGTGAGATATAAATCTTCAGAGCTTGATCAAGTAATAGACCAGATCAATAGCACAGGTTATGGCTTAACATTTGGAGTACATAGTCGCATTGAGCAGACTGTAAAATATGTCTGCTCGAGAGTTAATGCAGGTAATTGTTATGTCAATCGTAGCATGGTGGGAGCTGTTGTCGGTGTTCAGCCATTTGGGGGGAATAATTTATCTGGTACTGGTCCTAAAGCTGGTGGTGATAATTACTTAGCCCGTTTATGCAGTGAAAAAACTATTTCTATTGATACGACTGCCTCAGGTGGTAATGCCAGCTTGTTATGCCTTGACTGATATGTTTAGCAAAGGTAGTTATTCAACCATCATTTAGGCCTGGTGTAGTATTTATTATAAATACAGTTATTGAGAGTCTTGCATTGTATATATAGTTTGATACTATAAATATAGTAAAGGGAATTTATACAGATATACAAGGAGATAGTATATGAACAATAAGACTACACCAGTGGTAGGGTTGACTGCGCTTGGGTTATTTTTCTCAATGCAAGTCAGTGCTTTTAGTATAGTTGAAATGTCGAGCCAGGACCCAAGCACTATCACACTTGATTCTCGTAATGTCTCAAAAAATCTTAGTTTTGGTAGCAACGCTAACAATATAAAACTAAATTTTGGGCACAATGCATATAATCTAAAAATAGTTAAACAAGATACGGACAAAAAAGGTAAAGTTCATACTCGATATAATCAAACCTATAAAGGCATACCAGTTTGGGGCAGACAGCTAATTCAACATAAAGCTCCCGCTAAATCTGCGTCCTTATTCAGTTCAAATCATACGTTAGGAAAAATAACTGGTCAACTAGTCACCAACTTAGAACTAGATTTAAATAACCAAACTCCAGCGGATGGCTTTACAGACGCTCAGGCATTAAGTATGGCCAAAGAACTTTATATAAAAGAGCACAATATAGTCAATGTCAAAGAGCTGCATTATGAAAATGAAACTAGCAATCTTGTAGTGTATACACATACAGATGATGGTAAAGCTGTTTTGGCATATGATGTAAACTTTTTTGTTGATGTGCAAGCAGGTGGCGCACCAGCTAGACCTTCATATTTAATAGATGCCCATACTAAAAAAGTTATCAAGAAATGGAATGCTCTAATGCATAACAGGGCGGCAACTGGTCCTGGTGGTAATGAAAAAGTTGGTAAGTATGAATATGGTAATGAACGTTCTAAGCTAGATGTTCGTGAAGCAACAAGAGGTGAATGCTTTATGACTAATCCTAGGGTTCGTACTGTTAACTTGAAACACGGCTATTATGGTGCGAAAACATTTCATTTTCCATGTTTTGAAAATAATTCAGACGCTGTAAATGGCGCTTACTCGCCTCTTAATGATGCTCATTATTACGGTGAAAAAATCTTTGATATGTATCAAGAATGGTATGAGCGTCCACCATTAAATTTTAAATTAGTAATGCGTGTGCATTATGGTAAAAGTTATGAAAATGCATTTTGGAATGGTTCATCTATGACTTTTGGTGATGGGCGTAATTACTTTTATCCTTTAGTCTCAATGGATGTTGCTGCACATGAAATAAGCCATGGTTTTACAGAGCAAAATTCTAATTTAGAGTACTATGGTCAATCAGGCGGTATGAATGAAGCTTTTTCTGACATAGCAGGACAGGCTGGTGAGTATTATATCTATGGTAAAAATTCTTGGATGATTGGGTCTGAAATAACAAAGGGTGATGAACCATTAAGATATCTGGATACCCCTGAGAAAGATAAAATATCAATAGGAGATGCAAGAGACTATAATGAATGGTTAGATGTCCATTATTCAAGTGGTGTATTTAATAAAGCATTCTATGTTTTAGCAACAAATGAAAATTGGAGTGTTAAAAAAGCATTTGACGTATTTGTACATGCTAATATTTATTACTGGACCTCTATGTCGACATTTACTGAAGGTGCCTTAGGTGCAGTCTATTCTGCAGAAGACTTAGGTTACGATCCAGAAGATGTTAAACAAGCATTCATGAAAGTAGGGATTGGTTGTAGTGATGATGCTTGTTCTATTCTGCCTGAAGATAGGGAAGGTCGTGCAAAAAAATCATCTGAAGAGGACACACAAAGTCCATCAGATACAGCATCTAACTCAGACAGTGAAGATGCTGAAGATGATTCTAGCGACTCAGATAACACTAGAGATAATAAAACAAAATCAAAACCTAACAATAATAAATCGTCAAAAAAATAGTATTATCAATATATTACAAGCTAATCTTAGAAATAAGGTTAGCTTTTTGCATTGTACTCAGATGCTGTTTATCCCATAAATTTAGTATATAATCCGCTATAATTTGTTGAAATCATTTCTAAATGGGGTGTAATGCGATGACTGTTAGTGTTTTTGATTTATTTTCTATAGGAGTAGGACCATCAAGCTCCCATACTGTAGGCCCTATGAGAGCAGCTAATTTGTTTATTAGATTGTTGCAACAGCAAAAAAAATTAACACAGGTAACACGCATTGTTATAGACTTATATGGTTCTTTAGCATTAACAGGCAAGGGACATAAAACAGATTACGCTGTTATGTTAGGGTTAGAGGCTAATTCACCTGAAAATATTAATCCAGAGATTAGTCATGCCCGCTTTGAGGAGATTAAAAATAGTAATAGACTAAATTTTGCAAATGATCATATTATTGATTTCAATTATACACAAGATCTAGTCTTTCATTTTTCAGAAGTTCTACCATACCATTCTAATGGTTTAATTTTTACTGCTTTAGATACAACTAATAATAATCGATTACTCTTTTCTAAATCTTATTATTCAGTAGGTGGTGGATTTGTAGTTGACGAAGAAACCTTTAAACAGGAAAAATCTTGTGTTCCTTTTGAGTCTAATATTATTATACCTTATCCATTTAATACAGCAGCAGATCTGTTAAAACATTGTGAAGAAAATGATAAATCTATTGCTGAAATAATGCTAGCTAATGAAAGATGTTTTCGCAGTGAAAAAGAAATTAAATCTGGTATATTAAACATATGGCATGTTATGCGAGATTGTATTGCACATGGTATTGTTAATACAGGTATTCTTCCTGGTGGCTTAAATATTAAACGCCGTGCGGCTGGGATTTATCAGAAATTATCCAATGATAAATCAAAGCAGCCTTTATTAGACAATAGTATGAATTGGCTAAGTTTATATGCGATTGCAGTTAATGAAGAAAATGCCTCAGGTGGTAAAGTAGTAACAGCGCCTACCAATGGTGCAGCAGGTGTTATACCTGCGGTTTTAAAGTATTACTCAACTATGCCAGAATGCACAGATGAAAAAGTTATAGATTTTTTATTAACTGCTGCTGCTATAGGAATATTATATAAACAAAGAGCGTCTTTATCAGCAGCAGAAGTAGGTTGCCAAGGAGAGGTAGGCGTAGCGTGCTCAATGGCAGCTGCTGCTTATGCTGCTGTTAGTGGTGGTAGCGTTAGGCAAGTTGAAAACGCTGCAGAAATTGGCATGGAACATCATTTAGGACTTACCTGTGATCCTATAGGTGGTTTGGTGCAAATCCCTTGTATTGAACGTAATGCGGCAGGTGCTGTCCAAGCAATCAACGCAGCCCAATTAGCTTTGTTAGGTGATGGAGAGCATTTTGTTTCTTTAGATAAAGTGATTGATACTATGCGAGAGACAGGCCGAGATATGATGACTAAATACAAAGAAACTTCTCAAGGTGGCTTGGCGGTTAATCTACCTGAGTGTTGATTAATTCTGTAACTCTTTAAATTTTGCTGATTGATGCCTTGCCTGAAGCTCTGTGTCATTATAACGATCGGTGATGGCACTTGATGAATGACCAGCATCATCACGAACATGTGAAATTGGACGACCACGTTTATTGATATCATCACTAATACCAGTATGACGTAACCAGTGCACAGTGGCCTCTTGTAGTGTTTGAGCTTCATCACTAAAGCCCTCAGAGATCATGCGTCTAACAGCATTATCAAAACACTCTTGTACAATAAATCTAATTTGCCGACAACTAGTGATAGGCCCTTTACCACGAAGATTATGGATTAAAGGTGTTTGTTCGTTAGGAGCAGGTAAACTTGGAAACAAACCTCTGCTTTCTCGATAACGTTTTAAAGCTTCAAGCATAGAGTAGGGGACAGTTACTTCTCTTTCTTTGTTACCTTTACTCACCGTTTTAAACCACCAATTATCGTGACTATCTTGATAGAAATCACCCATTTTGGGTTCCCAGCGTTCATCGGCAACTAATTCTGATATACGCAAGTACATGAGATATAACATAGACATAACAAACAAAGTTCGTTCATGTAGCTCTTTGTTTTCTTGAGCCATTATCTCAGCTGTTTCTATGGCGTAATCCCATTGTAATTCAGTTAATCTTCGTACTTTTTGTTTGTTTTGTTGTTTTCTAATATATTTACTTTTTTGTCTTATTTGAGCTACAGGATTAGCTTTAACAATATTTTCATTTAATAAGTAATTATAAAAACTACCTAACGCGATAAATATGCATGTTAAAGCTTGTTGTGAAAGTTTAAAGTTCTTAACATCTGGTTCCTGGCCTTGTTTTGTAGCTGATTTGGGTAATCGTAAGACAAAGAGCCGCCAGTCTTTATTTGGCACACGTGAGCCATTTGTAGAAATAAATCTTGCCACGTGTTTTGAGCCAATCCATGACACAGGAGGCTTGATGCAAAATTGTATATAATTTTCTATATCTAATCTGGTAAGAGCTAAAATAGATTTTTTAGCAATATTCCATGACCATTGTAGAAGTCTCTCTAACTCTCTACGATAAGACTCAAAAGTACTTCGACTGCCATTGTATTGAATAAGATAGGGTCCGAATCCAAAACGGGGCCAGATTACCCATTCGTTTCCCTTTAAATTCAAC
>CAZSRF010000016.1:0-47112 GCA_964609155.1 uncultured Gammaproteobacteria bacterium | reverse complement strand
CAAGAGGTCGTCGGTTCGATCCCGACTAGCTCCACCAAATTACTTCCAGTACCGTTAGCCCATCAGACTGTCCCCATCGTCTAGAGGCCTAGGACACTGCCCTTTCACGGCGGCAACAGGGGTTCGAATCCCCTTGGGGACGCCAATTTAATCAATAGGTTGGGTTGGCTCATCAAGTGCAATCAGTTAGTTTTAGTAATACTTATTTTATCTCCATTTTACCTTGCTTTAAATTCAGACAACTTTAACTTAAATAGTATTGTAACCAACTCTAGGTTCTGCTAGAGTGCCTGTTTAATTCTGCATACAACATTAAGCTTGAAGTTGGGCGCTAACAAACATAGGCTGCCATATTTGAAATTGCAATCAGAAATTGTTCCGCGCTTATCTCAAGACATCCATATCTGGTTGGCGGATTTGGATGTTCATAATATTGAAGCACACAAGTATTATAGTTGTTTATCGATTATGGAGCAGGAGCGCTCTGGTAGACTCTGTGATCAGAAACATAGAGTTTCTTTTATAACAACAAGAGGTATTTTACGCATTATCTTGAGTCAATACTTGTCAACAACACCTGATACAATTGATTTTGAGTATAACCATTTTGGTAAGCCCCGCATGGCTAATGCCAGTGATGTTATCCATTTTAATATTGCACATTCAGGCAGCATAGCTTTATATATTTTCTCCAAAATTTCTGAGGTGGGGATTGATGTAGAAAGAGTGCGTCCTCTAGCAGACTTATATGGGCTTGCGCAGAGATATTTTTCTGCTGGCGAGATAGAGGATCTTAATGCTGTGTCGCAGCAAGATAGAATAACCTCATTTTACCGATGCTGGACCAGGAAAGAGGCTTTCGTTAAAGCAGCTGGTACAGGATTATCTTATGCGTTGGATCAATTCCAAGTATCGTTAGCAACAATAAGTGAACAGTCCATGCTAACCTCGGTCAATAATAACCTTATTGCCGCATCTCAGTGGTCATTATACTCGTTAACAACATACGTAGGATATGAGGCTGCATATTGTTTTAAAGGACATGGTAATAGTATTAAGGTATTAAATTACGCTTAGATAATAGATTTGACTTAATTATGCTTTTAGATTATCGTAGTTGCCTAAAACATGTATCCTAAGAATAACAGAATAACTACGTAGAGATCAATCGCCATGTCTGAATCCGCCATCATTGAAAGCAATATGATTGACTACACTACAATTGAGCACTGGCTGGTGGAGATTTGGGAAGAGTTGCTCGAGGTTCAAGATATTGATGCTACGTCAGATTTTTTTGAGTTAGGCACTGATTCGTTGACCGTGATTAGATTTTTACACCGCGTCGAGCAGAAATTCGGGAAAAATATAATACAGCTGGACGATCTTTTTAAGCATAGTATATTGTCTGAAGTAGCCAAAAGAATAGAGAGTTCATGCGCACAATAAATGTGGATGTGTCGACAAGCGAGAGGGCCATTACAGATAAACCTTACGCTTCTCAAATTGTGCAAACAGTTCACGAACAGTTTGAGTTAATAGCATCACTATATCCCAATCATATATCTCTTGTTCACGGTGATCATAATATTACGTACAATGAATTAAACAGACAAGCAAATTGTATCGCTCATCAATTGATTGCGTTGGGATTCAGTATAGATATGTTAGTTGGTGTCTATTTTGATCGCTCAATAGAAATGATTACAGTCATACTTGCTATTATTAAGGCAGGATGTGGGTATGTTCCACTGGATATCAAGTGCCCGAAAGAGCGTCAATTGCATATAATATCCGATGCCAATATCTCTATGATAATAACGTCTGATGAGTTGCAGGAAGATCTGCCAGATGATGCTATAACTATTACGCTAAATTCTTTATTACATTCTGCTGGACAGGAACTTGATAGCCCTAGACTAATTAACATGAGATCTACCAACTTAATTTATGCTAATTATACTTCTGGTTCAAGTGGTAGGCCAAAAGGGGTGGCGATTACTCACCAATCAGTGTTGCATCTTCTAGAATCTCCGGAATATGTTGATCTTAGTGCTAAGACGACGGTCCTGCAACTTGCACCTGCAGCATTTGATGCATTTACTTTTGAGCTTTGGGGACCGTTACTCAATGGTGGTAGGTGTGTGTTATATCATGAAAAGTTACCTACACTCACTGGGCTTCGTGAGAGCATTAAGAATAATCAAATTACAACGATATTTTTGACTACAGCGTTGTTTAATCTAATCATAGATGAGGAACCAACTATATTAAATAAAGTGAGTCAAGTTCTTACTGGTGGGGAAGCTCATTCTATTAAGCACTTTCGTAAAGCACTTAGAGAACTCCCATATACAGAGATTGTACATGTGTATGGCCCAACAGAGTGCACAACATTTGCTACTTATTATAAATTACGTGATCTCAATGATTCAGAGAATATTGTACCTATAGGACGACCAATTAACCGAACTAGCATATATGTTCTTGATGAGCATTTAAATCCAGCCTCAATCGGTGAGCTGCATATTGGTGGTCTAGGCTTAGCGCGTGGTTATCTCAACGCACCGGAGTTAACGCAAGAGAAGTTCATAAATGGTTTGCTGTTTTTGGACAAAGGGCAGAGCATATACAAAACTGGTGATTTGGTCGAGATCCGTCCTGATGGTATGTTAATTTATATCAAGCGTATTGATAATCAGGTAAAGATACATGGACACCGTATAGAACTAGGTGAAATCGAGACGGTTCTTAATAATTATTATGGTATAAAACAAGCGACTGTTGTTGCTACTGGTGATGGTGTGCTAATCAGAAGAAAACTAGTAGCTTATTTGATCCCAAATGGACAAGCAATTGAAAAAAGTAGTTTAACTAATTATTTGCGTGAGCGACTGCCGAACTATATGATTCCATCGAAATATATTTATCTGGATAAAATGCCGTTAAACTATAATGGCAAAATTGATCGTAAAATATTACAAACTTGTTAAGATTTTAGATATGAAGAAATATTTAAAGCCGAATGTGGCTATTGAACCTTTGTTTTGCTCTTGGTATCTTTGGAGTTATCTTGTTTCGCCTCACACGGCAGGATATTTCCTCAAGAACAGATACCTCAGAATCATGAAATCTTTTCTTGAATCACCAGAGTTACATCGATTAGCGGCAAATAATCCTAAGGTAGCCGGTGGTCAATTTCTCAATCTAGATGATAATGGTTTGAAGAAAATTGAAAGCATAGTAATGCACACTGAAAAAGAGGCAGGTAAATTATTACAACTAGCTAATGATATTACCTCTTTTAATGAATTGGTGCAGACAAAGGGAGATGGAAGTAGTCTTGAGCCATTGTATCAAGCAATCCCTGATAGTTTAAAAGGTTGTGTAGAGTTAGTCTATGATCAGGACAACCATCCTAAAATAAATTTCTTTGAAAGAATTATTTACGATAAATACTATGATAGCTCTTTGCAGTCAGTAATTTTAACACCATTGAAGAATGATCTGCGTTCATTTGTACTCTCTACTCCGCGGATTGCTCTTGAGAAGGAGATATCACTACCGTTAAATTTTAATAGTAATATACTAAGTCAAATCAGCCGATCCAGAAGCAAAGGCGTGAATCTAGAAAAAATCTGTGAGGAATTATTATTAGACAATGAAGGACGTAAGCTTTTTAATGAATTATTCTCTGATATCCCATTTGCTCTGACAGATGCCAAGGTAGAGCTTAATAATATAAGACTAAGATATTTTGGGCATGCTTGTATTTTACTAGAAACAAGTGATGTCTCCATATTAATTGATCCGGTAGTTAGCTATTTTCAACCAGAAGGTGGGATTGAGCGATTTACGTTTTGTGATCTTCCTGAGTATATTGATTACGTGGTATTTTCTCATAACCATCTAGATCATATTTCATTTGAAACTTTAATATTCTTAAAGGACAAAGTTAAGAATTTTATATTTCCTCAGTCTTCCAGCAATACATTGATTAATCCAAACTTGAGAATTATGTTTCAGATGCTAGGCTTTAACAATCTTCTCCCTGTTGATTATTTAGAAGATGTGCAGATCCCTGGCGGCAGATTATTTAGCTTTCCATTCTTGGGCGAGCATGGTGATTTAGACATACAATCCAAATCAGCATTTTATATTGAAATCTTTGGACATAAATTTTTATTTGCGGCGGATTCTAATAATCTTGATAATGGGCTTTATGAATATCTATATAACAAAGTAGGAGCAATTGACACTGTCTTTATTGGTATGGAGTGTGTAGGCGGGCCTTTGGATTGGATCTATGGGCCGTTGTTGTCAAAAAAGATTAAATATGCTCATAAACAATCACGTCGTTACTCTGGTTCTGATTCACAAAAGGCGGTTGCATTAATACAATCGTTACAAGCAAAAGAAGTATTTGTTTATGCAATGGGGCAGGAACCATGGTTGTCACATATCACAAGCTTGAACTATGAAGAGACTTCACCACAGATGGTTGAGTCTAATATTTTTATTGATAGTTGTCGTAGTATAAATATCCCATGCAAAAGGCTGTATGGCAAAGATGAATGGCAATATGGATATGCGACTTCTCATTCTAACCGTAATAACAGGGAAATAGCATCATGAATGTACATGATAACCAAAAAATATTCCGATGGTTGATACTTATTAGCATCAGCATCATGGCTTTTGTAATGAACGGAGACTATTTAGCCGTGAATTCTGCCTTAATTCCGATATCAGCGGAGTTCAATACTAACCTCGATACCGTGCAATGGATATTAAGTGGTTATATGCTGGCTTGGGCAACGTTAGTTATACCGGCTGGGGTATTATTAGACAGATATAATGGAAAAATCCTTTGTATTATGGGGATTAGTATTTTCTTGTTAGCTTCAGTTATTGCTGGATTATCAACTTCTATTAATATGTTAATTCTATCGCGTGTAATTCAAGGTGTTGGCGGAGCTATATTCTTACCAACAATATATGCGATGATTCATGCGAACTTTAATGAAGATGAACGTGGTCTTGCCATGGGTGTAATAGGTTTCTCTGTTGGAGTAGGACTAGCGTTCGGACCTGTAATCGGAGGGGCTTTAATAACATGGAGCAGTTGGCGTAGCATTTTCTTTATTAATATTCCAATTGGAATTATTGCAATCATAATAAATAGTATAGGTGAAAATTTATACCCAGATAAAGATAAAGTTACTACAACTGGTTGGGCTAGTGTACTGATGCTTGCAACAGTTTCCATATGTACGCTATATGGTTTGAATGGTTGGCAACACTGGGTAGATAATAGCAGGTTATATATTTCGGTTGCTCTTGCTATATTAGTCGCCATGATATTATTTGTTCGACTACAAAGAAATACCGTCCTGCCTCTGATTTCATCATCACTTATGAAGAATCATGCATATTGGGGGTGTTGTTTAGGTATCCTGCTGGTCGAATACAGCTTTTCAACGATTATCATTATAATGGGGCTTTATTTACAAGATGTTTTGCATTTATCTTCGTTTGTTAGTAGTAACATCTTTTTGTCTATGACTATTGTCTTTGGTGTAATTGCAGCACTTGGCGGACCATGGATTGATAAGGTTGGCTTTATTACACCTACTATATATGGTTTAGCTATTACAGCACAGGGTTCGTTTTTATTTTATATTTTCTCAGGAACATATAATTTATGGATAATCTCCTTGCTATTTATTATTATGGGAATTGGTGTAGGGTTATCTTTCACAGCTCTTAACACTGGTATTGTTAAGACAGTTAGCGGGGGGTACGTAGGTATTGCTACCAGTATATTCCTAATGATTACCTTAATGGGTAATGCAATTGGAGTTACAACTGCCACAATCATATATCAGTACGCTAGTTTCCAGAGTTTGTTTGGTAGTCTAAGTGCGAAAGGATATTTATTCAATATTGAAGAAAAAAATCAATTAGCATTACATATCTCAAGTATGGGTGGTAAAGAACATGCTTTGAGTGCATTTAACTCAACTCTACAGAGTGATATTCTTAATAATATAACTGCAGCACTTACCTCTGCAGCGAATAGTGCGATGCTGGTTAATTTTGTCTTATCTACGGCTGTTATTATAATATTTGCAAGACTCTTGAAGCCTAAATCAAAACTTGTACTAAGAGAATAAAATTGATTATGACTGAAATGGTTACCTTAAAATCTATTATAGATCATTTTGCCTATCTTATGACAAATATGGCAGAGCTTTCCCCTCACGTAGGGAAAGTGGTGACTTCTGATGAAGTCATTTGCTACTATAATAGCCGTTCCACAGATCAACTGCTGAACGGAATTTTTATCAATCAGGCTGGCGCTCCAGACATTGCTCAATACCTTACAGAGTTGATGGAAGTTTATGCTGCGCAAAATGTTCCTTACACAGTAATGCTGGCTAAGCCTGACATGACGGATGAAATTAAGTTCACATTAGATTCACAGAGACTAAAGCAAGGACAATCTTTGCTCTGTGTTGGTATAGAGATGAGTCAACTTAATCCTGTGCCTACGATGGAAGGTATCAGAATAGTCCCGGTGCTATCTCCACAGCAATATGATTTGTATATAGATATTTTAGCCACAGGTTTTGAACTTAATGAGGCTATTAGACAGGATTTCAAAGCTATGCTTGCAAACTATGGGCAGGAAAATAGCGTGATTAAACATTATATTGCTTATGTTGATAACAAGGCTGCTGCCGTGATCAGCACGCTTAGACATGGAAATGTCTTAGGAATGTATTGTGGGGCCACCTTAGCTGAATATCGTAAAATGGGTATTTGCACTGAGCTCTATAGACATTCTATGGAGGAAGCGATGAATCAAGGATGTACACATTGCGTGTATCAATCTGCAAATCCTACAATAATTAATTATATTACTACCAAGTTTGGTTTTGTAGAATATGGGGAATTGTTGAGATTTGTTAAGACAGACCATCATATTTAATAATTTGATGGTCGTGAGTTTATTGCTTTTGTCCTGAGACATGATATACATTAACACTGAATGCAAAATTTCCTTGCTTGCTTGCAGTCATTAATCCCTGCAGATAAGTTTCTGCTTCAATATCGGTTATTTGTGCATTACCTTGCAGCGCAACAACCAGTTTTTTTAAACTACGGATCTGCTCAAATTCTTCATAGTTATTTACTATAAGTTTTCTGACAGAAAGATCAATATTTTCAAGGCCAAGTTGTTGGAAAATACAAAGTAAGTCTTTAGCTAATCTGGGGCTTTCAGTGTATTTACACCATTGATTGATAACTTTACTACTAATGTTATTGTGATCAGGATAGATTCGAACTGAGCCGAGGTCAGGTTCAGTAACAGCAATAATTCCGCCTTTTTTTAATACTCTAGTCATTTCACTAAGAGCAAGTTGGGGGTTTGGAACATGCATTAATACCCGTTCAGCGCAGACAAATGCAAATTGATTATCTCTAAAAGAGAGATTCTCTGCATCATCGTGGGTAAATGCAACGGTGTGTTTCGATAAATCGGTCCTTCTGATAGCTTCATTTAATAACATCGAGCTTTTGTCAATCCCTGTGACTTTGCAAGCACTGCCGACAAGCGCCGAGATTTCACGCACAGTGGCACCGAGCCCACACCCGATCTCAAGTACTTCATCTCCAGAATTAAGTTTTATTTTACTATAAACATTATTCCTTAGTTCTAATAATATTGGAATATTCTGTTGGAGTTCAAGAGATCTTACTAGACCATCAAGATCTTCATATTTATCCGCATTTTCAAAACCGGAGTCAAAGTATTTATCTACTACTGCCATATGTTTAAATATCTCCTGTTGGACTAAGATGCTTCTTGTGAGCAAATACACCTACACCTTCGGTCGTGTCATACCACACACCTTGACTATAATTTTCATTCATGAAAGGTAAGAATTTAGTAAATTGGCCATAATTGTAATCAATTTTTTTGGCAAAATACTGATCTTCCTTAACAGGATTGTCTAACAGAATATTATGACATAAAACAATACCATTAGATGCCAAAAGCGGGGTAGCTGCTTTCATCATTGGATAATAGATGGCTTTATCAAGTAAATCAGGATCATCTCCTTGTTTCGGTCCCTCTGGATCTAGTACAATGAAGTCAGTTGCAATTTTCTCTCTACCTAAGAATGTTATGGCATCTTCATTAATTAGGCGTACAACGGAATCGACATTAAATTGCTTCATGTTTTTTTCCGCAAGTGAAATTACATTTTTGTCAGTATCGATAAGATAAGCGCAGCCACCGGTCTCTTTTAATATAGTTGCGGCATAAATTGCCCAGTAACCATAATATGATCCAAGAAAAATCATGAATTTTGGTTTGGTTATGTGCGTAAGAGCATATAATAGTCTGGCTTCTTCTGGGAAAATATATGTGGTGTACGATTCATGTTGAAAGCTATCATGTACTTGTTGAAACAATAGGGCAAATTTATCCTTAGGGTAATCAACAGATGGAATGATATCGCGTACACATAGGTCATATAGTATTTGTTCTACAGTAAACTCTGCATTCAATGGGAATCTACTAGATAAATGAATTTGATCTTCATTCAATCCAGCAGCCTCTAAATCACTTTTATGTTCTAAAAGTATTTTTAAATAGTCATTTCTTGCAAGATCATTATGCAAGTATTCTCTGTACCAAGGGTACTGATTAAGTGCTTGGTCAATTTTTTTATAAGCAGTACTGCCAGCTGGGTGGTTAATAATAGTTGTAGACATAATCAAGGGCCTTATAGGTTAGAATTAGGGGTTTTTATGTTGTATTGGTAGATGTCCAGATCTATGGGACTGGTAAACTTATAACCAACATTTTTCATTGTTCCAATAAATGTAAAATTATTTCTTCTTACCAAGTTCTTTGCGAGTTTATTAGTAGAAGTCATAAAGCTTATTATGGTTGAAAAATCTCTTTCTTTAGCTGATTTAATAAGATATTCTAGTAAATTATCACCGTGACCTTGAGCTCTAGGATCTGGAGATAAATATATTGAAGCTTCACACGAAGGATAATATCCTTTGCGTTCTGCCCACTTTGATAGAGTAGCCAATCCAATAATCATGCTATCTAGTACTGCAACATAGGCTGGGAAACGATCGGTATGACTATTAAGCCAGTTGATCATGTCTTGTATGGTCTTTTCTTCAAGATCCATAGTGAAAATTGAAGTTCTAACCGCGTGGTTGTATATTTCTCTTATATCTTCCAAATCATTAGGGGTAGCTGGTCTGATGATTAAATTTTCAGAGTTGATTTTTCGTGCTTTCAACATTGTGGTAAGTTCCATAATTCTAGTTCGCTATAGCCTGCAATTCTGGTAGTGAATATAATTTATTGGTATCATGCTCTTGTTTCAGATGTTTAACTAGAGTATTGATCTTTCTATTTGCAAGCGAACTAATATTTTTTGTGTATGCTTTTTTGCTGTCAGCTATAATCTCTTCTGCTCTTGGAATATTTAGAAACTTTAGAATTACTTCCCATATTTCAAATTCTTTATCTGAAAACCAGTCTTCTGCCTGGATGATACTTTCAATAAAAAAATGTCTTTGGATCAATGGCAATCTAGAAATAATTGATGTCGCAATAAAATTAAATACATTGGCGTGAGCCAACTCATCTTTCCAATGGGTTCTAGTTACCATACGGCATAGTGGTTGAATAGTTTCCGAGTTTGCAATCAATGATAAGTAGTCAGTAATAAGTACTTCAGAAGCAACGACTACACCCATTTGCACAATTTCTTTTTCCCACCCAGTAGCATGGTCTAATGAATTTTCATAATTTTTTAATAATTTTGATTTTGGTAACTCGAATGGGGTAAGATTTCGGTGCTTAGTAATACTTTGGATACCTTCGATAGAAAGCAAAGTGTGGAAGGATTCATCAACTAAGGTTTGAGAAATAACGCGGATAAAATCAAGTCCAGAGGAAAGTTGGTTGCTGCCATCGATAATTGAATAGCATAGTGGAGAGATTACTTTAGTTTCAATATCTATGGTTTTCTGATTATACATTAACCATCCATAGGTGGCTGCTAAACCCTTATTACTTTCGCTAACTGGTTTCCATAATGGGTGGTTGCAAAAAGGCATAAGCTCTGGTAGAAGATCCCATTTGTCTCTGTCAAAGGGAATACCTTCATAAGGGGTACAACTTTTAACTTGTGCACGTTTATACCAGTTCAACTCACAGGTTTTAGTTAAAGATTTCTCACTTTTGTCCATTGTATATCTAACCTAATAAATTACAATTTATAATTTGGGGCATAATCTTTGTTCCATTACTGCGCCAACACTACGTGCCATTGGACATGCTGATGCCGTCAGTCCTGCTACTACTCCTAATCTGTCCTCGAGGGTACGATTCTGGTTGAATTTGGATTTTACCTTAATACTTGCTACATCAAATGTAAATTGTAACTCTGAAGGATCATGATGTTCAAAATTAACTATTCCCTGAACATGCGCTACAACATAATTCCACGTTGGGACACTATGTGGAGTTTCATAAAAAGAAGGAGAAATATAAGTATGTGGCCCATTGAAGATAAGCATAGCTTTTAACGAACGTTCTCTACAGGCGGGTATTGCATCAGATTCTACAGAGAATCTACCAGTAATATTAAGACGTTCACTAGTCATTTTGGTAGAGGTGTGCTCGACATGATATATTAGCAACTGTTTTGCATCGGGCTTTGAATTAAAGACAATCATAGTGCATGCTGGACTACGTTCTACTAACTCAAGCAATGATGCAGGGGAACTTTCATCAAAATAGGGCGGAATGTAAATGGATGCCACATTATCAATAGCTATGTTACCCATGTCAAATGGCATAGACATATTTACAAGTTCCGCAGCTGCAGAAGCTGCAGAGGGGCTTAATGTGAGTGCCTCACGTATCATAGTTGGAATAAGCTGGAAGCCAACAACTCCTCTGAGCTGACTTGAAATCTTTTCATCACTCCAGTCGATATTCCATGGAGCTGATCTTGTCGATTCATATTTTTTTACAAGCTTAGTAATACCATCTTGTAAAAGTTCTGGACTTGCAATAATTTTAATTATTCCGAGCATATGTACAACATTAAGAGGATTAGATTCATGGGTCCGATCTTTAAATATGGCAAGTGCTGCCATTGAATCATTTCTAAGTGCTCTTGCCTGAGCATTGCTTGCAGCTAAATGACCAAAGAAGGTATTTTCTTGCTGTAAGATTACATTTATATGTGAAACATACACCGATTTGCTGTTATAACTAATTAGAGTGCAAAACGAATGATTTGCCATAAATGCTAATATATCAGCTTTCCTCTTAATATCTATAAATCTTGTTAGGCGAGATAGAGTTGCTAACGGCATGATCTAGACACTCCTATAATTTTCTGGTTACTAATGACACTAATTGATAGGTAATAGATTAAAGAATGTTGGACAGTATAGACATTTTAAGTCTTGTAAACAACCATAATGACATTTTTTTATTTCATTGTTACAAGTTTGTCTGGACTAACTAAGTGGGGATACGCCTAGATAGGCTCATCATTAGAAGTTATGTTATTAAGGAGCAAGTACATCTTTTGATTGGTCTCATAATAGCTACCTCTGCTTAGCTCATCACGAGTAAATATATATGGTCCATGACCTAATTCTTCCGTCAAGTAGTTAAGTCGAATGTTGATATTTTCTTTTGTTATTTCAAGATGAAACTGTAGGCCGTATACTTTATTGCCTATAGCAAAGGCCTGGATAGGGCACCCGCTACTACTCGCAAGTAAACGTGCCGTCTGCGGTAGTTCGACCATTTCAAGATGCATATGGGTGACTATAAACTCTCTAGGGAAATCGCTAAATATTCTATCTTTTGCCCCTTCATCAGATAAGATAACTGGATATAGACCTATTTCAGGGTAGGGGCTGTGTACCGTTTTCATCCCGAAACATTCAGCTATCATTTGTGCGCCAAGACAAATGCCCAACACTAATTTTTTTAATGCAATTGAGTGTTCGATTAACTTTAGTTCAGAGCTGAGTGTCAATAATTCACCTTGGTCCATTAAACTTTGTGGACCACCCAAAATGATTAGAAAATCGAATTGTTCAGGATTAGGTAGCCTTTCACCCATATATACTTTTGTTCCAGTTATTTGGTGGTTATGACTAAATGCCCAAGCTACAATGACCCCAGGTTCATCAAAAAAAGTATGTTGTAAGTAGTGAATACGTATAATGAATGTTCCTGAATTATTATGATAGGTTTTGATAATTGATAACTTGGGATGATGATAATTAATACGACAGAAGCCGTCAAGGCTATGCTAAGTGGCTATGCTAAGTGAGTGCCATCGAATCAACTGCTTCAGCTATTTAATTAGGGGGGGGGCTTATAGGATTGTTATATTTTAATCTAGGGTCTGTTGATAATTGAGATAAGCGGTTGCAATAAAATAGCAAATTTGTAATATTATGTTGTCTAAGTAAAATAATATAAAACGAGTTTGCTATGGTCCGACTAATGCTCAGCGACGAGCTTTGGTCGAAGTTAAGGACAATAATGTGCCAAAATGGAGTATGACAAGTCTAATCTTTGACTAACGGTAGAAATAATATTATACCGCATGCGAGTTGGTTGCCCTTAGATTAACTCCATAGTCCACAAACTTTCTTGTGGTTATGTAAAACTGTCAATACAGCTCTTGCAATCATATCTTTCATTTTGATACGTTGTTATATATTCAATATATAGTCTATATCTTATTAATTTTATTATGAGTAATTGATATAATAACGGTGATTATATTAAGTAAACTTTGGAGATTCAGATGCACCAAGAAGCACGGACAGCGCAGGTTAGTGAGCCAATTAATAAGCGAGCTTTAATTATGGCTGGCGGGACTGGTGGACATGTCATCCCTGGGTTGGAAATAGCGCATGCTTTGAAAAAAAAAGGCTATGAAGTTGCATGGTTGGGTACTAAGTGGGGGTTGGAAGCAACATTAGTACCTAAAGCAGGTGTAGATATATATTATTTGCCTGTTTGGGGGGTACGAGGCAAGAGCATCGCTAAAAAGCTTTTAGCTCCCTTCAGAGTACTAGGGGCTATCTTGTACAGTCTTTACATTATGCTCTGGTTTAAACCAAATTTTGTCTTAGGTATGGGAGGCTTCGCTAGTGGTCCAGGCGGTATTTCAGCTTGGTTGCTAAGAATACCGTTAATCATTCATGAACAAAATGCTATTTTTGGCCTAACTAATAAAATTTTAGGTAGATTTTCTCGAAAAGTTTTAGTATCTTTCCCAGCTTTGGCGGAAGATCTGAATGATAAAGGTAATCAATTAGTGTTTACAGGTAACCCAGTGCGTTCTGAGATTTTAGATTTAGCTGAACCCAAAGAACGTTGGCAGCAGCATGTAGGTTCTTTAAGAGTGTTGATATTAGGGGGAAGCCGTGGAGCTTTAATTTTTAATAATTTGGTTCCTAAGGCAATAGCACAATTACCGGTAAGTCAAAGGCCGGACATTTGGCATCAATGTGGTCAAGAGCATTATGATCTGACAGTAGAGAATTACTCAAAAGTTGGTTTAAAAGCTAAAGTGGAACCATTTATTTATAATATGGCAGAAGCTTATGCTTGGGCTGATCTTGTTGTTGCAAGAGCAGGAGCTTTAACGATAGCTGAGTTAGCTGCAGCTGGATTGCCTGCATTACTAATTCCCTATCCATTTGCTGCTGATGATCACCAAAGCCAAAATGCAGCTTATTTAGTAAATAATAATGCGGCAGTTATGCTACATCAAAATGATCTTAACTATGAAGTGTTAGCTGATACTTTATTAGGGTTGATTAATGCAAGGCCCAAATTACTGGAAATGGCAAAATCTGCAAGAAAATTAAGTAGGTATGATGCTACGGCAAAAATAATTACACAGTGTGAAGAGGTATCGTAAATGCGGCGTATCAAAAATATTCATTTTATAGGGATTGGCGGGGCAGGAATGGGTGGCATTGCTGAAGTGCTTCATAACCAAGGTTATAAAGTTTCAGGTTCTGATTTGTCTAATAATGCTATGGTGCAACGACTTCATGGTTTGGAAATGAAAGTGTTTATTGGCCATTGTGCTGAGAATATACAGAATGCGGATGTTGTTGTGATTACAAGTGCCTTATCTGATGATAATCCTGAATTATTAGCTGCTAGAGCCAAAGGTATACCTGTTGTTAGGCGAGCAGAAATGTTAGCGGAACTTATGCGATTCGGGCAAGGTATCGCCATTGCTGGAACGCATGGTAAAACGACAACAACCAGTCTTTTAGCTAGTATTATGGCAACTGCAGGTTTAGACCCAACCTTTGTTATTGGCGGCAAACTGAATAGTCTTGGTGCTAATGCAAAGTTGGGTAAGGGCCGCTATTTTATTGCTGAAGCAGATGAAAGTGATGCTTCTTTTTTACATTTAAATCCTGTTATTGCGGTAGTGACCAATATTGATAGGGATCATATGCCTACTTATGGAGGGGATTTCCAAAAGTTACGGCAAGTATTTATCGATTTTCTTTTAAGACTACCATTTTATGGTATGGCTGTAATCAATATTGATGATCCTGTGGCGCGGGATATTATTTCCGAGATTCGCTGCCAAGTTGTAACTTATGGACGTTCTGCTAATGCAGATTATCAACTATTAGAATATAGACAAGAACAATGGAAAAGTTTTTTCACGATTTTTCATCGTCAAAGCAATGCTAAATTTGAGTTTTCAATGGACTTGCCTGGTGAGCATAATGCTATGAATGCAACAGCAACGGCCGCAATATGTTTAGAAGAAGGAATAAAAATTGAATATATTCAGCAAGCTATAGATAACTTTAAAGGTATTGGTCGAAGATTTCAAGTATATGACTGCATGTTATTAGATAATGCTACACAGTTCACTATGATTGATGATTATGGGCATCATCCAAATGAAGTGTCAGCAATTATTACTGCTATCCGATCTGGTTGGCCAAAACGTCGGTTAGTAATGCTTTATCAATTACACCGGTTTACGCGCACAAGAGATTTATTTACTGATTTTGTAAAAGTTTTATCACAAGTTGATATCTTGGTATTGCTGCCAGTTTATGCAGCAAGCGAACATCCTATTCCTGGTGCTACGGGAAAAGATTTGCATGCAGCAATAATTAGTAATACTGGTGTTAATGCAAGTAACTTCTATTATTTTGAAAATTTTAATGAACTATACAATAATTTAGCTATAATTATTAAGTCAGATGATATTGTAGTGATACAAGGTGCTGGTGATATTAGCCAGGTAGCAGATAAGTTATTAACAGACAGGGTTCAATAATATGTCGTTTCATGTTTCTAGTAATGAAATTGCTAATAGTGATGTGAGTTATCAAAAAATAATGGATAACTTTGATACAAAATTATTACAAAATATTACGTTAGCTGATTACACGACTTGGCATGTTGGAGGCAAGGCAGATTTTCTTTTCCAACCTAAAAATCTTAAAGAGCTACAAAATTTTTTACAAGAATTATTTGTTATTGATAAGACAATCCCTATTTATTTTTTAGGACTGGGCAGTAATGTGTTGATACGTGATGGTGGCTTACGTGGAATAGTAATTCTAACTAATTCTAGTAGCAGCATGGGTTTGCATAAGCATGAAATTATTTCAACTAGGAAATTTGGTAAGGTTATTCAGTGTGAAGCAGGTGTACCAAGTGCTAAACTCGCAAAATTTTTAGCTAAATCAAATTACCCTGAGGGGGCTTTCTGGGCTGGTATACCGGGGACGATGGGTGGGGCCTTGGCAATGAATGCAGGTTGTTACGGTTCTGAAACATGGGAGTACGTGGTTCAGGCTGATATTATTGATAGGGCCGGAAATATTTTTGAGTTAGGACCTCGTGATTTTGATATTGGCTATCGCTCAGTCAAATTAAAAGATGAAGTAAAGGTTAAATTAAATATTGTAGAGTATTGGTTTTTAAATGCTATTTTACGTTTGGCACATGATGATAGTATTAATGCCAGTCAATTAAT
This sequence comes from uncultured Gammaproteobacteria bacterium, assembly GCA_964609155.1. GTDB lineage: Bacteria > Pseudomonadota > Gammaproteobacteria > JAGOUU01 > JAGOUU01 > JAGOUU01. The sequence goes on along the minus strand of CAZSRF010000016.1, from coordinate 30,991 downwards.
TCGAAGTTTATTGCAAAAGCGCACAAGTCAGCAGCCAATAGGGCAATTTTCTGGTGGTTCTGTATTTAGAAATCCAGTTGGTAATTTTGCAGCAAAGCTTATTGATGAATGCGGGCTAAAAGGGAGCTCAATTGGTGGTGCGTATGTTTCTAGCAAGCATGCCAATTTTATTATTAATGATAAAACAGCAACAGCCAGGGATATAGAGCTACTCATAACTTATGTGCAAAAAACAGTATATGAGAAATATGCTATAAATCTTGAACCTGAAATACGAATTATTGGAGAATTATGAGCGACAATCAACAAAAGATTATTTTGCCTTTGAAAAGAGTGGCTGTACTTTATGGTGGGCGCTCGCATGAAAGGGAAATATCTTTGTTAACGGGCAGGGCAGTTGCTAATGCTCTTGTCCGGCAAAATTGTTATGTTAATTTAATTGATTGGCATGGCCGTGAAACTATAAGAGAGCTATTGGCAGAAAGTTATGACTGCGTTTTTATAGCGTTGCATGGGATAGATGGTGAAGATGGAAGCGTACAAGCTTTGTTAGAGATTTTACAAATTCCATATACGGGTTCAAGTATTTTAGCTAGCGCTCTGTGTATGGATAAAATCCGCACTAAAGAAATATTAAAAGCTAGTGGCTTACCAGTATTAGAAAATATTAAAATAACAACTCAAAATAATTCTAAAAAATTACAGCAAGAAATCATTGAAAAATGTGGCTTCCCTATCTGTATAAAGCCTGTGCAGCAAGGGTCGAGTAAAGGCACTCGGAAAGTTGAGCAACCAGAACAGCTTCCAGATGCTATCAATGAAGCGTTACAGTATGACAATGTAGCCATGGCAGAACCATGGCTAGAAGGTAAGGAGTATACAGTAGGTTTATTAAATAATAAGACATTACCCTCTATTTGGATCGAAGCTAAACAAAAGTTTTATACTTATGATGCTAAATACATAACTAAAGATACTGTTTATCATTGTCCCTCCGAATTAAGCTTAGAAAAAGAAGAGGAAATTACAGCATTAGCGCAAAAAGCGTTTAATATAACAGGTTGTAGTGATTGGGGGCGTGTTGATTTCGTTACTGATAAAGCGGGTAATTTTTTTATTCTAGAAGTAAATACAGTGCCTGGATTGACTGATACCAGTTTGGTGCCAAAGGCGGCTAAAAGTATAGGGATCAGTTTTGACGCCTTAGTTTTGCAAATTACTATGAATGCATCTTTAAAACAATTATCTCATTTATTAAATGCAGTATCTGAAGATAGAGCAAAAGCATGAAATTTGTTCTTAAACTATTAGGGTATGTGTTCGGAGGTCTTTTAGTTTTATATGGAGTTTTATCTTTTTATGATCAGAATCTTGTGGCATTTTTGGCGCCTGTTAAAAAAGTTCAGATTATAGCTCCATTAAATTTTGCACAAGAAAAAGAAGTACAAGAGTTATTAATGGCTGCAAATATACAAAAAGCTAGCTTTTTCAACATTAATATGACAAAGATAAAGAAAGAATTAAAAAAGAATGATTGGATAGATAATATTAACATAGTGCGTGTTTGGCCGGATCAAATTAGAATCAAGTTTGATGAGAAAGAGCCTCTTGCATATTGGGGGGATGAAGGTATTATTACACGTCAAGATTGTAAAATGGTACCGAAAAATTCTAATGTATCTCATTTACCAATTTTACTAGGAGACAAAAAAAACTCTGAAAAGCTATGCGACATACTTGAAAAATTAAAAATTTCTATTAAACCTATAGGTGTAGAAATTAAAAAATTATTTATGAGCCAAAGAGGCTCTTGGTATTTAGAATTAACAAATGGGTTATTAGTGTTTTTAGGAAATAAAGATATTATAGAACGTGCTGATAAGTTTGTTAGTTTTTTTATTGAATTTAGGAAAACAGAAACCTTTAAAAATTATTTTACAGTTGAAAACAAAAACGCATATCCATATATAGACATGAGGTATAAAAATGGTCTTGCCTTTGGCGCTGACATTAAAAAAAAATTAATTGAATTAGTGGAGATTGCCTAAGCTATGTCAAAGAAACATGAAAAAAAATTAATTGTTGGCTTAGATATAGGAACATCTAAAGTAGTTGCCATAGTTGGCGAAGTGTCAACTAATGGAGATATTGACATTATTGGTGTTGGTAACCAGAAATCTCGGGGTTTAAAAAAGGGAGTTGTTGTTAATATTGAAGCAACAGTAAATTCTATTAAAAAGGCAATTGAAGAAGCAGAGCTGATGTCAGGATGCCAGATTCATTCTGTTTATACAGGTATTGCTGGTAGTCATATTAGAAGCCTGAATTCACATGGTATAGTGGCTATTCGAGATAAAGAAGTTAATCATTCCGATGTAGACAGGGTTATTGATGCAGCTCGAGCTGTTGCGATTTCGGCTGATCAAAAGATTATTCATATTTTACCTCAAGAATTTATTATTGATGATCAAGATGGTATAAAAGAGCCGGTGGGAATGTCTGGTGTGAGACTTGAAGCTAAAGTTCATATGGTGACCGGGGCTATAAGCGCAGCTCAAAATATTATCAAATGTATTCGTCGTTGCGGATTGGAAGTAGATGATATTATTTTGGAACAACTTGCTTCCAGTCAAGCTGTTTTATCAGATGATGAAAAAGAGTTAGGTGTTTGTTTAGTGGATATAGGTGGTGGTACGACAGATATAGCTATTTTTTCAAACGGTTCCATTGTTCACACTGCGGTAATTCCTATTGCAGGTGATCAAGTGAATAATGATATTGCTGTAGCGTTGCGGACGCCAACGCAAAATGCCGAAGACTTAAAAATAAAATATGGTTGTAGTCTTACTAAAATGGCGGATGTTGGTGATTTGGTGTATGTCTCTAGTGTAGGTGAGAGGCTATCTAAACAATTATCGCGAAAGATATTGGCAGAAGTTATAGAGCCAAGATATGAGGAATTGTATTTATTAATAAAAGAAGAAATAAGACGCAGTGGTTTTGAGGATGCTATAGCTTCTGGTTTAGTTTTAACCGGTGGCAGTTCATTATTACCAGGTGCGATCGAGCTTGCTGAAGAAATTTTTCACATGCCAGTGCGTTTAGGGGTACCACAAAATATTAAAGGACTATCAAATATTGTCAGTGACCCCGGGTATTCTACAGGTGTTGGTTTATTACAGTACGGAAGTTATCAGGATCATAGCAGTAAAGAAAGTTATTTTAAAAGTTCTAATAATTTTCTCGGGGTTTTGGATAGAATGCGGGCATGGTTTTCTGCAGGTTAGAATGTTAGAATTTTTTATATATTATTAACAGGATGTTGAAAAGTTTATCTAGGGGGTCGAAATGTTCGAATTAATGGATAGTTGTCCACAATCAGCAATTATTAAAGTTATCGGTGTAGGTGGTGGCGGTGGGAATGCGGTTGACCATATGGTCTCTGCTAATATTGAAGGCGTAGAGTTCTTTTGTGCTAATACTGATGCACAGGCGCTGAAGTTTACTAAAGCAAAAATGCGTATTCAGCTTGGCACAGGCATAACAAAGGGGTTAGGTGCAGGTGCAAATCCAGAAATTGGTAAACAAGCAGCATTAGAAGATAGAGATAGAATTAAAGAAATTTTGGCTGGTACAGACATGGTATTCATTACTGCAGGCATGGGTGGAGGTACAGGTACTGGTGCTGCGCCCGTATTTGCTGAAATAGCAAAAGAGATGGGCATTCTGACAGTGGCTGTTGTTACTAAACCGTTTCCCTTCGAAGGCTTAAAACGCATGAGCTTAGCTCAAAATGGTATTAATGAATTAAGTAAACATGTAGATTCATTAATTACTATTCCAAATGATAAACTATTAAGTGTATTAGGCAAGGGAGTTACTCTATTAGATGCCTTTAAAGCTGCTAATAATGTGTTACTAGGTGCTGTCCAGGGTATAGCTGATCTTATTACAAGACCCGGTCTAATCAATGTTGATTTCGCTGACGTTAGAACAGTAATGGCTGAGATGGGTATGGCGATGATGGGGACTGGTGTTGCAGTTGGTGAGAACAGATCTCGTGAGGCGGCTGAAATGGCCATTTCAAGTCCGCTCTTAGAAGATATCAATCTGTCTGGGGCGCAAGGGGTGCTGGTGAATATAACTGCCGGTATGGATATGTCTATAGGTGAGTTTGAGCAAGTGGGTGAGGTTGTTAAAAGTTTCACTTCAGAAGATGCGACTGTTGTTGTTGGTACAGTTATAGATCCAGAAATGTCAAATGAACTAAGAGTAACTATTGTTGCAACTGGATTAGGTGTTATGGCTGAAACTAAGGCAGCTACTAATACACAAAACCAAAAAAGTAATGTAAATTCTACAGACTATAAACGCCTGGATCGCCCAACGGTGATGCGTAGACAAGCAGCGCCGAATAAAGCATCAGAAGCAAGTGAGTTAGAGTACTTGGATATACCGGCTTTTTTAAGAAAGCAAGTTGAACAAGCAAAAAGTTAAAGAAAGTTAGATATTTTGTATACATTTTGGTGGTAATGATTGATAATATTTACAAGATAGCAAATGGCTATATTATTATATTACCTATCATGCTTAGTACTTGGAATATGGATTAATGATTAGACAACGTACTTTAAAAAATACAATAAAAGCCTCAGGGGTAGGCGTACACACTGGTCAGAAGGTTAAATTAATTTTAAGTCCTGCACCAGTGAATACTGGTATTGTTTTTCGTCGTTCGGATTTGTCGCCTATGGTGGAAATTGCAGCGCATCCTCATAACGTTGGTGAGACAACTTTATCAACTTCCTTGGTAAAGGGTGATGTTAAGATCTATACTATTGAACATTTGATGGCAGCCTTTTCTGGTTTGGGTATTGATAATGCTTATGTTAATGTTGACGCGTCAGAAATTCCTATTATGGATGGTAGTTCAAGCCCCTTTGTTTTTTTAATACAATCTGCTGGTATTGAAGAGCAACATGCTTTTAAAAAATTTATCAAAATTAAAGAAAAGATTGAAATCGTATGTGGAGACAAATCAGCTTGCTTGGAACCATATGATGGCTTTAAGATTACTTTTGGTATAAATTTTGATCATCCTGCCTTTAAAGATGATATGCAAAATTTAGAAATAGACTTTACTGATAATTCTTTTATTAAAGATATCTCTCGCGCCAGAACATTTGGCTTTATGAATGAGTATGAGGCTATGAGAGCTCGTAATTTGGCTCGTGGCGCAAGTTTAGATAATGCAGTTGTATTAAACGATTACACTGTAGTTAATGAAGGTGGCTTAAGGTATCATAATGAATTTGTTAAACACAAAGTATTAGATGTTATAGGTGATTTGTATCTTTTAGGGTATAGTATTCTTGGACATTTTTCAGGGTACAAATCAGGGCATGCCCTCAATAATAGATTGTTGAATAGTTTGTTACAAAATGAGCATGCTTGGGAGTTTGTTGATTTTACTAAAGAATCAATTCGTAAAGCAGATTTTAGACTGCCCAGTTTTTCCACATATGCTGAGGGCTTAGCGTAACTTGCTTAATAACAATTATGCCCTTCTATCTAGTCTTACATGGCTCAGGTCAGCAGCATCTAGATACAATATCTAAGCATAAGCCTCTTGGTGATACGCTGAGCATTATTGCTGATATTATACCCCCAAATATCCTTTGGGAATGTGTTGGACCAGAGCGTATCTTCGGTTTTGGTAGTTCTGAGCATACAGCCATGGCTCTTTATAAAATAATTGAGCAGACTATCAAAGGAGAGACTGAGTATATTCTTATTGCTCATAGCCGTGGTGCTTGCCAAGCTATCGCTATATCACATTTTATAGATAAGATTGTTACCAGGATTCAATCTCATCTAGAAGCAGATAAACAGAGATCACCAGAAGATTTAAAAAACTGTATAGCTCCAGAATCATCTAGTTGTAATATATTTAGTTTTTTACGTGTTTTATTTAATACTAGAAAATTGTTAAGAGAATTAAATAGTAAGCAAAGCTTGATCTTGGAAGCCAGCCTGCTTAAGGTAAAAATAAATTTGCTATTAACAGATCCAGTTCCTGGAATCCATGCTTCGGGCTTTGTTAGCTGGAAACAAGCTGTTATTTTCAAGCCGTTACCTAAATCAATAGTGAGCAGTTCATTAATTTTATATGCACAGCATGAAAATATTTGGGCGTTTGATCCTGTTGTTCCTTCTACTTATCCAGAAGAAGCTGTTGCAGCACATGAAATGGATATATTACCAGGTAGGCATAGTAGTTTTGGTGGTAATTTTTTTCCAAAAAATAAAGCAGTACCTACTGATTGGGACTATCATAAAGTCAGTGATACGCAGCTTATTACAATTTATAGATTTTTAGAAAAAATTTTGCAGTTAGATCCTCATATAGAATACTATCTTAAAGTTAATCTGAGTCAATTGTATAAAAGCGATAGAGAATTTATTGCTAATAAAATTAGTGAATTTATTTATGCAGATATAAGAAAGCAGACAAGATTATATGTAGATGCTTATGATAGATTAAGAAAAAATAAACAATATTATTTATATTTAATTGCTGATACTGCGGTGATAAGTCATCTTAGTCGAATGATTTTATGGGCAAGCACTGAACCACGGCAAGCTTTTATTAGAGTAAGCAGTGACTACGGGGGCTATAAAATAGTAAGAAAAAAACTGACAGAAGTATTGGGAGTGTCTAAAACTATTTATATTAATAAACATCACGAGAAACTGAGTAGTTTAGTTTTTTTGTCACCAGTATTTCCTGTAACTACTACTGTGCCACAAGAAAGGACTCATTTTGGTGTACATATTAAGTCTAAGCCACAAGCAAGATTTTTTGATAAAACAAAAATAGAATACTCTAGAATAAAACAACTAATTAAAACTAATATACTTGAAATCAACAATAGCTTGATTACCATTGGGCTCGGTATTAGCTTATCAAAGTTAATACGACTTGTTTTATATATTACAGTTATAATTATTTCTAAGTTCTTAAATATTTTTGGGATTTATATCTCATGGGTAGCACCACCTGAATCAACGAGTAATAAATATGCTCGGCTTCAAAGATTGAAAGATAAATACAACTTCGTATTGAATTGTACAGAAGAAGAATATCCGAGTGCTGTAATTAAGATAGAAAAAATATATACTAAAGCAAAACAAGAAGATGAATCTCAATCCATTTTAACGAGAAAATTTGGTTGGTATAGAAAGACAACGACAGATTTGGGTAAACTTTGTTTTGAATTAAGAACAGTGCTCTTAGAGTCAGCAGAAAAACGGCCTTCAGTTTAATAATGATTAATAATTTATTATGGATGATAATGCTATTTACGATCTGTTTATTGTGGGCGGTGGAATTAATGGAGCAGGGATAGCATTAGCTGCAAGTAGCCAAGGGTTAAAAGTATTTTTAGCAGAAAAAAATGATTTTGGTAGTGGCACATCGAGTAGTAGTACAAAGTTAATTCATGGTGGCTTGAGATATCTTGAAAACTATGATTTTTACTTGGTGAAAGCTTCTTTAAAAGAACGAAATATTTTACAAAATCTAGCGCCACATATAATCTGGCCTATGGAGTTTATTCTAATTAATAACTCTAAAATTAGAAACTCATGGCTTATAAGATTAGGCTTATTTATTTATGATATGCTCGCAATTAATGGCAAGTATAATAAAACAAAAGCTATTAATCTGCAACAATTAGATTCTAATAATCTTTTCAAAAAAGGCTATATTTATACGGACTTATGGGTTGATGACACGAGATTAGTTATTTTAAATTTATTACAAGCTAAGCGTTATGGAGCAAATATAAATAAAAAAGTCTTCATAGAAAGTGCTGTCTATAATGTAAGTAAAAAATTATGGGATATTAAAGTACGTTGTGTTAAGCGTAATGGATCTTTTTATATTCAAACTAAGTACATTATTAATGCTGCAGGACCTTGGGTAAACAAAGTATTAGAAGATAATTTAAAATTACAGCCAAAGTATCAAGTTAGATTAATAAAAGGAAGCCATATAGTTCTTCCAAAGTTGTATAATCACTTAAAAAGTTATGTGCTGCAAAATAATGATGGACGAATCATCTTTGTTATTCCTTATGAAGATAATTTTACTCTGATAGGGACTACAGAGGTACTGATTAAAGCTTCTGAGCAAGAGAAAGCAGAGATTTCCGAAGCAGAAATAGATTATCTCTTAGCTTGTTATAACCAGTATTTTAAAAATAAAATAACTAAGCAGGCTATAGTCTATAGTTACAGCGGGGTTAGGCCCCTTTTTGATGAAGCGGGTACAACAGCCAGTGAAAATACTAGAGAATACAAGATAGATTGCTATGATTCTATGCCGCTTATTAACATCTATGGCGGTAAGATAACTACCTATAGGGTTTTAGCGAATCAGGTGATTAAAAAATTGTCAGACTTAGAGAAGAAATTATTTAAGCAGCCTGAGTTAAAAACGCCATTAAATCAATTAACTCATTTGCCAGGGGGTGATTTTGTAAAAGGGGCCCTTGCATTAAAAACAATGGGTTATGATAAGGCTAATCATGCTCAATTTATCTTTGAGTTACAACATAAATATCGGTGGCTTAATAATGAATTAGCTTCACGTTATGTCAGAACATATGGTGATTTAGTATATCAAATCTTGTTAAATGCCAAAAGCATGGAGGATCTTGGTTATGACTTTGGGCATCAATTATATCAAAGAGAAGTAGATTATCTTCTAAGCCAAGAATATGCTGATTGTGCGGAAGATATACTCTTTCGGCGTACCAAATTGGGTTTGTATTTAAATAGCGAACAAACAGCATTATTACAGCAATATATAGATGATTTGTAATTTATTTTTTAGTTTTGTTTGCATTTTATTTACTTTTTTTAAAGCGCTTTATATACTCTAGTTCATAGAATTAATAATAATAATCCACTAATAATAAAAGTTTATTTATGTCACACATTGAACTCAATGAATCTATTTTTAAAACAATAATTCAAGGTATTGCCATTAAGCTATTTGTAATTTTTATAATGGGGTTAGTTTATCTTTGTACTGTAGGGCATGTGCATGCCGCTACTAGTTGGGTTGATAAGTCCACGCTCATACGGGTAGAAAACTATTTAATTAACTAATTCCCTGTTTTAAGCTAAGCTAACGATAGTTGTAAATTAATTAAAGCACAAGGATTTTGGTATTCTTGCTATTGTGATAAAATCAATCTTAATAAAGATATTTTGTTAAGATATTAAAATGAATGATAAGTCTGTACGTTGGAAACAAAGGTACCAGAATTGGAAGAAGGCTTTCTTGCAGTTTGAAAAAAATCTTCAGATCATATCCCCTAATGATGCAGAAAAGCAGGGAATCATCAAAAGCTATGAGTATACTTTTGAGCTTTCCTGGAAAACGTTGAAGGATTATCTAGAAAGTATTGGCATTACTGCCTTATCACCGCGGGATGTGATTAAACAATCTTTTCATATGCAGATTATTACAGATGGTGATACGTGGATAGACATGTTAAATCAAAGAAATCTTATGGCTCATACTTATAACGAAGAGTTAGCGCAAAAAGCATTGCAGCTAATAAAAGAACATTACTACCTGGTTATTAAAACACTAATGTCATACTTAGAGCAGCAAATCATCAATGACAGTCAGTAGCGAATTGTTTGGGTTAAGTAGTAAAAATCTAAGCTTGATTATTACAGTGTTAAAGTCTTTTACAGAAATTCAACATGCCATTGTATTTGGATCGCGAGCTATTGGTAACTACAAGCCAGGGTCGGATATAGATTTAGCTTTAAAAGGGGATATTAATTTAACTACATTAGGTAGAATCAAAGCTAAATTAGAAGATGAGATTGCCACACCATACTTGTTTGATGTTATTGCTTATAATATGTTGGATCCAGTATCAGATAAAAAACTGCTAGAACACATTGATAACCTGGGTAAAGAATTATACTAATACCAATCTCATAAATTAATCGTCTGAAAAGCAGCGATAATAAACAATATAATTATGAATAGCTTTGAAAATATAGTCATTAAAACAGACTTATCTCCAGATAAAGAAAAAAATGAATTTATAAGAGAAAAACTATATCAATTTAATGTCGAAAAAGTTGGTAAAGATGAGCAATATTCTATCTTTGCTTATAATCAAGATCAGATTATTGGTGGTGTTCTAGTCAATGCTGAAAAAAGCTCGATATTTATCGAAATATTATGGGTCGATGAACTATGGAGAGGTCAAGATATTGGCTCAAAATTAGTGCTCGCTGCAGAACAAGAAGGGCTGAATCGCAACATATTTTATTCTACAACTGATACTTATTCATTTCAGGCAGTGGATTTTTATATTAAAAATGGTTATTCAGAAATAGGGCGTATCAAGGCTCACATTGAAGGTCATGATAGAGTGTTTTTTAGAAAAAAATTGAAGTAATTATTACAATAATTTTCTATTGCAGATTAATAAACTAACCACTAAAAAGTAGAATCCAGTTAGTATTATACTAAATGATGATATCGTGCTCAAATGGATGTAGCTCATAAATATAACAGCAAGCATTGCTGAGCTCATATTTATAAAAGACATCATGCTAGAAGCACTAGCTTTGTCGGTAAGAGTATTCGAAGCTAAATATGATCCAGCAGGGAAAATAAGGCCACTAAATAGATATAAGAACATAGTATTAATAAAAAACCATAATGGAAGTACGTTTTGAATTAAAACTATCAATATCAAAGATAGTAAACAAGGAGCCAATAATAGTAGCCCAAAGTATAGAATTTTTTCTGGGCTATATTTTTTCATTAAATATGCGCTTAAGTAACCGCTGCATAACATACCTATAATATTTAATAAATTCCAATAAGCATAAAGATCAGGTGTAAGATTTAGGTTTATTTGAGCATAAATTGGTGCCGCTACAGAATAGCAGTAAGACACTGCTGATACGAAACCAACAACTAAAGAAAATATTAATAGGTTTTTATTTCTAAGTGCCACAACATATCCAGAAACAATGGTTCTAACATTTAATTCTATTGATTGCTTGAGAGTTTCTGGAAATTGCCATGTGAATATCAACATTAAAGCACCGTGGATCAACAAAATCCAAAAACAATATGACCAATTTAAATACTGAGTTATTATACCACCTGCAGTTATAGCAAGACCTATCCCGACAGTAAATGACACTACTGTAAAGGACATAGCTTGTTTTGCTCGTTCTACTGGTAACAATTCATTAATTAACATAAAGGTACAAGATAGACCAGCCGCAGAGCCAAGAGCAGTTAAAAATCGCCCTAATAATAGGATGTTATAATTTAATAAGTAATTTGCTGTTATGCATATTAATATGCCAATAATATTAATTCCTAAACCGCTCCTAAGTGCCATTAGCCTACCGAATCTATTAGCTAATGGGCCATAAACTAATTGACCAATAACATAGCCAAATAAAAAAATAGCTACTATCCATTCTATAGCTCCATTTTTCAAGGAAAATGCAGTCTCGATTTGCGGCAAGGCTGGCGTAATAATAGATGCTGAAATAGAAGCAATACATATATAACTTAACAATAATGCAATTTTAAAGGAGCTCAAAATATTAAGATGCCATGAATTGTAATTAATAATTATATTATGCACTATCTTGATTAGTTAAACAATATACAATATTATTAACAATTGTTAATTAAAAATAAACAATATAATTATGGATGCTGCAAGCTTACAACATTTTGAAGTATTTCTGGCAGTTGCGAGTACTGCTAGCTTTACAACTGCTGCAAAAAATTTAGGAGTTTCTAAATCAGCTGTAAGTCAAACTGTCAAATTTCTAGAAGGTTCATTAAAAATTCCTTTATTTATTCGCAGTACAAGAAAAGTAGAGTTAACTGATGAAGGCAAGTTATTATTTGCTCAATGTCAAAAGCTTAAAAATGAATTAGAACTCACTAGAGGTTTACTGTCTAGCTTCAACGCCAAGCCAACTGGAACTCTTAGGATCAGCTGTAATCCATATTGGGCTGAAACTAAATTATTACCAGTGTTAATAAAATACCAACAAGATTTTCCTGAAGTAAAAATTGAGTTAATTACTGAAGAACGAATTACTGATCTACGCGCTGAGCAAATCGATATCGTATTTGGTGTTAATTGGCCCGCTCCATTAGATATAGTGGCAAGGCCGATTGATAAGACTCGCTATGTGCTCTGCGCTGCCCCTCAGTATTTCAACAAATATGGCACACCAAAATCTATAAAAGATTTAGAACAACATCAATATATTAATCATCTCGGGCGTTCGGGGAAATATATAATCGCTGATTTAAAAAATAAGAAAACAATAATTAACCTTGAGCCTAAGCTAGCAGTAAATAATGCGCAATTATTAAAGCAATTCGCCCTCTTAGGGGTAGGGATTGTGCAATTGCATAACTATATTATTCAAGATGAGTTACGTAAAGGTACATTAGTAGAAGTATTAAGTGATTATCTAAATCCTGAAATTCCGCTATACTTGTACTATCAGAAGCATCGTTTTATACAGCCTAAAATTAGACACTTTGTTAATTATTTCTTTAATAAATAGACAACTGGTTGTTTATTAGACTAGGATTCAATTTTACTTTTCTGGCAGAATTATGCCGTTCTACCAATGTTATATCATTAGCAAAAAACAACCTGCTGCGGTTGCGCCTTGTTGAAAGGCGTAGCAGCTTTGGTTTTGATATTCGATTAGATAGATTTCTTGTAGGGTTTTGTTATAATGCAATAATTCATTACATTGCGATTATTCTGACTGATGGATTCTTTATTCTTATCAAAAATATTTTACGCGCTAATAATTTTTATTATAAGTGTGATGTCAGGCCTACCTTTAGCCTATAAAGCAAAGAAATTAAAAAGTACAGAACTTGCTTATTCTGATCATAAGCACTGCCAGTATTCTCATGAGTCACATGAACAACTTCACGGTCATGGGTCAGAATTTGTAATAGGTGAAGCCCTAGCTTCTGGTGTATTTTTAGGTGCAGGGCTATTGCATATGCTTAATGACTCTGCCCGAGACTTTGCGGATATAGGCTATCATTATCCCATTGCTTATTTATTATGTGGCATAGTTTTTTTAGGTTTATTATTACTCGAGCATGTAGGTAAAGAGGTCAATGAAACCTCAGGGAATAATAGTACTATTTTTGTGTTGTTAGCAGCAGCAATGTTGTCAATTCATTCTTTATTTGAAGGTGTTGCCCTAGGAATAAGAAGCGACACTTCTTTAATCATTATAGTTTTTATAGCTATAATTGCTCATAAATGGGCAGATGGTTATTCGTTGGCAATTCATATGATTAGAGGTAAATTAGGCAAGGCTATTAATTGGTTGTTATTTATTATTTTTACTCTTATGACGCCGCTGGGCATATTTTTTGGTAGTTATTTAAATACAGGATTGGAGCAACATAATATTATTGCTCCTACATTTTCTGCTTTAGCAGCTGGAACTTTCTTATATATCGGTACCTTGCACGGTTTAAATAGAGCAGTAATGGTTGAGCGTTGCTGCAATCTTCATGACTATTCTTATGTCATAATAGGTTTTAGTTTAATGGCTATAGTAGGAATTTGGGTCTAGATCTAGTTTTATATATTGAAAATGCTATGCCTATGGCGAGTACTATAATAGTAAAAGATAAAGACAGAGTAATTGGAAATTTCTCTAAGCCTAAATAATCAGCAATAAAAGTCTTAGAACCAATAAATATTAAGATGATGGATAAAGAATAATTGAGATAAACAAAGCGTCTTATAACTGCTGCTATTGTAAAATATAGCGCCCTTAGACCCAGGATGGCAAAAATATTACTAGTGTAAATAACAAACGTGTTAGGAGTTATAGCTAGGATAGCAGGAACGCTGTCTATAGCAAAAATAATATCAACAAATTCTATTAGTACTAAAGAAATAAATAGCGGGGTCGTGAATAGCTTTTTTTTAGTACTGCCTCTAGGCTTTCGTATTTTAAAGAAATCTTCGTTTGTTATCTTTTTTGTAATAGGCAGAAATTTCCGTAAGAGTTTTAAAAGTAAGCTTTTAGAGATATCTGGTTTTCTATCGACTATAACTAGTAGTTTTATACCGGTTAATATTAAGAAAATAGAAAAGAAATAAATAACCCAAGTAAAATGTGCTAATAAACCAGCCCCAACTCCAATCATTATGCCACGTAAAACTAGCGCTCCTGTAATTCCGTAAAATAAAACTCGGTGCTGATATTGTGCCGGAACCTTGAAATAACTAAAAACTAAAGAAATCACAAAGATATTATCTAGTGATAGTGATTTCTCAATAACATAACCAGTTAGAAATTCTTGAGCTTCTTGAATGCCTAATATAAGATAGACAAAGATGTTGAACAGTAACGAGATAGATATATAAAATAATGTGCTAATAATACTAGTTTTAAAGCTTATGATGCGATTTTTTTTATTAAAAACGCCTAAGTCAAGCAATAGTAGCGTTATAATGATAGCAAAGAATATTATCCACATCCAAAATGGTACTGCCATCAGTATCCTTGTTTTTTTAGTAAAATTAGAGTAGCTCCCGTTCCACCTAAGTTTTCTGGACATGAGCAAAATCCTAAAATCTGATTATACTCATATAGCCAATGATGTACTAAGTTTTTTAAAAGGGGGTGTTTGTTGTCGCTTCGCATTCCCTTTCCATGAACGACGCAAATCAAACGTAAATTTCTCTGATAGCTATTAATAATAAAGTGATGAAATAATTCAGCTGCCTGTTCAGAGTTTTTTTGATGCAAATCTAAAACAGCGTCAGGAGCTATTTTACCATTCTTAATGCTTGAAATTGTTTTAGCTTGTACACCCTGTTGAAAATAAAAAATAGGTTCCTCCGAACTGATCAGAGGACGCCATAGGTTAATTGATAAAGAATGATTGTTTATATTTTTCTTATCGGTAGCATGCAAACAGTTTGAATAATCAAATAATGTATTATGAGTTGGTTTTTTGTGAGAGGTGTTTGAGTTAACTTTGTCAGCCATTTTTAAGGGTCTAATATTTTTATTATTTGCTATATATTCACGAAAAAGATCGCTATCATTAGTTTTATCAATTTTATTGTTATCATTGCTCATTTTTATAATAAGCTTCAGAATTTAGGTAGGTTTCAACAGCTTTATGGTATTGTTTTGAATTTATTGCAGTAACTTGATAAATTCTGTTCTGTATAGTGTAAATAAACATACCAGTGATAAGTAGTAAGCAAAGTAAAAGAGTGAGAGACTGTTTATTTAATCTGGATAAAAAATTTATGTACTTCATAATATAGTTTAAATAATCTTTATTTCGTTAATAATAAGATAGACTACTATAATAAGCAATTAAAGCAAATCAATGAGCATTATTACAGCATATCTTGATAAAATCAAATATAATCAGTTAACTTACGATGATCGGCAGTATATTGTAATTGATAAATTAGACATCTTAAGAACTCAAATAGAAAAAGAATGTAAAAACAATTTTATAACTAACTTTTTTCTGAAATTATATCAACAGCTACCTATTGTTCGAAAAAATAAACAGCCGCAAGGCATGTACATATATAGCGATGTTGGTAGGGGCAAGACAATGCTCATGGATTTGTTCTATAACAATCTTGCTATAAATAAAAAATATAAATGCCGATTGCATTTTCATCTATTTATGAGAATGATCCACCAAGCTATGGTTGCCGCTTCTGGTAAAAAAGATCCTCTTACTTATGTAATTAAGTATCAGTTTAATTATAAAGTAATTTGTTTAGATGAATTTATGGTGACTGATATTGCAGATGCAGTAATTTTAGCAAGAATTATACAAGCATTGATAAATAACAAAGTATACTTAATAACTACGTCCAATATTTGTCCCGATGACTTATATAAAAATGGATTGCAACGAGGGTTGTTTTTACCTGCAATAAAATTAATTAAAAAGAATTTAAATATTATTCACCTTACAGGAAATATTGATTACCGAGCTCAAATGTTTCAATCATTGTCATGTTACTACTTAGCTAATAGTAAAGGAAACATGGCTAAGCTAAATGATATTTTTTTAAGGTTAGCTACTAGTAGTATTGTTAGAAATAGTGAGTTAGTTTTGGTAAGTAGGAAAGTAAAATTTTTAGCTAAAAGTGGAAATGTTATTTGGTTCGATTTCAATATGTTATGTAAAACTTCTCGTAGCGCTTTGGACTATATAGAATTAGCGAATCTTTATCAGACAGTCATTGTCTCTGGTGTTTATGAGTTATCAGACAATAAACCTAGTATTAATAACATTGTTAGGCGTTTTATTAATCTAGTAGATATACTATATGATCACAAAGTTAATTTAATTCTTTGTGCTGATGTTTTATTAGAACAATTATACCCAGGGGATCCCTTGAAGTTTGAGTTTGTGCGGACTTTAAGTCGGTTAAAAGAAATGCAAACCAAAGGGTATTTAGAACAGATGCATAGTTTGTAGTGTTTACCGCCTTATTCGCCTCTGTATAGGAGAGGATAGGGGTTCAGGGTCTTCTCATGTTAACATTCCCATGTTCAATAAAACTCCGAATCATCAGAGCCGCGCGCGTCAGCAAGCGTACTCTGGAGTATGTGCCCTTTATGATAAAGCAATAATTTTTATGTTTCAATTAAGAGCGGTGATAAATTATGGTTCAAAGAACGCTTGCTGACGCGCGCGGCTCTGATTGCAAAGTAATAGAGATCGGATAAACGTTTTCTAATAATAATAAAAGTTAACTGCTTTTATTTCCGGGTCGTCCTGGATAATTTAAATATAGCTAGTAAGAACAATACAAAACTGCCGATAAGCATTAATTCGTAATTCATATAATTCCCGACGGCAATGTCGCTAGGGGGTAGAAAGCTTAATGAAATAGCGATTACACAAGAACTTATGCCCAGCGAAGTAGTTGTATATAATCCAATTTTGCCACCTGGTATTGTGAAGGGTCTTTTCATATTAGGGCGTACTATTCTAAGTTTTATAACAGCTAAAAACATAAAGATATAGCCAAACAAAGCAAGTTGGGTAGTTAATATGGACAGGATAAAAAAAGCGCTATTGACATTAGGCATAAAAATATATGCTGTAGATAGCAAAGAGAAAATAATGCCTTGTGTAATTAATATATTTTGTGGAGCACCTTTTGCATTTTTTTTAGATAAATATACGGGTAAGTGACCATCTTCTGCTGCTACCATTAGCCCTTTACTTGGGCCAATTAGCCAAGCCCCCACACTGCCTAATGTACCAATAACTATTAACAGACAGACGATAGGTAGAAGATAAGACAGGCCTAATGTATTAAAAAATATACTAAAAGCATCTAGCATCCCGCTGATAAGATTAGTTTTTAAAATTTTTTCTGGAATAACAATAGCTACAGCTAGTGATGAAAATATAATAGTGGTTAGTATAATGATCACAGAGTACATTAAAGCTCGAGGAAAGTTTTTTTGAGGGTTGATCACATCTTGGGCGTGATAAGCAGAGATCTCGATACCTAAAAGACTATACAAAATACTACTTAGAAAGATCCAATTATCAGTTTTATCCAACTCAGGTAGGAAAGTATCAATGCTGAAACTTATTACTGGTGTATGACCTTGGGCAAGCCAATAAAAAGCTAAGATAGTAATTCCTATCATAGGTAGTATTGTGCCAATCACAGCTGTTAAACGACTGAGTAGAGTTGAGGCTTGGAGACCTTGCATGTTGATCCATGTTGTAGCCCAATATAAGACGAGAATAGTAGATAACATGTAAAATTTATTATCAACTAGACTTGGAGCATAGGGATAAACTAAACTTGCTGCCAGCAGTGCTAAGATAGTTGGATACCAGCAGATATTATATATCCATTGTAGCCATATGACAAAGCTTGCCCAGTTATCACCAAAAGCTTCTCTAATCCAGATGTATAAACCGCCAGTTTTCGGTAAACTGCTCGCTAGCTCAGAAGAGACTAAAGCAGATGGGATTAAAAAAACAAGGCCGGCCAAAAGATAGTAAAATACTAAACTAAAGCCGTATTGAGCACTAATAGGAATAGAACGCAGACTGTCTACGGCAATGACTGAGATCATCACGATAGTAAAGACACTAATCTTAGGAACTGACTTGGTCATGTAATTAATTGAAGTTTTTTTATTTTTTAATCCAAATTTTATCCATAATATATATAATAGCAATTTTATACAATAAATTTTTGGAGCATAACATGGGTGCATCTATTGATGATATTACTGTATCGTACACAGAAGAAGGTGTTGAAACTGTTAGGGAGTTAGATAAGAAAGTTCTTACTCGCGGGGCTTGGACAACAATTATGTTTAAATATCAAGATTGGAATCGTGCAAAAGAGATATACAATCCCATTAAATACACTATAAGAAGATACCAAAAAAGAAATGATAGCTATTGGCAGAAATCTAAATTTAATATTTCAAGTGTAGATCAAGCTCAACAAATTATAGATGCGTTACAAGAATGGTTACCGGCTGATTTGCTGGAAGTTGAAAGCAATAAAAAACCGAAGGTATCAAAGTCTGCAAAAATTGGTAAAACTGCTAAAACTGTGAAAGCAGCTAAACCAAATAAAAGCATTGAAGATAGTACAGAACAATAGTTGAATTATTTAATATCTAATTATTTTAGGTTTAGCAAATGAATCAAAATACCAATCAGAATACTAATCAAAATATCATAGACTATTTAACTCAACTAAATTTAAATTTAGGAATAGATTTAAAACAGCAATTAGCGCATGGATTAGAGCTTTTTGAATTAGCTTCTGATTGTGTTAGTTGTGGGGTAGACTATTATCAACGTCCAGTTTTTTTACTTTCAAGTACTTTTAATGCTTGGGTGAAGATGCATGATGCTGCAAAAAAAGATGGTATTGATATATTTATTTGTTCAGCTTTTCGAGATTATGATTATCAGGCTAATTTAATCAAAAAGAAATTGTCGAAGGGGCAGGATATACATGCTATTTTAAGAATTTTAGCGGCTCCTGGTTTTAGCGAGCATCATACAGGGCGAGCTATTGATATTATTTCTCCTGAGATCTCAGAGTTAAGCCAAGAATTTGAGCATACCAAGGCTTTTCAATGGTTAGATGAAAATGCTAGGTTTTTTAATTTTATTATGACTTACCCTAGGGGTAATCAATATGGAATTATGTATGAGCCATGGCATTGGTGTTTTCACTTGCCATAATCTAGCATCCAATAATCATTAGGGTGTTAGCACGCTGTATGCGGAAGCCTGAGGAATTGCTTTTCTATTTTCAAGAAATAATTTGTGTAGCTGTGTTTCGAAGTAAAAGTTAGGACATGCTCTTGAGCGTTGTCTTTTTATATACACGATAGCATCATCATCCTGAGGGCTTGAAGTACCGTCTGGTGAGCATATAGTCATTTTTAGTTTTTCGACAAGAAATGCAGAGAGCAGGGATACTGAACGGCTGATACCCATCTCACAGCCTATAATCAGAGGCTGTTTTTTTAGAAAAGCTTCGCTTATAAAAGCTGTAGCATGTGGAAATATTATAGATATAGGGATATCAGTATCAGGCATGTTTATTTTTAGTATTTCTAGGATTAGAATTTCAGGTTTATCAGCGCTAGCTTTGGATAGGGTGATTTTAAGTTTGTTGACGCAAATTTTTGCCCCGTCCTCTAAAGATATGTCTAAGATAGGATCAGCGGAGCTTTCTGTTACAGAATAGCTGGAATCAAATAGGTGCATGGGGGAGTGGGGTAATGAAGAAGCATCAACAACATTTAATGTGCTAGTTGTGGATCCTGAATATTCGCCTCCAAGTAGTTTCACATACTTTTTTAACGCTTTATCAAAATCCACAGGTCTTGTTTTTCTCATTCCGCCAAGAAACAATGGCTTACCTGCAAACTCTTCAGGGCATGTTGTCGCTCCTATGCTTAAAGGTAATTTTAATAGTGATAAATCACCAAATTGAACTTTAGTTATAGCTTCAGCTGTGATACTCATAGATATATATAACATTATGTATTTGAAGCATTATACCTGTAAGTAGAAAGGAAATCAATGTTTATTTATCTAGATAACAATGTTTTTTTGGTTGTGTTAAGTCTTATGGAAGCGAACATGAAAAATGCCTATATTTGATATTATGTGGCATTATTTCATATAGTAGGTTATATCATGGCTATTACTTTCGAAGAAATAATCACTGCTCTATCATGCAGGGAATTTGAGAAAAATGCATTAAGATCCTCAGAGCTATTCCAAAGAGTAAAATCTAGCAGCATACCTCGTAGCCTGTGGGCAGATATTCAAAAACTTATGGTTGGTGTGCGTTTAGAAGACGATGAATTAAGTTCTCTTAAGCGTTCCATAGAAGATACAGCAGATCCTGATGCGAGATTTTTAACAGTAGTAATTTTAATGTCTTTGATACATCCCCAAAAAGCACAAAAAGAAGTTCAATTTCAACTTTGTGAACTTGTGGGACAATTTCCTGAAATTACTGCTAAAATTTTGACGAAAGATACGGAGCGAGGCATTATAAACTATATAGGCAATCAAGAAATTGTAGAGAAGATACCTAGGGCATTGTCAGATTATGGTAAAAGTATCAGCATGAGTGCATCCACATTTCTTAAGATTATGGGGGCAAAAAGAGTAGAGAGTCCCTATGCTGTAAAAACAAAAGAGACTCGTTTATTTACTCAAGATGAACTTGTTAAAAAACAAGCAAAGGGACAATCTGATAGTAAAATAATTAAAGTATCTAGAGAAGGAAAAAAATTTTTTATGAGAGTGTTAGGTGCGACATCTCAAAAACATGATTCTAGTGAAGTTCCTACAGCAGATAACCTAAGTGTATTTGCTTCTAAACTTGCACGTGTAATATCTGAAAAGCATTTTGCTTCTGAACATATGCTTTCGGAAGGGCATACAGTTTCACGACTTCATGAACATTATGTTGTTCCATTTACGGATAGTTTATCCAGAAAAAAAATAGGAGAATTACAAAAAAAAGGTACTATTCCTGGTAGCGGAATAATTGATGAAGTATGTGCATTTATCGGGGAAACAGATCCTAATGCTGAAAACATTGGTTTCTCAGATGCTAGGTTTGATGATAAAACGTTTATCAGTAAAATTGATTTTGATAGATGCAAACCTTTTGATGAAGATTACGATCCTGATAGCCGCATGCCATATACTAGTATAAATACATGCGATGTTTGGAGTGATGATGACTATCTTACAGAACGAATTAGTGCACGATTCAAAGTTGCGCTCTTATCAAAAGAATGTATAGAATCACTAATGCTTAAGCATCTGGGAACTTTAGATAAAGTTGACGTAATATTAGCTAAATCAGGTGCTGCTTTAAGCGCAATTTCTACTAACGATAAAGTTAAAGATTATCTTAAGAAAATTGGCCCTGAAGCTACAAAGGAATTATTAGAGCAAGCAAAGCTAGAGTTAATAGATTATTTTTCACGGCATTTTAAAGGAGAATCATTAGCTCTAATTCTTAATTCTTTAGAAGATAGGTTAACAACAGTAGCAGAGGAAATTAATTCACAAATATTGAATTCATCAATAAGGCCAGATTAATCAAGTAAGTTTTTCAATAAATTAGCTAATCTATAACTCGCCAAAGCAATCCTTTCACTTGCAATAGCGCGAGTCTTGGCTTGGTAGATCTTATTAGGTAATTCATTTTCTTTTGTATTATAAACGATGGGCCAATAAGAATAGCTTTCTTGAATCCAGTTTTCTGGTTTTAAAATTTCAGTTTTTTGATTAAATTGTTTTCTCGGGTAATTTTCTAGAATCTCTTTTTCTAAAAAGAAAATACATTTATTATTTTTTAAAATATTACCAGCGCTATCCCAATAGCTATGCAGATTCACTCTGCAATTAGAATAATCGTACTTATTAGGATTGTTATTTAGTTTTTTATTTAATCGCAAACAAAATAAATTACCGCCTTTGTCATTATCTTTATTATTAATATTATTATTCGTCTCAATAGCCCTGCTCATTGCATGCATAGGTTGGTGTGCGTCTTCTAAGAGATGCGTCAAAAAAATGATAGCTAGAGCTTTTTGTTTTGTGTCTGAGGTATTTTTGATATCTGTTATTAGGTTAGAGAATATAGGTATTAATTGACCAGATGCTAACTTTTGGTTATTTTCTTGAATATGACTCTTGTTCATTATCAAAATACTAGAGTAGTGCCAATCGCGAGTTTTTATATTGCTAATATTTTTACCTATTGTTAGTTTGGTTAAAATATTATTAGATTCTGCAAGGGATGTGAGAGTTTGATTTTTCCAGTAATCTGGAAGAATGGATAGTTTTGCTAATTTAGATAAATTATATTCTTGCTTTTTATAGATTTTTTTATCAGTGTTATCTAGGTTTTGAATCAGACTATCTAGGATATCATCTAATTTTTTTTGTTTTTCTTTAGAAAGATTGTTATATGCTATGTTGCTTATTAATTTATGACCCTGATAATTCCAAGCATAAGCGTTATTAGAAAGTATTAAGTTTGAAGTTGTGATGATAAATAAAAAAAACAGGATAAAATAAGGCATATGTATCTTAATTAATCAAGTAATTAGTTAGGCTAAGTTTATCTGAGCTTATATGTTTATTATCTATATAAATACTAAGTATAATTACTCATATTTATACAGATAATGATTTAAATGTAAATGGTAAAAATATTAAATTAAAAAGTAGCCAGAATTAATGCAAATGACATAATTTGTTATTATTAATTATTGACTCAGCAGTTGATACGGAATGTACTTTGACAAAGGGATCGATGTTATCTAATTGATTTCTAATACTACGAATGTTTTTATCACTTCTACCAATATTTTCTAAATAAATTATTAAATCATCTAAATCTACTCTAAGTTGCTCAATTTTTTTGTTAAATTTAGCCATATGGTTTATAGATCCCTAGTAAAAATTTATATTATTATTAGTTATTGACGTTATCGATGTTAAGTTATATAAAACTATAAATCGAGAACATTAACATTTGACAACATAAAATAAATTGTAGGACATCCCAGTTTAAAACATATGCGTGATTCACTATTTTCTAATGAGCTTTTACCTTCTTTTAGTAAAATACAAACTGCTGATATAAAGTATGCAATTACTGAAATTATTCGAAATAACAAATCTAAGTTGACAAAAATTAAAAAATGTAATGACTGGCAAAATTTTGTTATCCCAATGGAAGAGTTGGGAATCGAATTATCAAATGCTTGGGCACCAGTTAAGCATCTGAACTCTGTAGTTTCGAACGAAGAGCTAAGAAAAGTATATGAAGAAACATTACAAGAAATTATTCAATATTCTTTATTGATTGAGCAGGATGAAGTTTTATTTCTCAATTATAAACATATTTTTGAAAATGATAAAAATCTAAATCAAGCAGAACACATTTTATTAAAAAATAAACTACGTGATTTTAAATTATCTGGCGTTGAACTAGAGGGTGATAAAAAAAATCAATTTAAGCAGCTTTCATCAGAGCTTTCTACTTTAAGTAATAAATTTAACAATAATGTTATGGATTGTACAGATAAGTGGATATATCACGTAGAAGACAAATCAATGTTGACAGGTATCCCAAAAGAAATCTTAAGCATAGCAGCCGAACGAGCTGTCCAAGAACATAAAATAGGCTGGTTATTTGGTTTGGATGCACCGACCTATTTAGCGATAATGAAGTATGCTGAAAATCGAAGTATGCGTGCAGCGCTGCACTATGCTTACGCCACCAGAGCTTCTAATAAGGGCCCACACGATGCTCTGTATGATAACAGTGAAGTATTAATTGACATACTTCATAATCGCAGTTGTTTAGCAAGAATGTTAGGTTATAACAATTATGCTGAATATTCTTTAGCTCCCAAAATGGTTGCTAAACCAGAGATTGTCATGAGTTTTTTAAATAATCTTATTGATAAAGCTAAGGAGTTTGCCCAAAGAGAGTGGGAGGAACTTAAAACATTTGCTAAGCATCATGATGGTCTGGATAATTTACAGCCTTGGGACATAACTTACTACTCAGAGATACAAAAAAATAGTTTATATAACCTATCAGAAGAAGAGCTAAAACAGTATTTTCCATTGACGAAAGTATTATCTGGTTTTATCACTATTTTGGAAAAATTATATGATGTGAAATTAGAGCAAAAGAACAATGCAGATGTTTGGCATTCTGATGTAACTTGCCACAGCGTTATAAAGAAAGAACAGGTTATAGGATATGTTTATTTAGATTTGTTTGCCAGATTACGAAAGCGTAACGGCGCTTGGATGGATGAGTGTAGAGTGAGGTGCTTCACTAATGATATCCAGCAGATACCGGTTGCTTATTTAACTTGTAATTTCACTCCACCTGATAAAGATGGAGTTGCTTTATTAACGCATACAGAAGTCTTGACGTTATTCCATGAGTTTGGACATTGTCTACACCATTTGTTGTCAACTGTGAAATATCCTAGTATATCTGGTATAAATGGCGTTCCATGGGATGCAGTTGAATTACCTAGTCAGTTTCATGAAAACTGGTGCTGGGATAAAGATGGTATTGAATTAATTTCAGGTCATTATAAAACGAATCAACCTTTACCTGAAAAATATTTAAAAGAGCTAGTAAGGCAAAAAAATTACCAAGCGGGTTTGTTTTTGCTAAGACAGCTAGTTTTTGGACTTTTTGATTTTCGTATCCATCTGGAGTTTAATCCAGACATGGACTCCAAGCATGTGCAAAGTATTTTAGATGAAGTTAGACAGAAAGTTGCAGTGCTACCTATAGCTGAGTACGATCAATTTCAACATAGTTTTAGTCACATTTTTGCGGGTGGTTATGCTGCGGGTTACTATAGCTATTTGTGGGCAGAGGTTCTATCAGCAAATTGCTTTGAAAAGTTCAAAAAAACTAGTTTGTTTGATAAGCAAGAAAGTGTAAATTTTTTAGATAAGATTCTTTCTAAAGGAGGAGGGATAGATATACACAAAGCCATAGTAGACTTTTGTGGGCATGAGATTAGAGTAGAACCTTTATTAGAGCAATATGGTATCTCAGTAACTAAGTAGATATGCTAATTAATTTTATGTGAATCATATAGATATCACATAGATATCAGATAGATAAAAGCTGCCAAATTTGATAAAATTACTAATTTATAATATTTAGTGAGTTTATGAGGTTAGTATGCGCAGCCATTATTGTGGGAAAGTCACTGACGAATTTTTAGGCCAGGAAGTTACGGTTTGTGGCTGGGTGAACAGGCGTCGGGATCATGGTGGAGTAATATTTCTAGATGTACGCGATATAACAGGTATTGTACAAGTTGTTGTTAATCCAGAAAGCGCAAATATTTTTAAACTTGCAGAAAGCATTCGTTCTGAATACGTTGTAAAAGTATCTGGTAAAGTTAGTTCTCGTCCAGATGGGACAGTCAATAAAAATTTAACTACGGGCAAAATGGAGATTTTAGCGCAAAAGCTTGAGATATTGAACAAAGCTGAGACCCCACCATTTCCTATTGATACTAGTGGTGCTAATAATATTACTATTAATGAAGAAGTACGTTTGAAGCATCGTGTCGTTGATCTTAGACGGCCTGAAATGCAACAAAAGTTTAAGTTGCGCGCTAAAGTAATTAGAACTCTTAGGGAATATTTAGATGCTAATAACTTTTTAGATGTTGAAACACCTTATCTTACTAAAGCTACTCCTGAAGGTGCTCGTGATTATTTAGTGCCAAGTAGAACTCACCCTGGCTGCTTCTTTGCGTTACCACAGTCGCCGCAAATTTTTAAGCAATTGCTGATGATGGCGGGATTTGATCGTTATTATCAGGTTGTAAGATGCTTTAGAGATGAAGATTTAAGAGCAGATAGACAACCAGAATTCACACAACTAGATATAGAAACTTCTTTTTTAACACAAAAAGAAATCTTAGATCTTATTGAAAGCATGGTCGTTAAATTATTTGATGATGTTTTAGGTGTGAAATTTACAAAATTTCCTGTTATGACATATGCAGAAGCAATGCGTCGATTTGGTTCTGACAAGCCTGATTTAAGAATTCCATTAGAGTTAGTTGATATTGCTGATTTATTAAAAGATGTTGACTTTAAAGTATTTTCTACGCCAGCTAGCGATCCAGACGGTAGAGTTGTTGCATTGAGACTACCTAAAGGTAATGAACTTAGTAGAAAAGAAATAGATGATTATACTAAGTATGTTGGTATGTTTGGCGCTAAGGGCTTGGCTTATATCAAACTAACGCAAGAAGGGCCACAGTCTCCTATCTTAAAATTTATCCCTGAGGATAGGGTACAAGAGATTATTGCACGTACAGAAGCTGAAGTTGGTGATTTAATTTTCTTTGGTGCTGATAAGGCAGGTATTGTGAACGATGCGATGGGCGCATTACGCGTTAAGCTTGGTCATAATCATCAATTACTAACTGGCCCGAAATGGCAAATGTTATGGGTTGTTGATTTCCCTATGTTTGAAGTAGATAAAACTACAAAAAGATTATCTTCTATGCATCACCCATTTACTTCTCCAACATGTACAGTAGAAGAATTAATCAACAAGCCAGAAGCTAGTTTAGCTAATGCTTATGATTTAGTTTTAAATGGTATAGAACTAGGCGGAGGATCTGTTCGTATCCATAATGACAAGATGCAATCTGCAGTATTTAATATTTTGGGTATCAATGGAGAGCAAGCAGAAAACAAATTTGGTCATTTATTAGCTAACTTACGTTATGGTTGTCCACCACACGGGGGGATTGCATTGGGAATTGATAGGTTAGTAATGTTGATGACAGATAGTTCTACTATACGTGATGTTATTGCCTTTCCAAAGACACAAACTGCTGCTTGTTTATTAACAGATGCACCATCAGAGATTGATTCAGAACAGTTACGTGAGTTAAATATTAAAGTAATTAATGTAGAAAAATAAATAGTGAGTTATTAGAGGTAAAATATGGCAGGCCATAGTAAGTGGGCAAATATTCAACATCGGAAAAATGCGCAAGATGCTAAGCGTGGAAAAATATTTACCAAATTAATTCGAGAAATAACGACTGCTTCGCGTACAGCGGGGCCTGATGTGGCTTCTAATCCAAGACTAAGACTAGCTGTTGATAAAGCTTTGAGCAGTAATATGACTAGAGATACAATCGATAGAGCTATCAAAAAGGGCAGTGGTGCTCTTGATTCAGAAGCGATGGTAGAAGTTCGTTATGAAGGTTATGGTCCTGGTGGCGTAGCCGTTATGGTTGATTGCTTAACTGATAATAAAAATCGTACAGTAGCAGAGGTGCGTCATGGATTTACCAAGCATGGGGGTAATTTAGGTACTGATGGTTCTGTCGGCTATTTGTTTTCTAAGCAAGGCCTTATTATCTTTGATGCCGTTACTAATTCTAATTTAGATGAAAATCTCTTGATGGATTTGGCTATAGAAGCAGGTGCTGATGATGTAATTGTTAGTCCAGATGGTACCATAGAGGTAATTACAAATCCTGACAGCTATGAACAAGTAAAAAAAAGTCTTGTAGATCAAAAATTAAATCCTAGTTCTTCAGAAATTACTTTAGTAGCAAGCACTGATTGTCCGTTAACTGATTTAGAAACTGCCCAAAAACTTTTAAAAATGGTTGATATGCTTGAAGACTGTGATGATGTACAAAATGTCTATACAAATGCTGATATTGCGGATGAAGTAATGGCGGAGCTAAATAAATAGTTATTTAGGGCCTGGAAGATAGACAATTTTCTGGGCAGTATAGGTCATTCTACAACCGGCCGTAGTCTGGAAACACCTGCTTGTTTGTCGTATAATGAAAATTATGCCAGCAAATACCTCAGGTCCCAATAAAATAATTTTAGGCATCGATCCCGGTTCTAGAAAAATGGGATTTGGTGTTATTTCTGTTTCTAATCAAAACATAAATTATATAGACAGTGGAGTGTTTATCATACCATTACATGTGTTACAGTCGGATGAATTATCAGGTAACTCAGAATTCTCATATCGATTAGGTTTTATTAATACTACGATCACCAATTTAATTGCAAAATATAAACCAAGCTATTTTGCCATTGAAGATATTTTTGTCCATAAAAATGCTAGCAGTGCCTTAAAGTTAGGACATGCAAGAGGGGCAGCTATTGTTGCTGCAGTAAATAATAATATTAAAGTTTTTGAATACTCTGCAAGATTAGTTAAGCAATCAGTGGTAGGTAAAGGAGCTGCAGATAAATATCAAGTTCAACAAATGGTTAGAATATTATTGAATATGGGATATTTACCTAAAACTGATGAAGCTGATGCTTTGGCTATAGCTATTTGTCATGCCCATACACATAGTCATAATCAACAAGCAAGTAAAAATATATATACTTCAGAGCAGTACGCTAATAAATTAAGTACAAAATTAAATTCTCTAAATCTTTTAAAGTCTAGAAAGTTTTCGCGAGGTCGTTGGAAGTAAATGATTGCTTATTTAAGTGGGGCTTTAATTTTTAAACAGGCTCCAAATATTATTATTGATGTGCAGGGTGTAGGTTATGAATTATTAGTACCTATGTCAACCTATTATAGTTTGCCCGAGTTATCACATAAAATTAGTATTTATTGTTATCAGCATGTTCGCGAAGACAATATTTCATTATTTGGCTTTACAAGTTTAGATGAACGTAAATTGTTTATAGAATTATTAAAAGCTAATGGAGTAGGCCCTCGTATGGCCTTGACTATTTTGTCAAATTATCAGGTCAGTGAGTTTATCAATATTATAGAAAACTGTGATAGTGGAGCATTAGTTAAATTACCAGGGGTAGGTAAAAAAACAGCAGATCGTTTGCTTTTAGAGTTGCGTGATCGTTTAAAATCAGTATTTACTAGTTTTGCAACGCATGGTTTAAGCAATGTATCTGCTAAAATAAGTACAAATCTTAATGCTGATACTACAGTATCTGATGCAATATCAGCGTTAGAATCTTTAGGGTATAAATCTATAGATGCTCGTAGAGTTGTATCTAAGATAGCGAGTGATTATGACCATAATGATAATAATATTAAAATAACCAGCGAAAATTTAATAAAAGCAGCATTAAAAGAATTTAGATAGAAATGACAGAAGAAAGAATATTATCCCCAAAACTAATTGACAGAACAGACGATGAGGTTATTCGTCCTAAGAAGTTTGATCAATATTTAGGGCAGGTAAAAGTTCGCGAACAAATGAATATGTTTATTGAAGCTGCGCGTGCAAGGTGTGAGCCTTTAGATCATGTTTTATTATTTGGTCCTCCAGGTTTAGGTAAAACAACTTTAGCGCATATTATTGCCTATGAGATGGGGGTGGAAATTAAGAGTACTACCGGCCCTATATTAGAACGTCCAGGTGATTTAGCTGCACTTTTGACCAATCTTCAACCTAATGCAGTATTATTTATTGATGAGATCCACCGATTAAGCCCGGTAGTAGAAGAAATCTTGTATTCTGCTATGGAAGATTTCCAGCTTGATATCATGATTGGTGAAGGTCCTGCTGCGCGATCAATAAAGCTAGATCTACAGCCCTTTACTCTAGTTGGAGCGACGACCAGA
Organism: uncultured Gammaproteobacteria bacterium; assembly: GCA_964609155.1. Lineage (GTDB taxonomy): Bacteria > Pseudomonadota > Gammaproteobacteria > JAGOUU01 > JAGOUU01 > JAGOUU01. The sequence continues at coordinate 1,166 of CAZSRF010000016.1, read as the reverse complement.
GCTGGTTCATTGACATCACCATTACGAGACCGATTTGGTATTGTGCAGCGTTTGGTTTTTTATATCCCAGAGGAGCTGCAAAAAATCCTTGAGCGATCATCTAAAATTTTAGGGGTAGAGCTAGATACTAGTGGTGCTGCAGAAATGGCGAAGCGTTCACGTGGGACTCCTAGAATAGCAAATAGATTGCTTAGACGAGTGCGAGATTATGCGCAAATAAAATCTAATGGTGTGATAGATAAAATAACTGCAGATAAAGCTTTAGGGCTTTTAGAGGTTGATTCAGTGGGTTTTGATGCACAAGATAGGAATCTTTTATTAAATATTATAGATAAATTTGCGGGTGGTCCTGTTGGTTTGGATAGTATTGCGGCAGCGATAGGGGAAGAAAAAAGTACAATAGAAGATGTATTAGAACCTTATTTAATACAGCAAGGTTATTTAATACGAACACCTAGAGGAAGATTAGTTACTGATTTGTGTTATCAGCATTTAGGATTGAAAAAAACCAGCTAGTGTTACTAGCTGGTTTTAGAGACTTAAGGAGCTGGAGCTGCTACAACTGGTAACCCTTCAGCCATAGTGAGTTTGTTTTCTTCCCCTTCAGGGGAAGTGGCGAACGCAGAGAGCCGATGGGGTTGATTTTAATCTTGTAAAAGTTATAACTATATATATTATAGATACTAATCCATTTTGGTTTAAGATGTTCAAAATGAATACGAATCTAGATATAAAGTTTTTACTGAATATAATTGCTTTGCAGCAAGATAAAATATCAGAATTAACCGATAAGCTATCAATTAATTCTCAGAATTCATCAAAACCTCCATCACAAGATTTCAGGATATTCAAAAAGAGGGAAAAAGAACAGAAAAAATCAACTAAGAAACGAGGTGGACAGCCTGGTCACAAAGGTATAACGAGAAAAGCAGACACAGCTAATGTTAATAACCCACATTGGTCATGTCACAAAACCAACTGATTTTTTAAAGGCCAAATAAATCGCTGAAACGGTATCACCAAATAATGTCACGATTTTTTCTTTAACATCGCACATGCCATCCACTAAAATTTCCACTGAATTGTGCATTTTGATCTTTACTATATTAATTGTAAATCTCCAGACTTGATCTGACAGTTTACACTTACCCGACAAAATAATTGTC
>CAZSRF010000015.1:0-47558 GCA_964609155.1 uncultured Gammaproteobacteria bacterium | reverse complement strand
TTTATTTGGCCTTTAAAAAATCAGTTGGTTTTGTGACATGACCAATGTGGGTTATAAGTACTTACTTACCGCCATATTCGCCTGAATTGAATAAGATAGAAATGCTTTGGAGATTCATAAAATATTAATGGTTAAAAATAACGTTGGGAATGAGTTATGCCGATCTGAATAATGCTTTAGATCAAGTGATAGTTAGTATAGGAAGTCAACACCATATTAATTTTTCTTGACTACTTATCATGTTTTTTGGCGATTAAATTATAAGATTGGTATAAGTTGTCATCTCGGTCAAGCACTAAGTGCGCAGAACCGAGATCTGTTTTGCAAGATTCTGGCTCTTCCGCTGGTATAGCAGATTTTTTGCGTAGGTTATTACATCTTAGTATTTTTAGTTAAAGAAAAGAATAATTCTTCTAAACGATTAGATTTGTTCTTCATTGAGGTAACAGTAATATTATTTGCTGAAAGTGTTGAAAATAGTGGATTTAGGGAATCGTTTTTTGGTATTTCTATTTCTAGGGTGTGAGAGTCTACTATTTTAAATTTGTATTTATCTAGATTTATATTATTATCCAAAGGATCTTTAGTAAATAACAAGAAATATTCTTTATCCAATTGTTGTAGAAAACTTTTCAAATCAGAATTAATAATTATATTACCGTGATTAATTATGGCAATATTTTTACAAAGATTTTCAGCTTCTTCTAAATAATGAGTAGTAAGTATTATAGAAGTACCATCAGAATTAATTTTGGTAATAAAATCCCATAACGATCTGCGTAGTTCTATATCTACACCAGCAGTTGGTTCATCTAGGATTAATAATTTTGGTTCGTGGATAAGTGCTCTTACTATCATAACACGTCGCTTCATTCCCCCTGAAAGAGAAAGGCCGTTGCTATGACGGCGATCCCAGAGATCTAATTGTTTCAGATATTTTTGGGCAAGTGGTTTTGCTTTAGTACGAGATATTCCAAAATAGCCAGCCTGGTTTAAGACAACATCTTCAATGGTCTCAAATTGATTAAAATTTATTTCTTGAGGGACAACACCAATATATGATTTAGCTCGCGACCAATCTTGATCTGTATCTATGCCAAATACTTTAATCTTGCCGCTAGTTTTATTCACTAATGAGGCAATAATACCTATTGTGGTAGACTTTCCAGCTCCGTTAGGTCCTAATAGGGCAAAGAAATCACCATGTTTTACCGTAAAATTTATACCTTTTAGCGCCTCTATGGCTTTAGAGGTATTGTTATTTTGATAAGTTTTAGTTAAATTTTCAATTTCAAGAGCGTTCATGATCATATTTTACAAAAGCATAAATAGGTAAACCTGCAAGCATTAACAACATGCACCAGTATACGATCTCATAGCCACTACTGGCAACTGCAAACATGCCGTAGACAAAAGCTGTAGAGCAGATTATCAAGGTCATAATTTTGTATTTTCGAGGATGAAGTTTTTTAGAATGATTTAAAAGTAATACCCTAGCAATAGCACAAAACAAAAAAGTGATTAAAGTCTGAATGGTAGAAAGTTCTAAAATAAATTTGAACATGGTTATTAATGTACTACCATAATTAAAAAATATTATTAAAGTAGTTATTAAACTTGAGGAAATAATCGCTACATAAGGTGCACCATGTGGAGATTTTTTTGTAAAAGCTTTAGGCAGCAAGCCATCACTAGCCATCGCATAAGAAATTTGACCTTGAATGAGTGTCCACCCATTAATAGCGCCCAGGCAAGCAATAATAGCACCAATGCCAACAATGGCGCCACCAATATTACCCCAGAGTATCTGTGCTGCAATTGTAAATGGGGCAGAGCTATGTTGTAAGACGCTAGGATTGACTAGTCCTATAATGGCGGCAGTACTGGTGATATAAATAATACTAGCGATAATAGTTCCGAGCATGGTAGCTAGAGGTATCGTACGTTCAGGATTTTCTATACTATCTGCTGGGATAGAAGCACTCTCAAGGCCTATAAAAGCCCATAAGGTTAAACTAATTGTACTGATTATTGCCGTGAAATTGCTACCTTCACTAACATTAAATGGTGTAAAATTGGCCGTGTTAATGTGAAATAAGCCAAATACTGCTATTAATACAATAGGAATAATTTTTACAATAGTTGTTACCAACTGCATAAGCCCACCGTTGAAAACACTATATGCGTTAATTAAGGTAAGGCTCCATAAGATAACCATATTAGATAACAAAGCTAACAGATTATTTGTGGCAAGGGCGGGAATAAAATAACTAGTGTAGCTGGTAAAAGAAATGGCTATAGCAGCTGTACCCACGCACAAACTCACCCAATAACCCCAGGCAAGTAAAAAACCTATGGTTTCACCCAACTCTTCTTTGCAGTATACATAAAGCCCACCGGTGTTGGGATAGTGTTGACTTAATTGACTGAAGACTAATGCAAACGCTAAAGCACCTAAGCTGGTCAGAAGCCAGCCGATTAGACTTATTCCGCCAAAATGTGCCAAAACAGAGGGTAACAAAAAAATTCCAGAGCCAATCATGTTGCCTAAGACTAACGATGTAGCCATCCATACACCTAGAGGTTTAGTCGTATTGGCAGGGTGATGTTGTTTAGCTTGTAAAACGTTAGACTTAGATTTCTTTGATGGTATCATGCGTTAGAGTATTTTATGGGGTTCTGATAAGAGATATTAATCTATTTATTTGAACAGATACGTAATATAATTACAATTGTAAATTTAATAGTAATCAAGATATTATGAAAAGTACAATCAAAATTGCCACTAGAGAAAGTAAATTAGCGCTTTGGCAAGCTAATTGGGTTGCTGAGCTAATTAAAAAAGAATGGCCTAGTTTGAATTTGACTATAGAATTAATAAAAGTAAAAACTCAGGGCGATAAAATTTTAAATACTTCTTTATCTAAAATTGGAGGCAAAGGACTATTTGTTAGAGAGTTAGAAACAACGTTATTAAATGGCGAGGCTGATATCGCCGTGCATTCTTTAAAAGATATGCCTGGAGAGCAGCCACCGGGTTTAGAGCTCGTTGCATTTTGTTCGCGTGAGGATGTAAGGGATGTTTTGATTTCTAAACAATATCAAAGTTTATTAGAATTACCTTTAGGGGCAAATGTTGGTACTTCGAGTTTAAGACGTGCGGCCCAATTAAAGATATTTCGTCCAGATTTAAATATTATTTCACTACGCGGTAATATAGACACGAGAATGAAAAAAGTTTTTGCTAAAGAATCAGAATATCAAGCGATAGTTTTAGCAAGTGCCGGTGTACATCGGCTATATGGATTAACAGCAAGTTCTTATGGAAATAAATATATTACAGAATATTTACCTGTGAATCATTTTTTACCTGCCCCGGGGCAAGGTATTGTAACTGTAGAGGCGAGATCAGATGATACAGCTATAAGGGACATACTGAATAAAATAAATTGTACAGAAACCAGCTTGAGGGCTAAAGCAGAACGCTCTTTTAATTACGTGTTAGGTGGCAGTTGTGAGATTCCTATTGCAGCGTTAGCCGAAATAAAGCAGATTGATAAAGATAATAAGTTAGAATTAACTTTAAATGGACAATTAGCGTCCCCTGATGGTAGTCAGCAGGTTAGCGCAAGCTTAACAGGCAATGCACAGGATGCCGTTGACATAGGTGAGCAATTAGCAAGTCAATTACTGTCAGTTGGTGGTCGTGGGATTATTGCAAACTTACTGGCGCAAAGGTGACAATTTGCTTAAACCTAAGTGTACTACAGTAATAGTAACAAGGCCTATAGATCGTGCGTCAGGTTTAATTCAGGCATTAGATGAGGATTATCATGTCGTTTGTCTTCCATGTTTGGAAATTGTATTTTTTAACCCATTAGATTTTGCTAAAAATAATTTGCACGAGAATTTAATAAGATTACAGCAGTTGAAATTTTCTCTTATAATTTTTGCCAGTGTTAATGCAGTTGAAGGACTTTTTAAATCAACTGTAATGACCTCTGATCTAATAAAGTACATTAAACAAGTTAAAGTTTATGCTATAGGTAGTGTTACGGCTAAAAAGCTTGAAGAATATGGTATTAAAAATGTTATTTTTCCTAACTCAGGATATCAAGAAAATAGTGAAAGTTTTTTATCTTTGCTAATTGAACATGAAGGGATATCAGCGCTAAATAATCACAGTGCTGTTCTCATTAGAGGAGAGGCAAGTAGAGAATATTTGTCGCGGCATTTATCTAAGCTAGTTGCTAGCTGGAGTGAAGTGATAAGTTATCAAACTTCTTGCCCAGAGGGCCTGATAACCCGAGAGATGATAACTCAAGAAATGATAACAGAGAGTAACAAAAACCAGTGTAAAATAATTATTTTAGTTACAAGTTTAAAGATTTTAGAAAACTTCTATTCAAAGCTAAGTAAAAATATTATCAATGAGATCCTTGCAGCAGAGCTCATAGTTATTAGCTCTCGAATAGCAGATTATGCAAAACAACTAGGATTTTCAAAAATTAATTGTACAAACTGTATAAATGATCAAGTTATAATTGATATGATTAGAAAATTAAATAAACTTTAAAAGAGATATGCACTAGATTTGATAGGTAAGATTAAGAATTAAAATGACTAATACAAATGAAACTCAGGTGGCTGTTGTGGTAGAAACCCAAGAAGATCTAAAAGCTAAGTTATTTAAAGATTTTAGACTTAGTAAGAATCTTATTAGGTGGGCTTTCATTGTGAGTTTTGTTAATTTATGTTTATTGTTAACTGCAGTTTATCTTAATGGTGATCCGAGTCGTCATAGTATGGTGGTATCGCAATTGCGCGCTGATTTAATCAGCTTAGAGAAACAAGTAGCTTCTTACCAGTCTAGAGTAGAGCCCATCATTAAGCAAGTTGAAGAATCTGAAAAGAACAAGTTATCTAATGTGCAAGCTCAGTTACAATTGGCAACATTGTTTATTCATTTAAAATCTTTAGTTAACCTTGCGATTGTTAAACTTAATGCTGATCATGATACAGTTAATACATTAATAATTTTGAACACTGTGCAAGAAACAATAAAGTCACAAAATTTATTGGATCTGACTAATTTGCGTAAGCTTGTGATGTTAAAAATGGAGCAGATTACCCAAATAAATCAACCTGATGTTGATAATCTACAAGCACTACTACAAGAATACACAAATTTGGTAGAACATTTATCATTAAAAGACTTTTTAATTACTAACCAAACTAAAATAACTGTTGATAGAACTACATACTCTCAAGATTTTACTACTAAAATACAAGAAGCCTCTTATTGGAAGAAAGTATTTACCGATATTCAAAATAACTTGCGATCATTAATTACTATCAGAAATATAAAAGACTCAGAAAATAGTTTTAAAAGACTGTTAACACAAGAGCAGATTGATATGCTTAAAACGTATTTAAAACTAAAAGCAGCTGAAATTAGTTTAAATATACTAGAGAGAAATCAAGTTTTATATGCTAAAAATATGGCAGATATTGAGCATAATATTCAATTATATTTTGTTAATGATTCAAGTGCTAAACCTAAATTATTGAATATTTTGTCTAAACTGAAAGCTACAGATTTAAGTATGCCATTTGTAGATTTACAAGAGATCTCAAAAGAGATTAATAACCTATCTAATTTTGCACCTTTATAAGAGATCATGAAAAAATTATTCACCCTGTTGACGGTTATCCTAGTTTCAATAGTTATTGGGATAGCGATTAAACAAGATAGTGGCTATATTCTTATCGTATATAAATCTTGGGCTATAGAATTAGGATTCTGGCTAGGAGTATTAATTGTATTATTTACGGTATTGGGCTTTCATAAAAGCGTCGTATTTATTAAGTTTATATATAACATACCCTATAGGACAAAAAAATGGTTTTTTAACCGTCAGCAAAAGAAAATTCATTATCAAACAACGGAAGGTTTATTAAAGCTAGAAGAAGGTAATTACAAAAAAGCAGAGCGTTTGTTAATAAAATCAGCTAAAAAGCAAAATAAACCATTGGTAAATTATTTAACAGCAGCAAAAGCTGCACAAGAGCTATCTAATTTCGATAAAAGAGATGAATATTTGCGTCATGCGTTTGAAAGTTCACCATCTAATGGATTGTCGATTGGTCTTATGCAAGCAAATTTACAAATTGCTAATCAAGAATATGAAGCTGCTTTAGCAACTTTAAATCATTTACAAGACGAATTTGGGATTAATAAACTAGTTCTAAAACAACTATTAACAGTATTTACGAATCTTAAAGACTGGCATAGTATTTTAAAATTATTGCCAAATTTAAAAAGATACAAAATTTATTCGTCACAAGAAATATTTAATTACGAGGTAAAAACAGCAAAAAATTATTTTAATAGTGTTGGTGTAAGTTCTACAGGAATATTGAGCTATGCGCAATTAAAAATAAGAATAGATGAGTTTTATAATAATTATTTAAATAAGAAAGCACGCCATAATCCAGAAGTTGTCATCGCTTATCTGACCAGTCTGTATTTAATCAAAGATAAGTACGGAGAAACGCTAGCATCTGCTGTAAATACTGTTAAGCCTGATCCCATTGTAATATCTATGCATGAAAAAGAAGAATTAGATAAGATAGCATTAAATCTAATAGATAAATTATTAAAAGATTTTAAAGATCCCTCTGTGCAAAACTTTCAATATGAATTAATAGAGCTTTTTGGAAAGATTGCTTATAACGAACAACATATACGTATTTTAGAAAAGTATCTTACTTATGACTTTTATAATAATAATTTAGTATTGTTATTTGTATTAGGCAAGATTGCTATTAAACATGAAGATTATACTAAAGCTTTTCAATATCTTAACCAGGCAAAAAAATTAAATCATTACATTAAGCATGCTAGATTGCCTATTGATTATTATCTTGGCTATGTGCTACTTAAGACTGGCAAGAAGCAGGAAAGCTTAGAAATATTTGAACAGTATTTTAAAACCTGCCAATAGGCTTGAATAAAGTTTTTAAATTAACTAATAAAATTCCTAAGAAGCTTATAAATGACCAGGATGCAATTGAGAGGCCATACAAAGCCCAATTTATTTTTGCACAATCGCCACTGCCTTTAATAGCTACTTTTAATGCTTCGAATAATGGTAAATACTGTAACAAAACGTCTAGGCTAGGACCGCAGGCTGGTACAAGCTCAGGGGGTAAGCTTTCTAGCCAGATTTGGCGTCCGGCAAGACCAAGACCTGTTAAGACTAAAATTGTATTCACTAAGGCGTAGTTACGCATACCTTTAACCATAGGATTGTGCCAATAAGCGAGCAATGAAACAACTGCAATTGCTATGTAGATGACTCTTTGAAGCATACAAAGAGGACAAGGAGCAAGATTTTGATAGTATTGTAAATATAAAGCGTAAGCAATTAAGCCAGAGGTTACTAAAAATAGGCCTAAAAAGACATTTCTAGATTTTATGTTTAACATAAGTCTCCTGCAAGCTAGTTTAGTGTGCTAATATGTTTAATTTTAATTAGAGATATAAATTTAGTATACAAGTGAATAAAAATACTGCATTAGATAAATCTACCAAATTTACAAGTACATTACTAGCTACATGTAAACACACTAAGGCTAGAGTTTTGGACGTTCAGACAGCACATGGAAGTTTTACTACCCCATGCTTTATGCCGGTAGCCACTCGTGCTGTATTTAATAACCTTGATACAATTGATGCTAGTATGGTAAATAGCCAAATAGTTTTAGGTGGTAATACTTATCATATGTTGGTAGCGCCAGGGATGGAAGTTATTCATCATGCAGGCGGTATGCATAACTTTATGAATTGGCATGGACCCATGCTAACTGATAGCGGTGGGTTTCAGGTTTTTTCTTTGGCTAATACGAATCCTAAAAATTGCAAGATTACTGAAGAAGGGGTACGGATTTGTCACCCAGAAACAAAAAATATCATTAATATGACACCCGAATCTTCAATTATTACTCAAAAGACTATAGGTGCAGATATCATTATGGCCTTTGATCAGTGCACGCCTGATGGAATACCGAAAGAACAAACTATTGAGATTATGGAACGGACTCATCGTTGGTTGAATAGATCGCTGGAACAGCATCGCAAACAAACAACTTCTGATTATGGTTATGAGCAAGCAATCTTTGGGATTATACAAGGTGGAACCTACCAAGATTTAAGACTTCAAAGTGCAGAATATATTATTAATCAACATACCGATGGCATAGCTATAGGTGGTGAGTCTATAGGCTTTGATATGGCTCAAACAAGATTAATTATGCAATGGCTTGAACCTGTTTTGCCCAAAAATAAGATAAGATATACTATGGGGGTTGGGTTAAACCCACAAGATTTATTTGATGTAGTCAGAATGGGGGTAGATATCTTTGATTGTGTGGCACCTACGCGCAATGCAAGACATGGAGCTCTGTATTGTGGCATAATCGAAAAAGACGAGGAAAATCATTGGTTAAAATTTAGTGGAACAGAAAACAAAGAAGCTAGGATTTTAATTAAAAAACAAATATATAGATTAGATGAACGACCAATAATGCCGGATTGCTCTTGTTATACTTGTAAAAATTATACAAGATCTTATCTGCATTTTTTATTTAAATCTAATCAAGTTGCCTATACTAGGCTAGCCTGTATTCATAATGTTGCAGTTATGCAGCAGGCTTGTGATAGGATGCGAGAGGTAATTTTAAGCAGTGAAAATAAATAAAAAAATAAATTATGTCATATTGCACAGACCGTGAAAAATTAATTTTACCTAATGGTACGAAGAAATTATTGCTGCATTCTTGTTGTGCACCTTGTTCAGGAGAAATCATGGATGCAATATACCAATCAAATATAGATTTTACTGTTTACTTTTATAACCCAAATATTCATCCCAAAGAAGAATACATACTACGTAAAGATGAAAATAAACGATTTGCAGATAAACATAAAATAGAATTTATTGATGCTGACTATGATCGTGGAAATTGGTTTGCACAAGCAAAAGGCATGGAGCAAGAACCAGAACGTGGGGTACGATGTACTATGTGTTTTGATATGCGTTTTGAAAAGACAGCGCATCATGCTTATGCCCATAACTTTGATGTTATTAGTAGTACTCTTGGTATTTCCCGTTGGAAAAATTTAGAACAAATTAATATTGTTGGTGTACGTGCAGCTAATTTGTATCCGGGTTTAACTTATTGGACGTATAATTGGAGACAGCATGGTGGTTCTAAAAGGATGTTAGATATCTCTAAACAAGAAAAATTTTATATGCAAGAATATTGTGGTTGTGCTTACTCTTTGCGAGATACTAATAACTGGCGAATGGATAATGGGCGTAAGAGGATCGTCCGAGGTGTAAAATATTACGGAATTAATGATGATATAGACTCATAAATATATTAAATTAACAAAAGATGGCTATATAGATATGAAAAAAATTAATGAAATTAGTCGAGTTAATAATATTCAAAACCCTCATATTGCTGCGGTCATTCCTGCCTATAATGAAGAAGCAAACTTACGTGAATTAATAAAGTTAGTTTGTGATCAACTTGCACAGTTATCAAGTAAATATGAAATTATTATTGTAGACGATGGCAGCAAAGATAATACTTATGACACTGTTGTTGAAATGGCTAGTAACTATCCCTTACGAGCTGTACAATTAGCTAGAAACTTTGGTAAAGAAAATGCTATTACGGCAGGGCTAGATCTTGCTGAGGCAGATGTAGTTATTTTATTGGATGCTGATTTTCAACATCCACTGCACATTCTGCCAGAGTTTTTTAAACACTGGCGAGATGGTTATGATATGGTTTATGCTATCAGCACAAAACAAGAATATTATAGCTTCTTTAGAAGACAATACAGTAATTGGTTTTACTCTTTTATGAACTTTAGTGCATCGGTAAAAATGGAACCGCATGCTGGTGACTTTAGATTATTGGACAAAAAAGTTGTTAAAGCAATGCGAGCGTTACCAGAACGCCATCGGTTTATGAAAGGGCTTTATAGCTGGGTTGGGTTTAAGACATTGGGTATTCCTGTGCATATGGACCATAGAAACCAGGGTGTGTCTAAATATAATTTTAGAAATCTTATTAGTTTAGCTATAGTAGGCATAACTTCTTTTAGTGCCTTTCCTTTACGTGTATGGGGAGTCATTGGTGCATGTATTTCACTGGGTTCTATGAGCTATGGTTTCTATATTTTGTTGAAAACTATGCTATTTGGTATTGATACACCAGGTTGGGCAACGCTAGTTGTAAGTATTACTTTTTTAAGTGGTATACAGCTGCTTTCAATAGGTGCTTTAGGAGAGTATGTAGCAAGGATATTTACTGAAGTTAAGTCAAGGCCTACGTATCTGATTAGAAATAGATTTGATTATGACTATGATAAAGTGGATTAGATTTAGTATTATCGGAAGCCTGGCTATGCTGGTACACTGGTTAACTGCGGCTATTTTACTGAACTATGGCGGGGTGCAACCGTTGTTAGCTAATTGTTTTGGTTTTGTTATCGCTTTTCAAATAAGTTACATTGGTCATAGTTTTTGGACATTTACTAGCCATTCAATCATACCACATAGTCAAACACTAAGACGCTTTTTTCTTGTTGCTGTAACTAGCTTTATAATTAATGAGGTAATGTATTCTGTATTGATTTATTATACCACATTGGATTATTTGACAGCTTTAGCGATAGTATTAGTGGCAGTATCGTTGTTGACTTTTTTTACTAGTAGCAAGTGGGCATTTAGATGAAATCAATTGCAGTTTGTGCGGATGATTATGCGATAAATAAATTTGTTAGTGCTGGGATAAGAGATTTGATAATGGCAAAGAGATTGTCTGCAACAAGTTGTATGACAAATTCTCCTGATTGGCCAGAAGAAGCACAACTTTTAAAACAATTCTTAAATAAAGTTGATATCGGGCTTCACTTCAATCTAACTCATCAATTTAGTGACAATAATGCAAAAGATTTAAATACATTAATTATTCAAAGCTTATTGAGGGTGCTAAATCGTCAATGGATAGAGCAAGAGCTACACCAACAGCTAGACAAATTTGAGCAAGCTCTAGGTGTAATGCCTAATTATATTGATGGCCATCATCATGTCCACGCTTTTCCAATTGTGCGAGAAGTATTAATTCAAGTGGTTAAACAAAGATATAAACCGAATCAATATGCTAAAATTTGGTTACGAAATGTAAGCCCTGCTTTTAAGAATAGTGATTCTTTAATTAAAATGTTAGTATTAAGAATGTTGTCTCATAATTTTGATAAACTAGCAATAAAAAATGGTTTTCGTATTTCTGGTGAGCTAGCTGGGCTGTATTCACTTTCTTTAGATGCTAATTATCCTAATTTAGTTAAATATTGGTTACATAATATTAAAACTACAGATTTATTGATGTGTCACCCAGGGTTGTTAGCAACAGGTGAACTATCCGATAAGAGTATGCGGGTTAGACAAATGGAGTATCAATTTTTTATGAGTTCAGAATTTGTACAGTTGTGTCAGGAAGAGAATATCCAGATAGTTAGATTAAGCAATATATAATATATTAATTTATACCCGATCTGGAGTGCTACATGTCAACCTTTTGTTTATCTTCAAAATTTAAAAAATATTTGTGGGCAAGCTTATCAGTTACGTTAATATTAAGACTATTAACTATGATCATTCTCCCTCTTACAGATACCACAGAGGCTAGATATGCAGAATTAGCTCGTAAAATGTTAGAAACTGGAAATTGGATCACACCGCAACATGCCTATGGTGTTCCATTTTGGGCAAAGCCACCTCTGTCAATATGGAGTTCGGCATTAAGTATGAAAGTATTTGGTGTTAATGCATTTGCTGCAAGGCTGCCATCATTGTTATATAGTCTTGGGATCTTATGCATGGTTTGGTCTTTAGCAAGAGCTAGACGTAATAAAGATTTTGCATTATTGAATATAGTAATTTTGTTTGCTTTGCCGCTATTTTTCATTTCCTCGGGTGCAGTTATGACTGATGCGTGTTTAGCGTTCTGTGTTTGCCTATCTTTACTTTCCTATTGGTTTCATGCAGATACAGAAAATTATTTAACTATAACAAGAAAAACTTTCTTTGGTTATCTGTTTTTTATAGGAATTGGTTTAGGTACCCTTGCTAAAGGACCTATGTGTTTAGCATTAATTTTACCGCCAATTGTGTTTTGGCAATTGACGAATCGTGATTTGCGAAATTTTGCACAGTTACCATGGATAACCGGTATTTTACTTATAATGCTAATTGCGGTACCTTGGTATGTTTTAGCTGAGCAACGTACACCGGGTTTCATTAATTACTTTATTATCGGAGAACATTTTAAAAGATTTTTAGTTCCTGGTTGGTCAGGCGATCTCTATGGTCATGCTCATCAAGTACCATTAGGAATAATTTGGTTTTACATGGCGGTGGCTACTTTTCCATGGTTGTTCATTATTTTGTATTGGATAGTAAAAAATACTAAGCACATTAAAAATCTATACACATCATGCGCTTGTGATAAATGGGTGAGTTATTTATTTTATTGGACTATTTGGCCATTAATATTCTTCACTGTGGCAAAAAATATTATTATTCCTTATACTCTCACAACGTTTGTGCCATTTGTATTATTACTTACAGAACTATGGGAAAAAAATAAAATATTTGGTAAAGGGTCAAATCGATTAGGGGATGAGGGATGGATGTTTTCAGTTTTAGGGTTGCCTATTGCTAGTGTATGCATAGGGGTACTTCTGATAACTTACTATCCAGGTATTAATATGATGCGTACTCAAAAACAGCTTGCTCAAAAATATATGACGCTAAGGGAATCTAAAGAAAGTCAATTATATTTTTATTTAAACCAATCTTACTCAGCTGAATTTTACTCGCAGGGTGCAGCTAAAAATACTAATGATTTTGATAAGATTAAAAACCTATTAAAAAATAACACAAGGGATTTTATAGTGATAAAAACTAAGAAAGAAAAAAATTTAGCATCTATATCAAAATCAATTACTAAAGTAGGTGTATTTGGTGATTATATTTTATATATGGAATCTAAATAAGAATAATAAGAATAATAGGAATAATAGAGAAAAATTTTATGATAGGGGTCAAAGGGAGTAGGGTTTTAAAATCGTTAAATTATATTTATATCTATTTGTTTTTTATTTACTTTTCAGTCATTTTTCAATTGCTTTTAAAATACAGTCATGCAAGTGATATTGTTGGCTTAAGAGATGCCCTTATTTTTACTATTACGTTAACTCTTATCCCTGTAGTCTTCCCAAGAGTAACGAAATACTATTTAATTCTGCTTGGGGTAGCGCTATGGATTTGTTCATTAGTAAGCATTTTATATTATTTTGTTTTTAAACAAGAAATTTCGCAAAGTATTTTTTTTATAATTTTTGAAACAAATAATGCTGAAAGTACAGAGTTTATAGGTCATTATTTTCAATGGTGGATGCTATTAGTTATTATAGTTTATGCAGCTGTACCAATATGGTTATATAAAAAAATTCAGATAATAAACTACAATAAGAAATTTATTTACGGGCTTTTTATCGTTTGTTGTGCAATTAATCTTTCACCTTATCAGAAGAAATGGTCAGGGTTTAATGCAGATTCCTATACGCAAGGAACGAATCGACTAGTAGCAAAGTACACTGCAATTCCTGGTATGCAGTTTCTACTAGGCTATAACCAATATAGAAAAGAAATGGCTGCAGTAAATACATGGATAAATCATGCCAGGGATGTACATGATCCTGTTACTGTGTTAGATCCAACGCAAAAGCAAGTCTATGTTCTTGTCATAGGTGAGTCAACCAATCGTCAGCGTATGGGATTGTATAGTTATAATCGAAATACGTCACCATTGCTAAACTCTATTAAAGATCAATTATTGGTCTTTAACAATGTCATTACACCGAAACCGACAACAATTGAAGCCTTATTTAGAGTTTTAACTTTATCTAAAACGAAAGATCCACAATTCCATCCTAATCTTATTACACTGACAAAATCTGCTGGATTTAAAACGTATTGGATTAGTAACCAACAGACCATAAGTGACAATAATTCTTTGTTAACAGCATTCTCGAGGATATCAGATGAGACTACTTATCTGAACCATGGTAGAAGGCAAAGTTCTACTAGTTATGATGAGAAAATATTTGAACCATTTAAAAAAGTTTTGCAATCAGGAGACTCAGATAAAAAGTTTATAATTTTGCATTTGCTAGGTACACATGGGCAGTATAGGTTTCGCTATCCTAAAGAGTTTGAGGTGTTTACCAGAAACAAAAATAGCTATAGCAAATATGCTGTATTACAGGATCATTATAAAGATTTATATGACGAATATGACAATGCTATTTTGTATAATGACTATATTGTTTATAATTTAATTACGATCCTAAAAGAAAACACAGATTATTCTTCATTAGTTTATTTTTCCGATCATGGTGAAGAGGTTTTTGATAATAAAGAATTTTTTGGCCGTAACGAACAACAGCCAACACCTGCAATGTATACCATCCCATTAATCGTCTGGGGAACAGAACAATGGAAAATTGACCATTCTATATCTCAATGGCATGGATATGTAGATAGAGCGTATAGTACTTTATTTATGGCGCATTCGTTATGCGATCTTATGCAATTAAAGAGTGAATATTGTGATAAAACTAAAAGCATTTTTAGTTCATCTTTTAGTAAGGACAAAAGATATATTGGTAATGCATATATCTCTCCTGGTTTAAAAGATTATGATGAAGTGTTCAAATCATGATTAGAATTCCAACCACCGCCTAAGGCTTGAAATAATGCAACAGTATCGCTATAACAATTTGCTTTGGCTTGAATTAAATTAATCACAGCTTGTTGATAATCTTGTTGGGCATTAACTAGAGATAAATAACTTGCGTTACCAAGCATCCATTCTTTACGTGCAAAGTCTAAAGTGCGTTTTGCAGCATTTTCTGCATGTTTGGATAACTGTAGAGTTTTATTATCAAAGTCTAAAGTTTGTAGTGTATTTGCTACGTTTCTAAAGGCATTTATAACAGTTGAGCGATATTCAGCAGCAGCTTTATCATAAGCGGCAACTGCAGCGTGTTGCTTGTGCATTAAAGTACCACCTTGAAATATGGGTTGTGCAATACCTGCAGCTAAACCCCAAATAGTTGCGCCAGTATTTAGGAGCTTATGAAGTTGCAATGCATTTTTACCAATATCACCTGTTATGATAATATTTGGTAATCTATTAGCTATTGCAACGCCAATATCAGCATTAGCAGCACGCAAATTTTCTTCTGCTGCTCGTATATCAGGCCTGTGTTCTAATAATTTTGATGGAATGCTAATAGGTAGTATCATTGGTAACTTTAGATCGGATAAATTAAAGATCTCTTTAGTTTGATTAGTCGGAAAATCTCCAATCAAAGCTGTTAATTGATTACGGGTAAGGACCAATTGTTTTTCCAACTCAGGTAGTGATTGTTCTATTCTTGCTAAAACTGCTTCCTGTGCAGTAGTATCTGCACGAGAAATGTTGCCTAGTTCTTCTTCTTTTTTGAATAGATTGTATACTTCTGAGCTACTTTTAATGAGTTTTTTTGTGACATCAATTTGATTGCGTAATGAAGCTTCTTGAATAACCGTTGTTACAAGATTAGATGTTAATGTTAAATGTGCCGCTTCTAATTCAAATCTTTCAGATTCAGCTATTGCAGACAATGATTCCACAGCACGTCGATTAGCTCCGAAAATATCAGGTACATAAGATACATTGATCTGGCCAGAGTATAAACTGTATAGGCGAGAACCAGAATCAGTAAATGGTTGTATTTCTTTAGCTGTTCTTTGTTTTTGTACCGAACCACCTATATTAACACTAGGGTAGTATGCTCCTATTTGTGCATATACTATTTCCTGTGCTTGACGTAAAGATGCTTTAGATTTTTGCAGATCCGGATTATTTTTTAAAGCTTTTTTAATTATATGATCTAAGGATGTTGATTTAAACAATTTCCACCATTCTTGTGGCAAATCACTTTTAGTGATCTTGATAGGATTAGAGTTAATTTTTGATGGTGTATTTGATAAAAATAAAGGTTTATTTGTGTAACGGTCCATTATTGGAAATTCAGGTTTTTTAAATTCTGGCCCTACTGTACAACTGCTTAATGTAATAAGCATATTAAACAAGATCAATAAAATTGAAGTTTTTATAAAATAACTCTTATACATCATATAACTCCTCGTTGTTGTTATCGACATTTAAGGAGATATTAGGTTTTTTAGGTTTGCGACGTGAGAAAATATCTATTAATACAGGTAAAATAATTAAAATCAATACTGGAGCTAATATGATTCCTCCAACTACAACCAGAGCCAGCGGTTTTTGAACCTGAGAGCCGATTCCAGTTGAGATCGCTGCAGGTAAAAGTCCTACACATGCAACGATACAGGTCATTGTTACAGGACGCATTTGAACTTGACAAGCTTTTAGTAATGATGACATACGATCATGATTATCTTCATTTTCATTTTCATAGTATTGATTAAAATAGGAGATCACTAAAATACCATCCATAACAGCGATACCAAACAAGGCAACAAACCCTATTGCTGCTGAAACACTGAAAGGTGTATCCGTTATATAAAGAGCAATAATTCCTCCAATAATAGCCATTGGTATCACACTTGCTGCTAATAAAGTGTCAGTTAAGGATGAAAAATTTGCATATAATAGTAAACAAATGAGTAAAATGCTTAATGGTACAACTACAGAAAGCCTTGCCATTGCTGCCTTAAGGTTACTAAATTGGCCAACCCATTGCAAATGGACACCAGGTGGTAGCTTGATTTCATTAGCAACTTTTTCTTGTGCTTCCACGACGACACTACCTAGATCTCTACCTCTTACGCCGAATTTAATGGGTATATAACGCTCTTGATTCTCGCGGTAAATTAATGAAGCACCAGAGGCAAGATTTACATCAGCGACATCACTCAGAGGGATTTGAATAATTTCGCCAGTATCAGGGTCTGTTGCGCCGATGGTAATTCTTCTGATGGTGTCTAAGTTTTTTCTGTACTCAGAAGATAGACGAACTACGATCGGAAAGTTTCGATCACTACTTGCTTCATAAACATTACCAGATTCTTTCCCTCCTATGGCGGCTGCCACTGTATCATTGATTTCTCCAGTGGTCAGGCCAAAACGAGCAGCTTTTTTACGATCTATTTTTATATTTACAGATGGTTGACCTAAAGAATTGAGTACGCCCAAATCAGTAACTCCATTAATATGCGATAAAGTCTTTTTAATGTTTTGTGCAACTTTTTCTAAAATGGCTAGATCATTACCAAATACCTTGATAGAGTTTTCACCTTTTACACCTGATGAAGCTTCTTGTACGTTATCTTGTATATATTGCGAAAAATCAAAATCAATACCAGGAAATTGTTCTTTTAGTTTTTTTTGAATGTTTTCAGTGAGCTGATCTTTGTCCAAGCCTTTTGTCCATTCTTCCATTGGCTTTAGTGGTACAAAAAACTCAGCATTAAAAAAACCAGTTGTATCTGTACCATCATCTGGGCGTCCATGCTCGGAAATAACTGTTTGTATTTCTGGGTATGATTTAATAACTCTACGTATTTTATTAACATAAAGGTTACCTTCTTCTAAAGAGATGGATGTCGGCATGGTAGCTCTTACCCACAAATTGCCTTCTTCGAGTTTAGGTAAAAACTCATTACCTAATGATCTCATCATAACTATTGTCAAAATAAGCAATATTCCAGTTGTTATTAAAACCAAAATTCGATTATTTAAGGCAACTTTTATAACAGGCGTATAAATTTTTCTAAGTGCATGGACTAAAAAAGTTTCTTTTTCATCAAGCTTATCACTTAGCATAACCTTGCTAAGGGCAGGAGCTACAGTGAATGTTGCCAATAATCCACCTAATATTGCATAACAATATGTTTTAGCCATGGGGCCGAATATATGCCCTTCAATACCAGTTAAAGTAAACAAAGGCAAGAAACCAGTTAAAATGATAGCAACTGAAAAAAATATGCCTTTATTAACTTCTAATGCAGAGTTTGCAATAACTAGTGCTCGTCCTGAAAGAATTTTATTTAAATGAGAATGTTGAACTAATTCTGAATGCCTAAATCTATCTGTAGGTTTCTGTGATAGATGACGGAAGATATTTTCCACAATAATAACAGTAGAATCAACTATTAATCCAAAGTCTATTGCACCAACGGACAATAAATTTGCTGATTCACCTCTGATGACCATTAAAGTAACAGCAAATGCTAATGCAAATGGAATTGTTGTAGCGACAATTATAGCACTACGTAAATTTCCTAAAAATGCCCATTGCAAAATAAATATTAAAATTATACCAAACATAATATTGTGCATGACTGTCTTGGTAGTTTGTTTAATTAAATCACCACGATCATAAACAGTCTTAATTTTTACACCTGGTGGTAGGAGATTAGACTCATTGATTTCTTTTACTTTTGCTTTTACAAGGTCTATAGTCGGTAAACTTTGCTCACCACGGCGCATTAGTACGATGCCTTGTACAACATCATCTGTTCCATCTGTTCCAGCTATTCCTAATCTTGGTTTGTTGCCTACAGTTATAGTTGCAATGTCACTTAAAAAAATTGGAGTTCCATTTCTTTCTTTAACCATAGTATTGGCAATATCTTCAATTGTGTGAATTAAACCAATTCCTCGAACAACAGCAGCTTGTGGTCCAATATTAACAGTTTGGCCACCTACGTTAATATTACTTTCATTTATTACTTGTAATATTTGCGGTATAGTTAGGCCGTAGTTAATTAATTTTTCTCTATCTATAGCAACTTCAAATGTCTTGGTTTTACCTCCCCAACTGGTAACGTCTATAACACCGGGTACTGATCTGAATTTCCGCTCTAAAATCCAATCTTGAATAGTTTTTAAATCTGTTAACGAATATCCTGCTGGTCGTGTTAGTTCATAACGAAAAATTTCACCAGTCGGACTCCAAGGTGAAATTGCAGGCTTAGCATTATTTGGTAATTCTGATAATTGGGATAATCTATTTATTACCAACTGCTCTGCTTGAGTGTATGAAAAGGTATAATCAAATTGTATTTTAACATCAGACAAACCAAAAAGAGATATACTTCGAATTGACTGTACATTAGGAATGCCTGCCATTTCTACTTCTATAGGAATGGTGATGTAACGTTCAATTTCTTCTGCTGACTGCCCAACGCTTTGTGTGTTGATATTTACCTGTGGTGGGACTGGATCAGGGTAAGCTTCAATATTTAAATGCATGAAGCTAAATATGCCCGTTATGAGTATAGTTAATAATAATATTAAGATTAATGTTGTTTTGTGTAGCGAAAAGGTTACTACTTTATTCATAATTATTTTATATTATTATTATCTGAGCTGTTTTCATTGTCAGACTTTGCTACACGATCAATAAAAAGACTGCCTCCAGCTATAATTTTTTCATTTTTTACTAAGCCCGATATAATCTCAACACCATCATTGTTAATACTTTGTATTTTTATATTTCTTAAAGTAATGGTACGGTTGCTGGGGTTAAAAACCCAGACATGTGTATCAGCTCCTTCATAAATAATGGCATCCTCAGGTATAATAAAACCATCCACTCCCTTGCCGGTAATTATAGAGAAACTTGCGAACATACCTGGCTTAAGAGCTTCGTCAGTGTTTTTAATGTCTGCTCGAACAGGCAAACGATGCGTAACTGGATCTATAGTTGGAGCTATGTAGACTATAGAAGCATTAAATTTTCTATTAGGATAAGCAAGCACTGCTACTTCAACTTCTTGACCAAGATGTATTAGTGGCGCATCAATCTCTCTAATATTAGCTAATAGCCAAATTGTTGAAAAATCACCTATAGTAAATAATGGTGTTGCTGCACCACCGCTTGCGCTATTAATATACTGACCTAGACCGACTTGACGTTGAATAATACGACCAGTTATAGGAGCTGTGATTACAGCATCGTCTTTATTTAGTTTATTTGTTTGCAGCTTGTGTGGAATAGCTTTAACTTCTGCTGTTTCTAAAAAAATATTACTTTGAGCTGACTCTAACTCTGCTTGTGCTTGTTGCCAATCTTTTAGAGATCCAGTTTTTGCTTGATATCGTTGCTGTTGACGCCATTCATTAGTTTTTGCTAATTTTAGTCGGGCAAGTGCACTTAGATAATCAGGAGAAGCTACCTGCAGCAAAGGATCACCTATTGTTACTTGATCACCAATTTTATGGAATAAAGCAGTTACACGTCCAGAATAAGGTGCGAATACGGAAGAGGTAGTATTCTCATTTTCAGCAATTTTTCCATCAGCCTTAATTGTGGGGTATAAAACTTTAGCAACTATGTCTTTTATTACCAAGCTTTCTAACTGCTTTTCGGATAGTTGAAATATTTTCTCAGTGTTGCTGCTAGAGATTGGTTGGTTATTAGCACGGTACGCTACTTTTGTTTCTGCTGCTTTATGCATGAAAAATGGTGTAATGTACCACCCACATCCGATAAGCACAATTATTGCAATGAGTATTTGTACGTATCGAATTCTAAGATAATGTATCATAGTAAACTAACATGTAATTAGTGTTATTATTGTTATTCTACTTGCTATCAGAGTACTGAATTGGGTGATGACTGCCATGTCTATACTCTACTATATATACATTTATATTAGTCTATTTGAATATTATTTCCAATCTGCTAAAAGTTTTCATATCTACGCATCATCTTGAAATTGTACTATCCTTATTACATTCACGGAAACGTGAATTCATATAATAAACTTAACTTATTGAGATGAGAGGAAAACATGAATCACGATTGCAACAGGGAGTGTGGTTGTCTGTGTACGAAAAAACAAGTAAGCTGGACCGCGGTATTTGTAGGCGCATTATTTGCCGTAGGGTTTGCTTTTTTATTAAATATATTTAGCATAGCAACTGGACTTTCTTTTACCACAACGGATAAAGCTGGAATGGCAACATTAGCTGTAGGTGGTTTCATTGGGTTGTTAATTGGCTCAGTAGTCTCAATGTTTTGTGCTGGTTTTGTATCAGGTTATTTAGGTCGTCATTACTGTGTTAAACGTAACTTAGGCTTTGTTTATGGTTTTGCAACATGGTGCGTTGCTTTAATTCTTACTGTGTTACTTGCTACACAAATGGGGCGTTATGTTACTGTGTATACAGATTTTACAACAAAACCTACATTAAGCAACTTAGATAACAAGGTGAATGCTAGAAAAGATTCACATGTGGCTATGATGGTTGATCATAAAGCACCCATGATAAGTGAGCAAACCGATCAATCTGAGCAAGTTGCAAATACTCTAGGAATGGCATCTTACTTAATATTTGCATTATTCTTCTTAGGAGCATTTTCTTGTGCCCTTGGTGGACATTATGGTATGACTTGCCACTGCAGACATGATGATTGAAGCAACAGTTTAGTACGCGATTTAAAAGGGCAGATTTTCTGCCCTTTTTTGTAAATTTTTTTTATAATGTTAAATCCCTGAAAGAAAGTAAATTATCTTAGTTAGGTTTAAAAACTATTTTGTCAAATATAGCTGTGTTATGTGAGTTAAATAATCCCCAGTTTGAGCAGGCTAAAGTTCTTGCGGCATATTTAAATTGTGATTTTTTTACAGAAACAGAAGTACTAGAGCAGCAATGTTTTCTATACTCATATGTTTTAAAGTGGTATCAGTATGATGGCACTAATTATCTGTCTCTTTTTGAAGCTACAAATAAAAAAGCTAAGCCTCTTAATGTAGATTATATTAACCAGGTAATTGCTAATAAGAAATGTTATAAGTTTACTTATAACGATGCGTTGCCCAAAGCCATGGGGCTTGGGAAACTACCTAAGCAACAAAGAGTTAAGATATTAGATGGTACGGCAGGGTTTACTTTAGATGCTATTGCTCTTTTATTATTAAATCAAAATTATCAGATTACTTGCTTAGAAAACTCTAAGATACTTTATAGTCTTTTAAATGATGGGCTTCTTCGCTTAAGAAACAGTCCTAGTGTTGCCCATAAAGCATTAGCCCATCAATTATCCATACAGAATATAAATTTTGTTGACTATCTAGGTGATATGCTAACTAGCTCTGTTGAGCATGGTGAGAGTTTTGATGTTATTTATCTTGACCCTATGTTTGAAAAAGAAAAAATAAAGAATAAGTTAGCAAAACCCAAGCAAAACATGCAATTACTACAGAGTCTCTGTGGCAACTCTAATGAACCAGAATATTTATTGCAAAGTGCATTAGATTATTGCTCTAAACATAAGAAACCAGGGGGTATAAAAATAGTGCTCAAACGAGATATCAAACAACCAAAATTACTACCAAGAAGAGTCAATTATTCAGTTGAGTCAAAGCTAATCAGATATGATGTTTATTTGGGATAATTAGGATATAATAAACCTTGGTGGCTTTAAATGCTCTAGGGTTTTTTGGTTAATAAAGTGATAAAGTTCATTGCGGTAAATAAGTCTTATACAGTTGTAAACAAAAGCTTGGAAAGTGTGAGCAGTGTAGATAGCAAAAATAAGAATAATATCAAAATTACAGCATTAAAAGATATTAACTTAACCGTCAACCGTGGGGAAATTTTTGGCATTATTGGCACTAGTGGAGCAGGGAAAAGTACCTTGTTGCATATGGTTAATAAACTTGAAGTTCCTGACAGTGGGGAAGTTTGGTTAAATAATAGATTAGTTAATAATCTAGAAGGTCAAGCATTAAAATGTGCTCGTCAAGAGACGGGAATGATCTTTCAGCATTTTAATTTATTGGAGTCTTATACTTGTTATGAAAATATTATTTTTCCACTCAAAATTAACAATCAATTAAAAAATTTGTCTAAGCAAGAATTAGCGAATAAAGTCAATCCTATTTTAGAATTAACGGGTTTAACGCATTTAACGCAGAATTATCCTCATCAATTAAGTGGTGGTCAAAAACAGCGAGTTGGGATTGCTAGAAGTTTAATTACTAATCCAAAAGTCTTATTAAGTGATGAATGTACTTCGGCATTAGATCCTCAGACAACAAAAGCTATTTTAAATTTGCTTAAAAAGATTAATAATGAATTGGCAGTAACTATATTATTAATTACACATGAAATGGCTGTGGTAAAAAGTATTTGTAACAATGTAGCTGTCATGGCACATGGGGAAATACTTGAGCAGGGCAATGTTTTAGACCTATTCGCCAACCCTCAACACGAGAGAACTAAAAAGATATTATCAACTAATCTATTAGATAAATTACCAGAGGCGATATTAAAAAATTTAGTTAATACTAAAAATCATGTGCATGGTAATAATGGTAACAATCAGGGAGAAAATCTTTTTCCTTTAATACAATTAGTATTTGTTGATAGATCAGCTGCAAAGCCTGTTCTATCAGAAGTCATGGGATTGCACAATATTAATTTTAATATTCTACAGGGTGAAATAGAAACTATTCAAAACACTATAGTAGGTAAAATGATTATGCAAGTGGAGTCCAATCAAGGGCAGTTACAGAAAATACAATCTAGTTTTAGCGATCGTGGAATACAAGTGGAAATTTTAGGATATGCCCCAAGAATTTATTAATATTTCAAACCCGTTATTATGGCAAGTTGTTGATGCTTTGCTTGAAAGTTTAGAATTAATCTTTATTCCAGGTGTTATTGCTGTTTTATTAGGGAGCGCATTGGGATTAGTATTGTATGTTTTACGTCCTAATCAAAGAATATTTAAAAATTTTAAATATTCTAGATACGTCTATTATATATTAGATTTCTTTGTAAATATTGGGCGTTCTATACCATTTATTATTTTAATGATAGCTATTTTACCCTTTACCAGATTTGTTGCTGGTACAACGATTGGTACTATTGCAGCCTGTGTGCCTCTTACAGTAGCAGCAGTTCCATTTATGGCTAGAATTGTTGAAAATGCTTGTTTAAATGTCAATAAAGGTGTTATTGAGGCAGCTCATAGCATGGGAGCTTCAACTTACCAGATACTTCGATATGTTGTCTTATCAGAGTCTAAAATAAATATTGCCAATGGCATAGGGATTATGTTGATAGCGTTAGTAGGTTATAGTTCGATGGCTGGTACGTTGGCCGGCGGTGGATTAGGAGCGCTAGCCTTTAATTACGGATATCAGAGATTTAATAACAATATTATATTAATAACAGTAATTTTAATATTATTTATTGTACAAATGATTCAATATTTAAATAATCTTATTTGTAAAAAATATTCTCATAAATAAATAATTAACTAATTATATTTATATCTACAGTTATGTGAGGTACTTTAGGCATGTTTAGCCGAATCTTAAATTTAGCATGTTTAGCTTTTCTGTTATTATTATCCGCATGTGGAAAAAAGATAGAAATAGGTCCTAATAGCATTTTGGTGGGTACTATCGCTGGTCCTGAAACTGAGTTAATGGAAGTGGCTAAAAAAGTAGCTAAGACTAAATATGATCTTGATATAAAAATAATTCCTTTTAATGATTACGTTGAACCTAATCGTGCATTAAATGAAGGTGAAATTAATGCAAATATGTTTCAACATAAGCCATATTTAGCTGAAGCAGTTACTAAACAAAATTTAAAAATAGTTAGTATTGGTAGTTTATTTATTTACCCTATGGGTATCTATTCTTATAGATACAAAAAAATAACTGAAATTCCTGATAAAGCCGTTGTTGCTGTTCCCAATGATACTAGCAATCAAGCTCGCAGTTTACTATTGCTAGAAAAAGCAGGGCTTATAAGTTTAAAAGATAAGACTATGGATAACTTAGCTAATATTGGTCTAAATGATATAAAAAGCAATCCAAAGCAATTAAAGTTTCAAGAAGTAGATCCTGCTTTTATGGTGAGAATGCTATCAGATATTGACTTAGCAGTGATTAATACTAATTATGCAGCCATAGCTAATTTATTGCCTAATCGTGACGCGTTAGTATCAGAGGATAAAAACTCCCGTTACGCTAATATACTTGTAGTGCGTGAACAAGATAAAGATCAGGATAAATTTAAAAAGTTACTACAAGCTTTACGATCGGAAGAAGTGCAAAAAACTGCGCAGAAACTATTTCAAGGGCAGGCCTTATCAGCCTGGTAGGCAGTAATAATAAAAATCCTAAAAAATCCTAAAAAGCATATCTGTAGAAATGCTTTTTAGGTTCTCTGGAAGCCTCGAGATCTTATCAACAGTATATTAATAGTATGGATCAGATGCAATTGCAGAACCGGCGCCTGCACCGATAGCACCACCAATAACAGTACCTGCTGTGTTACCACCAACTGCATGACCTATTAGGCCACCAACGGCTGCACCACCTGCAGAGCCTATAATCTGTCTGTCACGGTACCGATTACCAGTACAACCAGCTAAACTCATTACTAAAGTAACCAATAAGAGAGATTTTATAACTTTTTTAGAAATATTTACCATGTACATACGCACCTCCTAACTACTTATATAAGTACATATGATATATATAGCTAAAGTCTAAAAGAAATCCAGGCAATGAATCAACTAACAGCTTGATATAGAAAAATGATTTTAATCTGGAGATTATACAATACTATTTGGGTAATAAGTAATTTTTATTAAATAATTAAACTATGATAGGACTTACGTATTGTTTAAAATATCTGTTCAGCAGAATTAATACCATTATTGTATTTATTTAATTCATCAAGGTTTAAACTGCTAGTTTCTGTTGGTTCAGTGCCAGATTGAAATAATTCAAAAATACTATCCTGTTGTTTGGCATCAGATAATAATCCAGTTTTAGGATCAATGCGGACGCTCACGATTCCACTTGGCATTGGAAATTGCTCTTCTGGTTGTCCACTCAGGGCTTTGCCCATAAAGTCAATCCACATAGGTAAAGCAGTAGATGCTGCATATTCATAGATACTTTTTGGTTGATCATATCCCATCCAGGTGATAGTAACTAAATTAGGATTAAATCCACAATACCATGCGTCGAGATTGTCATTAGATGTGCCCGTTTTTCCAGCTAAATCGTTTCTGTTTAAAATTAGAGCTTTTTTTCCTGTTCCAAATGTAATAGCGTCTTGTAACATATTGTTAATAAGATAAGCATTTTGTTCGGTAATTACTTGCTTGAAGCTTGATGATGAATTTTTATGATCAAGATTGTCAAAATTATTTGGATTGTTTTTATTAGCCAGATCATTATTTATGTTTAATTGGTAAATCACATTATCATTACTGTCAGTAATTTTATTGATAATTGTTGGATTAACTGTGTGACCGCCGTTCGCGAGTATACTAAAGGCTTGCGCTAGTTGTAACGGGGTAACAGAAGCGGTACCAAGAGCTAAAGATAAAGTTTTGGGAATTTGCTCTGCGTTAAAGCCAAAACGTTGAATGTAATCATGAGTATAATCTATACCAACTTCTTCTAATAATCTGATTGAAACGAGATTTCTGGATTTAACTAATGCAGTTCGAAGTCTCGTAGGTCCATAAAATTCTTGGCTAGAATTTTGTGGACGCCATAAAATTTCTTGCTCAGGATCGCTGATTACAATAGGAGCATCATTAAATATAGAAGCTGGAGTAAAACCTTTTTCTAAAGCTGCAGAGTAAATAAAGGGTTTTAAACTAGAACCTGCCTGTCGTAATGCTTGAGTGATGCGGTTAAATTTGCTTTTATTAAAGTCATATCCACCGGTTAGTGCTAATAATTTACCATCTTTAGGATCTACAGAAACGATAGCCGCTTCTATTTCAGGATCTTGAGTTAATACCCATTCATTGCTATCTGGATCATGCCATACTTTTATTACATCGCCCACTCTTAAAATGTCAGAAGCCAGAGTTGGCTTTTTACCAAGCAAACTAGAATTAGGAGTAACCTTTCTCGCCCAAGACAGGCCACTCCAAGGTATAGTTATGATTTCATTGTTGCTGGTAATGGCTTTAACATAATTGAGATTAAGATTTTCAGGTCCACTATCACTAAAACTATCTTTTGTATCATTAATTTGAATGACAGCTGCAACTAGAAGATTATTATAATAATTACTACTATTAGATATTTTTTTTAGCTGCTTAGGCCATTCTACTACTGCATTTTGTAATGACTCTCCCCAATTGAATAGCGGTCCTTTGTAACCATGTCTCTGCTCATATTGAATAATAGCTCTTTTGGTTGCAACATTAGCATAATTTTGTAACTTACTATCTATAGTGGTATAAATCTGTAACCCAGTCGTGTAAATATCATCACCCCAACGTTTTAATAAAGCTAACCGTACCATTTCAGTTACGTATGGTGCATGCAGTTCTACATTTATTTCATGATGACTTGCTGTTTCCGGGGTTTTAACAGCATTAAGATACTCCTCTTGGGTTATGTAACCATAATGAAGCATTCTGTTTAGCACGTGCTCGCGACGAAGCAAAGCAGCTCTTGGATTCGATAGAGGATTTATTGACGAAGGTGCCTGTGGGATTCCTGCTAACATAGCTGATTCTGCTAGAGTAAGATTTTGTAATTCTTTTCCGTAGTACGTTTTTGCTGCAGCTGCAACACCATAAGATCGATAGCCAAAAAATATTTTATTTAAGTATAATGCCAGTATCTCGTCTTTAGTTAGTTCTTGCTCAATTTTTCTGGCTAATAAGATTTCATTAATTTTTCGTAAATAGGTTTTTTCTCTGCTTAAGAAAAAATTTCGAGCTACTTGCATGGTAATCGTACTGCCACCTTGAGCTTTATCACCACTAGAAAGTAGCTTTAATGCTGCTCGACTAAGACCACGAATATCAACTCCAGAATGTTCATAAAATCTGTTGTCTTCAGTGGCAACAACCGCATTAATAAGATTTTTTGGTATTTCATTTAAAGCAACTGGCGCTCGACGCTTTTCTCCAAATTCAGCCATCAGTTTGTTATCTGCTGAAAAAATCCTCAGCGGGGTCTGAAATTTTAAATCTTTTAAAACAGTAACTGTGGGGAGATCAGATTTCAAATAGTCAACAATTAGGTAACTTACCGATAAGGTAGCTACAGCAAGAGAGCAAAAGATAGTGGTAATGAACTTGAGAATTTTGTAGCGACTCCTCTGACGCTCTTTAGTTCTTTTAAGTGTCATTTAGCTAATGATATACTCTAGAGTTGATAATTTTTATAAAAGAGTTCATAATTATAATTAATATATGTACAGTACATTATTCTTATTTATATAAATAATAACACAAAGGATAATTTGGTGCGTCAGTTTTTAAATTTTAATTCTCTGTCTTTTCGTAGTTACCAAACTATGAAAAGCTTATATAACGAATTCTTAAATACCGTTAGAAGATCTTTTATTAAAGAAAGAACTAACTTGGTTTCTTTAGATATAGGTTCCTCAAGCATTAAAATTGTGGAGATCGGTAAAAAACAGAATGAATTAGTGTTAGAGAAGTATCAGTTGGTACCTCTACCTGATGGATGTATCACTGGGCACCATATTGATAGCTATAGCATTTTGACAGAGAAACTTAAAGATGCAATCACAGCCAGTGGATATGCAAATCGCGATACCGCTATAGTATTATCAGGCCCAAAAGTGGTCACCCAACTAATAAAGGTTCCTTCTGGATTGGCAGATAATCAATTAGCAATGCATGTTGAGTTAGAGGCTGAAAAATATTTGCCTTTTAGTACCGAAGAAATAGCTCTAGATTTTGATGTTATCGATAATGGTAAAAAGCAAAAAGGTCATTCTGAGGTTTTATTAGCCGCAACAAAAAAATCGTTAATAGATGAATATATCAATATATTAAAAGCTGCTAATTTAAATGTAAAAGTTATGGATATATATAGTTGTGTTGTAGGTCGTTTATCAAAACACGTAGTATCCAAACAATTACAAGAAGGCATAAATGATAAAGTTATCGCAATGATTGATGTAGGGCATGACATTCTAACAGTTTCTATTTTTAAAAATGAAAAGCAAATATATATAAAAGAGCAAGATTTTGGTGGTCGTGTATTAAATGACTTAATTCAAAAAGAACATTTAGTGGATGCAAAAATAGCATCAACGTTAAAGTGTAAGCATGAAGATCCTGCCATATTAAAAATTATTGAAACATTTAATAATCAAGCAGTTATTCAAATTTATCATATGCTTCAGTTTTTTTATGCTTCTGTAAGTTCGGAAAAAATAGATTATATCTTCATTTTTGGCGGTAGTGCGAATTTACCAAATTTAGGTTCTGCAATTCAAGAAAAAATGGGTATAACTGTTAAGGTTTTAGATCCATTTGTAAACATTAATACAGACAAATTTCATGATGATAAAGTTTTATTGGAAATGAAAACGACGTTATCTTTGGCATGTGGACTTGCTCTTAGGAGTTATGTAGGATGACAAGAATCAACCTTTTTCCATGGCGTGAACAACTTGAGGAACAAAAAAAACGTCAATTTATACTGTTCTTTTCTTTTAGTAATATAATAATATTTTTTATTATGTTGATCACAACATGGAGTTATTCATCATCTATTAACTATCAAAAAGAAAATAATGAATATTTAAATAATGAATTAGTGGTTGTTAATAAGGTCCTTCGTCAAATCGATGAATTAAAGGCACAAAAACAAGCTTTAATTTCGCGTTTATCAGTAATTCAAAGAATAGGAAGTGATAGATATTATACGTTGGATTTATTTAACGAAATCGTAAATTTAATTAATCCAATGATTGTATTAACTAATATTAAACGTACTGATAATTCAGTTAAGCTCATGGGTGTGGCTGAATCTAATACAGAAGTAGCAAAATTTTTACGTGCTCTAGAGGTATCGCCTTATTTTAAACACGCAGAGCTTAATCAGATTAAAGTAAACGACCCTGCTTCACAGGATGTGCCTGTAGGTGCAGTAAGTGCAGTGCCAATTAAAAAAGAGCAAAATGAATTAACGCATAATTTTGAATTACAATTTTATCAAAGTCATATTGTCGATACAGGTAATGAATCAGATAATCAAGTAAATTTAACACCAAATACTACGGATACTCAAATGAAAGATACAGGTCAAAGTATAATTAAAGATATGAGTACTGATAAAGCTGAGCAAACATAATGTTTAATATAAACCTTGATGAAATAGATATTTATAATATTGGAAGCTGGCCAAATTTTTTAAAAATATTGGTAACAATAGCTTCTGGGTTTTTATTAATATTTATAATCAAATGGTTATTTATAGACAGTAAAGTTGAAGAATTAGATGGATTGTTAGCTGAAGAAAAAAGGTTGAAAAGCCTTTTTATCAATAAACAAAAATTATTAGTTAATATTGATGAATATAAGGGACAACTTGTTACTATTGAGAAGAGATTAACTAACTTGGTTCAAATGTTACCCGGAGCTAATGAGGTACCCGCGCTGGTTAATCAAATTTCACAAGCAGGCAGAGAAACTGGTTTGAATTTTAAAGAAATAGCAATATTGCCAGAAAAAAAATTCAAATATTATGTGGAGTTACCAATAAAAATAAAGGTACATGGAAATTATCATCAATTAGGAGAGTTTATCAGCAGGTTAACAGATTTGCCAAGAATTATTACGTTACATGATTTTAATTTGGAGGTTTCTAAAGATAAATCGTCTCAGAAAACAGTATCAGAATCATTAGATTTAGAAATACTATCTAAAACATATAGATACTTAGCACAAGAAATCTCCGATGAGAAGAAAAATAAAAATAAAAACACCAAAGATAACAAAACTCAATCTGATGAATCTACAGATGCTAAACAAGAAAAAGATAAGACAGATTTTGATGTCAGTATTGATCAAAAAAAACTAGATGAATTATCAGAAGTGGAAGAAAATCTAGATGTTGAATATAGTCTACAAAAAGCAGGTGAAGACAATGCATAATAAAAGATTATTTTTAACATTTATTTTATTATTTAACTTGTTATTGCTTTTTGGATGTGGTGGAAGTACTAGTCGATCAGATTTAGAAGAGTTTATAAAACAAACCAAGGCATTGCATAAACATGCTGTTGAGCCGTTACCACCTACAGTAGCAAAAGTAAATAGCAAATACTTAGGAGTAGCTAAACGTAGCCCATTTATGACATCTGATGAGTTTATAAAAAGTCAAGTTGTTTCATCAAGTGCTATTGATGCGCCGGATGAAACTAGAACCAAAGAGCCTTTAGAAAAATTTACTTTTGAAGAGTTAGTGCTGGTAGGCTCCATTAAGAAAGAAGATATCACTTGGGGGTTAATATCAGATAATACTGGGCGAGTTTATAAGGTCAAAGAAGGCAATTATATAGGTCCAAATTATGGAAAAATTATGAAAATTAATGAAAAAAACATTGAAATAAAAGAGGCAGTCAGCAATGGGTTTGGTGGCTGGCAATCAAATGAAGTTATAATGAAGTTAAAAGAATAAATAATAAAAAAGAGTCAGAGCAATGAGAAAGTTATTAAAAAAGATAAATTCAATAAGAATTCAATTACTATTTTTGCTAATAAATATTGTATTGTCTTATACGGCTTATGCTCAAACTAAAGGTGTTCTTCTGAGCAATATAGATGTACAAATATGGTCTGCTCAAGAAGTAAAAATTCTTTTTCAATTTTCAGCAAAAGAATTTTCTAATCACACAAATCAAAATGAAAAGAATTTCAGTGCTACGGATAATTTAAGCAAAGCCACTAATCAAGTAGCTTCGTTAATTACAAATAAAAATTTATTTGTATCTGAGTTTCCAATCTTGCCTTTGCCCACATTAAATAAAACAGAAGATTTATTGAGTGTTAAGTTTAATAACGTTTTTGTAAACTTGAAGAATAATATTATTATTGTTGATCACGAGCTATTAAAAACAATCAATGTGCTGCAATCTGATTCTCAATTAGAATTAGATTTTAAAATTAAACCAGGTATTTTTTATAATATTGAACAAAAGGATAATACTTATATATTAACTTTGATGACTAAAGACATGCTTGGTGGTCTTATTCATGGCGCGAGTCAAGCTAATAATAAAAATGATTTGAATAATTTGAAAAAAAGTATTGATGCTATCGAGCAAGAATCATCTGACGCAATCCAAGCTATGGATCAAAAAAAATTAAGTAAAGTTTTTAAATCCACGGAGCAGTACTCTCCTAAACAAATATTATTTGTTGATACATCAACGGATAAAAATGAAGCAGTTAAAAAGACAGAGAAATCTGAAAAACTTAATGGTTATAACAGTTCTGATAAAGGTGATTTGTCTGAATATTCTCCACCTATGACCAACAAAAAAATCATGGACAGCCTTAAAAAGGAACGCATGGTTAGCAGTGAGCGTATCAATAGCGAGATGCTAGACCAAACAGTCTTATCATCTAATACAAATAAGGCGGTAGTAAAAAAAGTAGATTTTAGTTTAACAGATGAGAAAGCAGCTAAAATACAAGTTGAATTTTCAAATAAAGAATTTCTAATGAGCATTGATGATAATGACAATTCTCAAAAGAAGTTACAAGTTATTTTTAAAAATATCATACTGCCAAGTAATCTTAATAAAACTTATGATGTTGGTGACTTTGATACAGTTGTGAAACAACTCGCATGGAAAACAGAAGGGAATTCTGCAAAACTGATTATCACTAATACAGCGATGGTGGATTTTGTTTCTTATGAAGTAAATAATAGTCTGATTATTGAAATTAAAAGTAAAGCAGATGTTAAAACAGATATTTTTAAATTGAATAAAAAGTATAGCGGCAAAAAAATCTCTTTGAATTTTCAAAGCATTGAGCTCCGAGCAGTATTGCAGTTGATTGCTGACTTTACTGATCTTAATCTTGTGGCGAGTGATACCGTACAAGGTAATATTTCACTAAGACTAATGAATGTTCCTTGGGATCAAGCCTTGGATATTATTTTAAAAACCAAAAGTTTAGATAAAAGGTATTACGGTAATATTTTAATGATAGCTCCTAGTACAGAAATTTTTGAACTAGAAAAAGCTGAGCTAGAATCAGACAGACTCGTTGAAAGATTAATTAATCTGGAAACTGAATATTTTCATATTAATTATGCTAAAGCTGAAGATCTAGTAACATTGCTCAATAATGGTACAAGAGGTTCCGTATTATCTGAACGTGGTAAGGTCAGCTTTGATAAAAGAACTAATATTTTAATTGTTCAAGATACACCCAATAAATTAAAAGAAATAAATAAGGTTTTAAAAAATTTAGATACCCCAGTCAGGCAAGTTTTAATTGAAGCACGACTTGTGCGAGCAGATACAAACTTTGAAAAAGATCTTGGTGTACGTTGGGGATTATCAGCAAAACGTTCTTCAAATAATTACAATATAGGTGTTGGTAGTAATGCTGTAAATGCAAGTCATACAGCAAGTACGGGTGCTGTTGTATTACCAACAAATCCAACCTCGACAGGTACAACAGGAGCAATAGGTACAGCGACATCACCTATAAATAATGGTTTTAATATCGATTTAGGTGTAACTAATCCAACAACCTCATTAGGTTTGGCTTTAGCTAAATTGCCTGGTGGTACTTTGGTTCATTTAGAATTGTCAGCATTAGAAGCCGAGGGTATTGTTGAAACGATATCAACGCCTAAACTAATTACAGCAAATAAAGTTCCTGCTAAAATTGAACAAGGTCAGGAAATACCTTATCAGGAGTCAACCTCAAGCGGTGCTGCGAGTATTGCCTTTAAAAAAGCTGTATTGAGCCTTACTGTAACACCACAAATTACACCCGATAATAAGATTATTATGGATCTAAAAGTGACAAATGATTCAGCTACAACAAATCCTGCTGCACAAAATATACCAATTATTAATACACAAGACATTGAAACTCAAGTGTTAGTAGACAATAGTGAAACAATTGTGTTAGGTGGTATATTTACTCAAGGTGTGACGAATAGCGTTGAGCGGATACCATTTTTAGGGGAGTTACCATATGTAGGTCAATTATTTAGACGTAATCTTACAAAAGACAATAGGTCAGAGTTTTTAATTTTTATTACTCCTAAAATAATTGTAGAAAAGGTTTAATGATAGTAGCAGTATGATAAGAGAACTAGCAAGAGAAAAAGTTAATTTGTAAACTAATTAATTTTTTATTGCAATTTTAAGTTAAAGTTGTAATATTTAAGGCGATTAAAAAAAGCGTTCACTCACTTATTAAATATAGTTTAGATATAAATATGATTAACCATAACAAAATTTTTCTAGTGGGACCAATGGCAGTGGGAAAGACCACTATAGGTAAGGGGCTTGCGCAAAAACTTAATTATAATTTCTATGATGTGGATCACTTAATAGAAGAAAAAGCAGGTGCTAATATTGCTTGGATATATGATATAGAAGGTCCTGAAGGTTTTCAAAAGCGAGAAGAAAAAATTATCGATGAGTATACCCAAAAAAGTCGACTAGTTCTTGCTACCGGTGGGGGTGCTGTATTGAGCCAGTTATGTCGAGCTAATTTAACTAGTCGTGGTTTTGTCGTTTATTTGTCGGCCCCTATAGACAGTTTGTTAAGAAGAACTGAGTTTGATAGAAAGCGTCCGCAGCTTCAAACGGAAGAGAAAAACTCGGTCATGCAAGACATGCTGCAAAAAAGTATACCACTCTATCAAGATATCGCAGATCTAACGGTTAGAACTGATCAAATGCCTGTTGTTAAAATTATTAAGACTATTATTGATGCGTTAGATGGCTCAGATAGACATCAATAAGTTAGCTGCATCTTTTGCAAAATAAGTCAGTATTCCACTTGCACCTGCTCTTTTGAAACAGGTCAATGTTTCTATTATAGTTTTATCTTGATCTAACACATTCTGATCAAAAGCTAATTTTAGCATGGTGTATTCACCACTGACCTGATAAGAAAAAGTAGGAATACGAAAGTTTGTTGTCACAGCATGCACTATATCTAGATATGGCGCTCCAGGTTTGACTATTATCATATCAGCACCTTCATCGATATCTAAAGCTACTTCACTTAACGCTTCTTTGATATTACAGAAATTTAACTGATATGTTTTCTTATCAGACTGCCCAAGGTTGGTGCTTGAACCAACAGCATTTCTAAAAGGACCATAATAATTAGAAGCAAACTTTGCAGAATATGCCATGATAGCTATTTCATGGTGATTATTCTCCTCTAGTGCTTTTCTTATACAGCCAATCCTACCATCCATCATATCAGAAGGAGCAAGGATATCTGCTCCTGCCTGAGCATGAATTAAAGCTTGTTGAATAAGAATCTTAATAGTTTCATCATTATTAATTTTGTTATTTCGATCTAAAACGCCATCCTGTCCATGACTCGTATAAGGATCTAATGCGATATCACTGATAATACCTAGTTGAGGGAAGTGTTTTTTTATAGCAACAATAGCTTGAGGTATTAAGCCTTCAGAATTAGTAGCTTCGCGGCCATCACAAGTTTTTAATTTTTTATCGATAGCAGCAGGAAAAAGTGCAATAGCTGGTATTTTTAAAGCAATCAAAGTTTCACATTCTTTTAGTAAACCATCTAGATTAAATCTGAATTGTCCTGGCATGGAGCTAATCTCTTCTTGAAGATTATTAGACTCTTGGATAAAAACAGGGTAAATTAAGTCGTTGATTGTAAGTGTATTTTCTTGGACTAAATGGCGTATAAAATCATGTGCTCGGAGACGGCGCATTCTTTTGGCTGGATAACTAGAATTGTTTGACATAACTTCTAAACTTTATAATATATATATCGCGACATTGTACCATTAAGCCGTACAGTAAAATAGGTTTACATGATCAGGACTTACGCAAAAAACTTGTCATACCGGCCGAAGAGCCGGTATCTTGCAAAACAGATCTCGGTTCTGCGCACTTAGTGCTTGACTGAGATGACAACTTAGGATCATTTTGCGTAACTCCTGATGATATTTATATATTAAGCTATATTTAAGTTATAGATTATCGGAGTACTTCTTAGATTATATTAATTAATTGATTGTTATGCATGAGTATAAAAGACAAATTGTGGTTATCGGTGGTGGATGTGGTGGTTTATATGCAGCCAGTACATTGTCTAGACTAGGATATACTGTAACTTTAATTGATCAAAACGAGAACGTAGGTGGTGAATACCTAAATCTTGGGGTTATACCAAGGACTGTTTTCATTGAGGCAGCAAAAATTGCTCATGATGCTAGACAAGCTACAAAACTAGGAATATCTTGTAATGTCAACATAGATTTTAGAGCGTTACAAGAGCATGTTAAAGAGAAAATGTTATACATGCAAAAATATTATAATAGAATGCGACTTAAATCATATGGAGTTAAAGTAGTTAAGGGCACTGGGCATTTTGTGGGAGAGCACATGATTTCAGTAGAGGATAAATTGATCCCAGCTGAAAAGTTTATTATTGCAACTGGAAGTACAGCAAAAATTCCCCATATTCCAGGGCTTGCAGAAATAACTTATTATACTACAGAAACAATTTTGAATATTGCAAAACAACCTAGAACGCTCATTATAATAGGCAGTGATTTAGTTGGGTTAGAGTATGCTCAGGCTTTTTGTCGATTAGGAACAAAAGTAACTGTTATTGAGGAAGGTAGTAATATAGCCACAACTTGTACGCAAAGTCAAATACACACATTGAAAGAAATCTTAATAACTGAAGGTGTAGAGTTTTTTATTAATGCTAATATACTAACAGTTACTGGGTCAAAAGATGATCAAAATAATCAATTAGGTGAAGTTTGTTTAGAAATAAGTGCTGAATCAGGGGTCGTGAACATGACCGTAGATGCTTTACTTCTAGCCAAAGGGCGCAAACCTCAGTTAGATAATCTTGGTTTGGAATTACTAGATATTGCCTATAATGAGCAGGGAATCCTTGTAGATGAATATTTAAGAACTTCGAAATCTCATATTTATGCTTTAGGAGATGTTATAATCTCACCATATAAGTTTTCTTATATTTCAGAGTATCAAGCAAGTGTTGTTATAGATCATTTAGCTTTTAAAAGAAAAAAAAAGATAGCATATAGCACTATACCGAAAATCATGGCAACAGATCCAGAATATGCTCAGGTAGGTTTAACAGAGCATACAGCTAAAGAAAAGAATATACGTTATAAAATAATAGACTATCCACTTACAAAATTAGATAAAGCAATGCTTAGTGGTGAAGCAGAAGGAAGCATAAAACTATTTGTTAAAAATAATAAGTTATTGGGAGCATCTATACTAAGTCCTAATGCAGGTGAAATTATTCATACATTAGCTTTAGCAATTCACAACAATATACACTTACGGAATATATCTGATATAACTTATGCGTATCCAACATGGTCGCAAATGTTTCGTAAGGCTATCAATAAGTATTACGAAGCAAAGTTATTTAGCAAGTTATCACGTTTTTATATTAGAATTCGACACTATTTCGAGTAATTAGTTTTATCTCAACTTCTAATAATCTATTAACTAACCCAGTCGTGGAGTTTGTGGGTTATTTTTGAAGCCTGGTTGAGCTTGTAATTTTCTTCTTTGCTTTGAAGCGAGTTCCTCGCGAGCACGAGCTTTGACGTCAGATGAAGCATAGGGAGAGTTTACGATAGTTTGTAATGCCACTTCACTGTTTCTTACTTCTTCAAATTCTTCTATAAGTTCAGAACTTGGGATCTGGCCATTTGTTAAACGCTTTAATGCAAGCATGGCAGCTGGGTCTTTTTTTAGCTCATTGTATAACACAGTCTCAGGATCTTTAACATAGGTAGCTGCTTTAGGATCAATAACGCCTTGATTTTTTTCTTGATTAGATTGATTAAAACCTGTTGAGTCGCTATCTGTAGCACCATTTGCACTGGTGCTATCTTCTTCTTGCGAATCAGAGTTGAATAGTGCTATGAAGGCTGTTTTAAACTGTTTCCATTTGCTTGAATTAATCATATTTGCCTTAAGTAAGTCATCTTAAATCGAAATTATCTAGATAATACTATTGATATTATATTAACTCAAGATTAACTTAATGTTAAACTTATCAAAAAATTTGCAGTTCTGAATTTGAATTAATTTTATCAAGATTATGAAGAAGTTATCAATCATCACTACTCCCATCCCTATCATAGAATTAAATGGTACTTATAGGCAAATGGGTGAAGACTTTGGTGCAATGTATCAAAGTGAGATTCATGAGCTAGCTCAAAGTAGAATGACTAGACTAATTAATTTTGTAAAAAAATATGGGAAATATAAGCTTGATCAAAGTGAAGTACTAGAATTGACTAGAGAACTCTTGAGAGCGCATGAACAGTATGATAAAAATATTTGGCAAGAATTTGAGGGTATAGCCCATGGTGCTAATATTTCTTTAGAGTGGCTATTAGTCCTTAATGGCTACACGGACCTGCGTGATTACATATGTAAGATTAAAGGCTTCAACGATCCTGAAATAAGATTTGATGGTTGTACAGGATTTATTTTAGATAAGACAATGTCCGAAAGTAATCAAATTATCATTGGTCAAACTTGGGATATGTCGGTAGAAGCGATAGATTACCTAGTGATAGTTAAGAAGAATCCATCAATTGGTCCTAGAATGATGTATCTGACGACAATGGGATGTTTGGCTTTAATTGGGCTTAATCAACATAATATTGCTATTGGGACCACTAATTTAATAGCTAATGACTGCAAGATAGGTGTTAATTACTTACATACAATCAGCAAAGCCCTTATGGCAGAAAATTATGATGCTATGCTAGAGGGGATTATCAAAACCCCAAGATTATCGGGCCATAGTTTTTTGTGTGCGGATGATCATCAAGGTAATTTATTGGAAACTAGTGCGTTAGATTATGTTAATACAACGTTAGATCATTTTCCTTTAGTTAAAACAAATCATTATACAGAGTCTAAAATGTTGGCTTGTCAGGTGATCACTCCTGAACAAAGACAACGTAATAGCATGTATCGTTATGGTCGCGTACTTAGTCTGCTTTGTAATAAAAGCCAATGGACAGAAATGGCATTATGGTCAGAAATTTTGTCTGATTGCAATCGTAGTATGACAGGAGCAGCTATCTGCAATGAAGATTATGAAAGTAAGTATAGCGAATTTGCTACATTGGCAACTATTTTATTAGTGCCCCATGAGCAAAAAATGATCATATGTCGTGGGGGCGGTGCACAGAGTGCAAATATGCAAACCATAGTATTATAATAAAGTTGACGTTGGATTTGAAAATATGCGCGAGTCGTCAAAACTGCCGAGTTTACATTTTATTATAACTAGCTCAGGTGGCAGCGGCCATGAGTCAGCGAGTAGAGAGATCCAAGCATCCCCAAAATGGCATAAAGAGGGTGATCAGTTCTTTGTAGTCAATACAATTAAAAGTGGTTGGTACGCTGGTTGGGGGCCAGATTTAGGTTCTTATTTCGATCCATTCTTTGCTCAATCGCCATTGGCGATAGATGCAGGTCCCTCTACAACAAGAGCTTGGGATTGGGCTCAGCGCACAGGTAGTGTAGAGATTGTAAGATTAATTGCTTGGTTACATAAAGTCACACCCATTTATATTCCAGTTTTTCGATACAAGACATATAAGCTGCTAACAGATAGAAAAGATCTTGATCTTTTTGATAGCATATATTTACACAACACACAGCCAGTATGTACCGGCGCTATCATTGAAGCTGTAGCAAGGTATAATCGTGAAAACCCACACAAGAAAGTAAGGGTTATTCATCACTTCACTGATCTACCAACAGAATTTACAGCAATGCTCATAAAAGAAGTGAGTGATTTTAATAGTAAATATCTACAAGAGTCTCAATTTGAGTGTCATACGTGTCCGCCTGCTATAGATATTTCAGATCTTACAGAAGCTGAGATTTTGGAACGTCGTCATGCAAAAATGAAAGAAATATACCCGCAACTCTATGCTGGGTTATCGCAAGGTGATCCTCCACGAGTAAAATTTAATGATGGGCCGATACGAGCAGCATTTATTAATGTTAAAGATATGCCCGCTTGCAGAGAAAATGGCGTAGATATATTTTTTCCGGATTTTACAGTTGGTGGTGTATTAGTAAAAGCAGGTAAGGAGTTGTTACACCAGACGTTAAAAAGAACATTTGCTAATAGCTTATTTCTGCCTATTGGTGAGTACTATAATGGACGCGCTAATGTTCAGTTAACACAAAGGGATGAGATCATTAGTATAATGTTAGGTAGTCAAGCATCGATACCAGGAACTTTAGCAGTTCTACAGGCGGAGATAGAAAATGCAAAAACAGTAGAAAGTTCTTTTAAAAAAATATTTGTATTCTGTAGTAATGGCATCATCTGCTATGAAGAAGTTATGAAATTAGCAAGGATAACGAATAAGCATTGTTCTAGTAGTGTGGTCATTATTCCATTAAATAACCAACCAGATTCTACTATAGCTAATATTTATTCTATGGCTGATAAAATTGTCTTACGTCCTGGCGGATTATCTATTATGGAGGCAATAGCTGCCACGACTCTTAATAAAAAAGCTAAGATAATTTGCTATACAGAATTAAGTATGTTGTCTACTATTTTTAATTATCTTTGTTGGATTTTGGGTTGGAGTGAAGAAAGGCTTAGGGAATATTATTGTTCACAACCTATGCATTTACGCAGCAAAGAGTTAATTGCTTGGGAGGAAGGTAATGCTGAATACATAAGTCATGTTTGTTTAGATCAATTGGGTTTATCTAGAGTAAGGCTGGCTAATATGTATACTTATGGTAAAGAATTAAGTTTTTTTAAAAAACTTGACCAAGTAAAAAAGTTTCTGTCTGATACACGATACTTGGATATCTATCATCTCTTATCACAGGATAAAATGCTCAATACTTTTGTTTTTACAAGTAATTTAGTTGAAAATAAGCTTCTTGATATTGCTTGTATTGTTGAAATAATAAATGCGTTGAATAATTGTATTCGACAGTTAGAAGTTACTATTAGAAATAATCCCGGTTTAGATAAACTAAAGGATGGGCTTATTAAGACCTTAGAGCTAATAACTGATTACAAGAGCAGAGTTGAAGAAAGTTTAAATAGTCAAAACCCTCAAGATATTCTTGCTCACGCTAAGATAGAATTGCAAAAAATCTGTGAATCTTTTAAATTTAGCATGACTAGAATCAGATATTCATGGTTTGTGAATTTGCAGAATCTTTTGCAAAGTCTTAAGGAAATTTATAATTATTTAATTTCTACTTTAAAGGCTATCTTTAGTTTAAAAAAGCGTCATATTAGAGGTGAAGAAATTTTATCTGAAGTAGTGATTATTGACGGTGTTATAAAGTTACCTGTTCTTGTGGCTTGTAGGATGAATCAGCCTAAACCAGTAGGTGAGCCAGTAAGTGGGCCAAGTGATGAACGGCAACCCAAGGTTGTTTTTGGGTAGTGTCTGTCCCAGGGCTGTCCGGTGAATAGTTGGAAAATTAAATAACCAACCATCGACGACGTCATCCTTGGATTTTTTTGCTCGAGAGCTTGAAAAGAACACTAAAAATTCGCAAAAAAATTCAAGGATCCAGGAAAAATCTACCTTATTGGCACCAATAAGCAAGATCGCCTCTGGATCCTAAAATTTTTCTGTGAAAGTTATTACTTCTTTTCAATATTTCGAACAGAAAAATTGTAGGATGACGCTACCCCCGGTAATTATATTTAAGTTTACAACTGTTCGCTGGACAGCCCTGGTGTCTGTCCAGAGTTTTTTCATGTGCAGGCCCCTGAATGCCTTGCTTTCTGTGGTTAAATTTATTACTATTCGATCTTACTAATATTTTTCCATGATACCTAGCGTTTTAACTTGTTTAGATAGATAAGACAGTTAGGCAAATAATTATGAGGACAAAAAATGCAGGCTAATATCCACCCTAAATATGATGTAATTAACGTAACTTGTTCATGTGGAAACAAATTTGTAACCCAATCCACAATGGCTGAAAGATCTTCTGATGTGCATTTAGATGTATGTTCAAAATGTCACCCATTTTATACAGGCAATCAAAAAGTTATCGATACTGCTGGTCGTGTAGATTTATTTAAGAAGAAATTTGCTATGTTTGGAAGCTCTAAATCTAACAAGGATAGCTAGGCAAAAAGGTATCAGGCTGTGTCTACCTTTTGCTTGGTACCTAAAATCTATAGCCTAGTCTTAAAGAAACAGGTAAAGTAATCCCTCTGTTTTTTCTATTTAATCCTCCGTTTGAGTAATGGACAACATAGACCCCCAATATGAAAGTATTATCTTCCTTTGGGCTATGGTGGCTGTATGGGTCGGAAATAATTAAGCCCGCGCTTGCTATGTCTTGGAACGCAAATTGCATGCCAAGCTTTTTTCCATCAAAATTATTGTTTGTCATATAACTTGGCCCAATACCCGCTTCCACAAAAGGAGTTAACAGTTTGTGTTGGTAAAGATACCAGCGTCCAATTATAGCCGGTGACAAAATGGTAATATGGCTAGAAAAATCTGCTTTATTTTTTTTCGCATTGGACCAGATGCTTATAACGCTTGCGTCTAATCCAAGCTCTATAAAATTAGGATGATAAAAAAAATTAGCTATGGCTAATCTGCCGCCATAGATATTAGAGCTATTATCTACATTAATAGTATTTCTCAATATAGGAGTAAAATTTGCTTCCCATCCATGGTAATTCTCAGGATAAAAGAAGCTAACATTAGAACTATATACATTTGCTTGATTAATCTGTATGATGGCCAAACTGGCGAATGTTGCAATGCGGACGATAGAAAAAAAACTCATCTTATGCCTAATCAAAGTTTAATTTACGTTATATATAAATAATATTAAATTATATACAATAAAAATTAAAAAAATTGAAAATATTAAAAATATGAAAAAATTATTAAAATTTTTTAGTTTGCTATTTTTTTATGTTTAATTTTCTTCTATGATAAGTCTTATATGCATTTGTTATTGCATCGCAATACGCTATAAAAAAGAGTAGCTAAAATTTTTGTATACGGAGACCTAAAATGTCAGTTAAGTCAAAGAAAAAACCAGCAGTTAAAAAAACTACTGTGCAGAATAAAACCACATCGAAACCAGCATTAAAAAAACCTGCTACTAAAAAAGTGGCTGCGAGCAAGTCCGCTAAAGCTAGCAACGCTAATAAAGTTAATAAAGCCAATAAAGTTGGTAAAGGTGTTAAAGTTACCAAAAATGCTAAAACTACAAAAGTTAGCAGAACCAGTGCAACTAACAAAGCGTTACCAGGAAGCAGTTTATCAAAAGCATATCAATCTGCTCATGCGGAAACCAAAAAGTTAATGGTACCAGCAAATAAAAAAGCTTCTACAGCTAAGCAAGCGTGGATGAACTCAGCCAAAAAACTTAAAAATGAGCAAGATAATTTATCTAAATTAGAACAAAAACATTCCGCTAAGCCGTCTGCTGCTTTAACTAAGCAAGTTACTTCTGCAAGGAACAAGGTTAAGTTAGCAACTTCCGTTCACAGCAAAGCTCAAAGTGCACATGATGAGGCTGTTTCTAGAGTGAGTCATTATCAAAACCACTTGAATAAACTTGCTCATT
Source organism: uncultured Gammaproteobacteria bacterium (assembly GCA_964609155.1). Lineage (GTDB taxonomy): Bacteria > Pseudomonadota > Gammaproteobacteria > JAGOUU01 > JAGOUU01 > JAGOUU01. The sequence continues at coordinate 3,731 of CAZSRF010000015.1, read as the reverse complement.
TAGAAAAAACTCATCGCGATAGCAGTGCAGCATGGGATAAACAAAATGCGGTAAAAACTGCTGCTAAACCTGCATCAAAACAAGCATCTAAACCAGTATCAGGTTCTAATGCAAAAGTTGGCTCAGCTAAACCAAAGGCTAAAACGGGCTCAAATCCTGCAAAAACTGGATTAACTGATGAAAGAACATGGACAAAATTTGATGAGGGTAAAGATGGTTTATTCTCAAAAGTTGACTCCTTAGCGCAGTATGATTCAGAATTAGACGATGCGGATAATTGGAATAAAAGTGGTCATAACTAAGTAGTTAGCAGCATTAAGATTCGTCCTACAGTCACAATGTAGCTGTAGGGCAGAATCACATTCGCCGCAAATAGTGTGAGTGTAAATATTATATCTACCAACGTGGTCAACCCCCCTGTTTTCTATATCGAGATAGTTTTGCCTGTTCCTTTGCGGCAAAGCTTCACGTACTTACCTGCAATTAATTCCCAAATAAGCGACTACAATATAGGTGCTAGAGTTAAAGTACCGTTTGGGCAGAAATTATTTCTCGTAGGTTTTATTTATAAGATTGTTCCTAAATGTACTGATAAATTTGAGCTAAAAAGAATCGCCGAGCTTATTGATAGTCAAGCCATCTTATCACAAGATATTTTAAATTTAATCAATTTTGCCGCGACATACTACCATCACCCAATAGGTGAAGTTTATTTTGCTGCGTTACCTCTGAGTTTAAAACAGGGTCAACATTTAGATAAATTTTCTAATAAAATTGTTACATTGAATACAGATAGTGATTTCTTAAAGGCCAAGAAAAAATTAACACTTGCACAAAGTAAATTGATCAATATATTAACAGAGTCTCAAGTCAGCGGACAAAAGGGACTTAGTTTTTTTGCCTTGGATAAGCTGGGTATAAAAAAAAGCACCATTGATAGTTTAGCTGATAAAAATTGGCTCTACATTAAGCAGGGATCTGGAGTTGATCATAAAAACAAAATAATATCAGCAGAAAATTTATTAAAAGAAAAGTTATTAATTTTAAATCAGGAGCAGCAGTTAGCATTTAGTCAAATATTAACTAACACTAACAATTTGGCAAAATTTATTTGTTATTTATTATATGGCGTTACTGGCAGTGGAAAAACTGAAGTTTATATGCATTTAATATATGAAGTATTATTGCAAGGAAAACAAGTCCTAGTGCTGGTCCCTGAGATCTCTTTAACGCCGCAAACTGTTGAGAGATTTAAAAGAAGATTTCATACAAAAATATCAGTTATACACTCAAAGATAAGCGGTAATAATAAAACTAAAGATTGGCTTGCGGCAGATAGTGGTCAAGCTGGAATAATTTTAGGAACGCGCTCAGCTATATTTACGCCTATAAAAAAACTAGGTTTAATTATTATAGACGAAGAACATGATCAGTCTTTTAAGCAACAAGAAGGATTTAAATATAACGCGAGAGATCTTAGTATTATACGTGCTGCAAGGGCTAAGATCCCAGTTATTCTTGGCTCAGCTACTCCATCGATAGAAAGCGTGGCTAATGTCATTAATAAAAAATTTGAATTTTTAACGCTTAAGTCTCGCGCAGGAACAGCAAATATGCCTAAAATTCGATTGTTGAATATTAAGCAAAAACATCTAACTTCAGGTTTGTCTTCCGAGTTAATAAATAGTATAAAAAATAAACTAGAGGCGAAACAGCAAGTTTTAATATTTTTAAATAGACGTGGATTTTCACCAGTGACTAAGTGCATTAATTGCAATTGGGGAGCTATGTGTAAGCGTTGTGATGTTTATTATACTTTGCATAAGCAAGAAGCACTTTTAATCTGCCATTATTGTAATTCATCAAAAAGAATTTACACTCATTGTCCTGAGTGCGGAAATAATAATTTAAATTCTTACGGAGTAGGGACAGAACAAATTGAAGAATACGTCACTGAGATATTTAAAGACTATGTATGTCTAAGAATAGATAGAGATACAACAAAAAATAAATATGATATGGAGCATCATATAGAAAAAATAAAAACAAACTCTGCGCAGATCTTATTAGGTACTCAAATGTTAGCAAAAGGTCATCATTTTCCTAATGTAACTTTGGTGGCCGTTTTGGACTGTGATAGCAGTTTATTTAGCACAGATTTCAGGGCTCCTGAAAGGCTTGTGCAATTATTGACGCAGGTTGCGGGACGCGCTGGCAGAAGTAGTCTTGATAGTGAGGTAATCATTCAAACAACACAACCTGAGCATCCTCTTTTACAAGATATCTTAAAAAAAGATTATTGGACGATTGCACAAGAGTTATATCAAATTCGCAAGCAAGCAAATCTACCACCATGTAATTATTGGGGGTTGCTGCATGCTGAAAGTCATAATATAAATAAAACAATGGAGTTTTTAGAAAATCTTAAAGTGGCTATTTTGAGCCAAATAAAATTAAACGATATAAAAATGATAGGCCCTATCATTTCTCCAAAAGCTAAAAAGGCTGGGCTATATAGAGGGCAGATAATTTTTATGGGAGCAAATAGAAAGATGTTGCAAGATGTGGTATCTGAAATTATAGTGATGATAAATAATCTGAAATCAAGTTCTATCCGCTGGTCTATCGATATTGATCCTTATGAGATAGTTTAATTTATTAATTTAACTTAGGCGCTTAATGATATCTTGTTGCTGTGTATATGACTCTTTATTGTATGACCCTGACAGCTGACGTTAATCTCTGAAGATCATCATAGCAACTGGCACCAAACGTTGGCACCAAACGTTGGCACCAAACGTTGGCACCAAACGTTTCATTTCATGGTAAATCCTAAAAAAATTATTGAATTAACTTGATTAAATGTGTTAGTATCTAAAACATAGAGTATTGATGTTAGGTAGGTGAGAATATGGTTGGTTTTTCTATTTCATACGCTTCAAGTGAAAGAGAAATAATGCTTGTAAGAGATATCCTAGCTCATATTGCTGTTCGTTATTTCGGTAACACACATACGTCTATTATTCCCATTGCTGAGTTAGCAAAGTTTTTTAGAGATTTCACCTGTAAACTAGGAGGTGAAGGCGAGTTATTAGTTGACAAAGAAGCTAGAGTTCATTTGAGAAAAATCTTTTTAAGGATGAATGCTGCGGATGCATGTCATTCTAGATTAACACAGATTATGTTAAGTTTTTATTATGACTCATCTGATGTGTTATGTGGGCGCATGATGTGGTGTCGAAAACGAGATGAAGACAATCGTAACTGTAAAAGTATTGTTGTAGATCGTTGCAAGGAAGTATTAATAGCTTACTCTTTAGAGAACTATTTTTATGATAAAATTGACAGCTCCCCTGACGTGAATTCTGATTTTATGTCTCAATTAACTTGCCCCTCTGGGCCGTCTTTATTGCCTTTGTTAAGCTTAAGAATAAAAGAGGTATCTAGCTGCTCAACGTCGACATCACCAGTTGTACTGCCAAAAATTAGATAGCTATTTGGTTCATTAGGCCTCTTTCGAAACTCCACGGTGTTGCCATCCCTGTAAAAGCTGGAAAAGTGATTACAGAAGAGAGATTTTATATATCTTCCTTACCTGCTGATGCAAGGCAATTAAATAAAGCTGCGCGATTGCATTGGGATCGAAAACCAGCTGCACTGGCGATTGGATGTAGTCTTTAACACCGATTTTCACAGAATTATAAGTGCCACAATTAATAACCCAATTTCCA